>NZ_CP025057.1:325833-651666 GCF_002813555.1 Spiroplasma floricola 23-6
TTCATTAGCTTTACAAAGAAATAGAAAAAAATATGAAATTGCTCAAAATAAGTTTTTGAATAGTTTTTTAACAAGTATTGAAGTTGAAAATTATAAGTTAAGTGATAGTTATCTCTTAGCAATAGCAATGGGATATGCTGATTTTATTGGTCCTATTATTAAAATTGGAGAAAAAGAAAATTCTTATATGCATAAACTTCCTGATTTTAAATTAGCTATTTCTTATTCATTAAATGGTGAAAACGATGAAATTAGTGAATCACTTCTAAATCTATCATTGAACTTATTTAATGTTTATAAAAAAGTTTGAGGTCCTAATAAAGTAAACCAAGATAGTTATTTATTTAATATTAATTATGACCAAAAACGAGTTTGAGATAATTTTTGATATAATACTGTTTCATACTATGTTTATCAAAAAACTATAAATAATTTTTTAAATAGATATAGTGATTTTTATAATGAAAACTTAAAAAAAGAATTGAATGCATTAAATATAACAAAAAATGTTTTTGACAAAGAAAATATCATTTCATATAATTTTGGCTTTAGTTTCACTGACTCTAAAGAAATAAGACAAACATTTTTTACTAATGCTAATGCATCAGATAAATTCTTCTTAAAGTTTGAAAATTTTAAGTCAGATAGTAGTGGAAATAATTGAAGTAATGTACTTGAATATTTGAAATTTAATTTGTTTGGCATAATAGAAATGAAGATTTTTTTAAATAAAAATCTTAATGAAGCAATCTTCTTTTAAAAGTAGAGTTGAGTAAATCTATTTATATCTATTCTTTTATGTATATAGTTTTCTACTGTTATTTATAAATGTTTTTTTCATTCCCATTGATATAAATAAAGTGTTTTAATTCAAAACATTTTCTTAGATCTCGTTTAAGGACTATATTCTTTAAATAATAATTTATTGTAACCAATAATAACACCTATATATTTTATCTATTAGTTATTAATCTTAAGAAAGTTGAATTTCATATTTAAAGATAATGCTTAAAGGCATTATTTTTTGTTTAAAATATAATTCTAAAAAATGATATACTATACTTGTTTGTATATTTATTTTGGGTATGCAATCACATTTGGGAATTTTATATCCTAGTGCTTGTTAACTTTAATTAAACGAGTGGATATATTTAGAACTATAATGGAAGACTAACGAATAAAAATTAAGGAGGCCTTAAAAATGGCAAAAGATTTAACAAGAGAACAGTTATGAGATGCTGGAGCTCAATTTGGACACCAAACTAAACGTTGAAATCCAAAAATGAAACCATATATTTATGGAGCAAAAAATAAAAATCATATTATTGATTTACAACAAACAATTTGAAGATTAGAAGATGTTAAAAAATATGTTACTTCAATTGGACTAAAAAAAGAAAAAATTATTTTTGTTGGGACAAAAAGAAGTGCTAAAAATGCAGTTAAAGAAGCTGCATTAAGAAGTGGAAACTTCTTTGTTAACTCAAGATGATTGGGTGGAACTTTAACTAACATGAAAACTATTTCATTGAGAATTAAAACTTTATGAGATATTGAAAATGAAGAAAAAACTGGAAAAATTAATTTAAGACCTAAAAAAGAACAAATTTTAATTAGAAAAGAAAAAGCTAAATTAGAAAAAACTTTAGGTGGAATTAAACAAATGCATAAATTACCTGCAGCTATGTTTGTAGTTGATCCAAAAACTGATGAAATTGCAGTTAAAGAAGCAAGAAAATTAAGAATACCAGTTATTGCAATTTGTGATACAAACGTTGATCCAGATATGGTTGACTTTGTAATTCCTGCAAATGATGATATTCAAGAATCAGTAAATATTATTACTAATTTTATAGTTGATGTTTATGCTGATGCTGCAGGAATTAAAATGCAACCAAGTAATTTAAAAGTTATTGCACAGAAAAAAGAAGATAAACAATATGATGGTGAAAGAAAACCATATACACCAAGAAACAATGATTCTAACAATGAAAGACCTACATATAAAAAACCTGCAGTAAAAAATGAAGAAACAAAATAGGAGAGATGAAAAATGGCAGTTACACCACAATTAATTAAAGAATTAAGAGAAATGACTTCTGCTGGAATGATGGACTGTAAAAAAGCTTTAGAAGCTACAAACGGTGACATTGACGAAGCAGTAGTATGATTAAGAGAAAATGGTTTAGCAAAGGCAGCTAAAAAAGCTGATAGAGTTGCAGCAGAAGGTGTTTCTTTTGCTAAAACAGATGGAAAAAGAGCAATTATATTTGAAGTTAACTCAGAAACAGACTTTGTTTCAAAAAACGACAAATTTATGGCATTAATTGAAAATATTGGAAATGCTTTATTAAACTCAAAAGCATCAACTTTACAAGAAGCTTTAGAAATTAAATTAGCTTCAGGACAAACAATTAGTGAAGCTTGTATAGAAGCAACAGCAACAATTGGTGAAAAAATTGAATTAAGAAGAATTGCTGCAGTTGAAGGTGGAAAATTATCAATTTACAATCATGCAAATAAAAGAATATCAGTATTATTAGCATTTGATGGAAATATTGGAGAAGAAGATGCATACAATGTATGTATGCATGTTGCTGCTATGGCACCAAAATATTTAGAAGAGTCAGATGTACCTCAAGATTTTAAAGATCAAGAAATGCATATTATTAAAGAAACAACTGATTTAACAGGAAAACCTGAGAATGTTGCTGAAGGAATCTTAAAAGGTAAGTTAAATAAAAAACTTGCTGAAGTTACTTTATTAGCCCAAAGTTTTGTTATGGATGAAAAACAAACTGTTGGAAATTTTGTTAAATCAAAAGGAGCAAAACTAACTCAAATGTTTAGATTTGAAGTTGGTGAAGGTATTGAAAAAGCCACTACAGATTTTGCAGCAGAAGTTGCAGCACAGTTAGCAGGTAACTAATTATGAATTTATTAGCTGCATTAGAAAATAATAATTTATTAGTTCTTTCAGTTGTGTTGCTTTTAATAATACCACTTGCTTCAATTTCATCATGATATATAACAATTAAATTTCAAAAATCAAAATCAGAAGTAAAATTTGCAAATAAAATTTTAGTCTCAACAATGTTGAGTTTTCAAATTATTTCAATTCTTACTTCAATCTTAGTTTTACTTTCATATTTAGGAGTATTAGTTTCTAACGATGCTAGTTTAAGTCAAACTTTAACAATAGTATTTATTGTACTTTCTGTTGTATTATCAGCTGCATGATTTATAATGGTAATTTTCTTTTCAAATCAAATATGATTTTATATTGAAACAGAAGAAGGAAAATTAATTACATTAGGAGAAACAATCAGATTATCTAAGGTAACAAAAATTATTGAAGATGATGAAAAAAGTGCAGTTTATATTAATTACTTAGAAGGAAAAAGAAACCTTAAAAAGCTTAAATTTAGTAAAAAAACAACAATTGGTATGTATTTTTTAGAAAATGTTGAAAAGATGGGTTTTGCTTTAGAAAAAGGTACAGAAATTACTTATTTTAAAGAAGAAATTGCCAAAATTAGAGCATTAGCTTTAGAAAATTCAGCAAAAGAAACTAGTAAAAAAGAAAATTCTAATGAAATAAAAGAATCTGATCAAAAACAAGATTCAAATCAAATAAAAGAATCAACTAAAACAAAAAAAGTTAGCAAAATAAAAGAAGCTAAAAATGACGATAATGATATTTCAAAAGAAGAAAAATAATTTTCAAAACACATTTAATATGTGTTTTTCTTTTATTTAAATATAAAATAATTATGAAAAAGGCAGAGGTAGCTATTGAAAGCTTGAGAAATACTCTTAGAACCTGATCTAGTTAATACTAGCGTAGGAAGTCCTTTAAAAGACAAGTTCTGCTTTTTTCATGGAGGAAATTCATGAATAAAAACACAATTAAATTAACAATTTGCTTATCAACTATTAGAATCTTGCTATTTTTAGCTCTAATAGTTTGAGCAATTATTTCAGTTATTAAAGTAGGCTCTGAGGGAGCAAAAATGCCTATAGGAAAAAATATTACTGTAAGTATTTGTTTTTCATTATTTTTTATATTATTTGTTTTAATGAATATTTCATTAATACTAAATATTATTTTTGATAGTTTAAATGTAAATAATAAAATAGTTATTGCACTTTCTATAATTACATTAAATATTGAAACAATGATTATATATTTAAAAAAAGTCAACTTTAAAAAAATAAGTCTTAAAATGCAAAAATGAACAGCATTTGATATAACATCAATTGCTCTACTTTTAGCTTTGTATTTTGCAATAGGGTTTGTATCAAGTTTAATTCCCCCAATGCCTTTTTATATAACTATTTCATTTAAGTATATACCTCTATTTTTTGGGGCATTTATTTTGCCTTTATCTGGGTGTATAACACTTTGCTTTCTGTCAGCAACTTTAACAGCTCTTATGCCAGGATCATATTTAGCCTTTTGACAATTTTTATTTGATTATTGAATACCCACATTTTGTCTTTTTGTTGCTTACTTCTTTGCACCCAATATTAAATCAAATAAATGAATGAATAAAATAACAATTTGATTTGCTTTTATAACTATTCCCATATTAATTATTTACTTTTCAAGAGTAATTTCAGGAGTTATTTATTGATTAAATCCAAATAAAGTAGATGTATGAAAAGAATTTGATTGAACAAATAATATAGAGTATTCATTTATTTATAACTCTTTTAACAGTATTTTTGACTATGTTTTATTAATGATTTGTGTACCTACTGTGTGTGAATCACTTTGAGTTATTAAAGAAAGATTTTTCTATAGAAATTTGAATAACTAAAAAACAAATACATTTTTGTTAAAAAAATTAGGGATTTTGTTATAATTTATCTAGCGAGGTAAATATGGCATTAAAATTTAAAAGAGTTTTATTGAAAATATCTGGTGAAGCCTTAAAAGGAAGCGGAGATATCTATGATAAGGAAAAACTAGATGAAGTTGCAAAACAAGTTATTCATTTAACAAAACAAGGATTGCAAATTGGTATTGTCATTGGTGGGGGAAATATTTGAAGAGGTAAATTAGCAGATACTCTTGAATTATTTAGAATAGAAGCTGACTATATGGGAATGCTTGCAACAATTATGAATGCTTTAGCATTTGAAGCTACATTGAGAAAACTTGGATTTGATAAAGTAAAAGTATATTCTTCTTTAGAAATCAAAACAGTTACCAGTTCATATAATTATAGAAATGCAAGAGAGAAACTTGACGAGGGTTATGTAACAATATTTGCTGGGGGTACTGGTTATAGTTACTTTACAACAGATACTGGAGCAAGTATAAGAGCTATAGAAATAAAAGCAGATGCTTTATTAATGGCTAAAAATGGAACAAAGGGAGTTTATGATTCAGATCCAAATACAAATGCTGAAGCGAAATTTTTAAAAAATTTAACTCACAATGATTTAGTAAGTAAAAATTTAAAAGTTATGGATTCAACAGCGGCTGCCTTATCAAGAGATGGTAAGTTAGAAATAGTTGTATTTGATATGAATGGAAAAGACAATATAATTAAAATTGCACATGGTGAATTAGAGTGCACTGTAATTAAATAAATAGAGGAGAAAAAATAATATGATAAATGAAATAGTTCAATTAGCAGAACTTAATATGCAAGATTCAATTGATAGTTTTAAAGATTACTTATCAAAAGTTAGAACTGGAAGAGCAAATGCAAATATGCTAAATAGTGTAATGGTTGATTTTTATGGGACTTTAACACCAATTAATCAAACTGCTCAAATTTCATCACCTGAACCACAACAATTAGTCATTAAACCTTATGATAGAAGTCAAGTTGGAGCTGTGATTGCAGGAATTAACAAAGCAGATTTAGGGTTAAACCCAATTGGAGAAGCAGATTTAGTTAGAATTAACATTCCTGCTTTAACTCAAGAAATTAGAAAAGACTTAGTTAAAAAAATGTTAAAAGAACTTGAACAGTTTAAAGTTAGAGTAAGAAATGTAAGAAGAGATGCTAACGATAAAATTAAAAAAGATGCAAGTTCACCTGAGGATATTAAAAAAGATTTAGAAAATCAAATTCAAAAATTAACAGATAAGTATATCGATATTTTAGATAATTTAGCAAAAGAAAAAGAAACTGATTTAATGAAAATATAAAAAAGTTATTAATTTATAAAAATTGTTAAAAAAAGACTGTGAATTCTTAAAAATTTACAGTCTTTTTTAATTTGTATAAAAATATTTTATTAATATTAAATTATTTTTTTAAAAAAAGTTTAGAAACTTATTCTATACATATATTTTAAAATAAATTTAGAATTTTAAATTCAAGAAGGAGAGAAAAAATATGAGAAAAATATTAACAATGTTAGGTTCATTTGGATTAGTTGCTTCAAATGGATTTATTTTATCAAATGTTGTATCTTGTGGTAATAATTTTAAATTACCTTCAGAGCCCAAAGATTTAGAAGAAGCTCAAAAATTATTAGAAGAATTAACTAAAAAAAGTGATGAGTTTCAAAAAAAATTACAAGAAGAAATGAAAAGTACAAATATAGATGATAGAGATGAAAAATTTCCTGATTTTGCTAAAAAAAGTACAGCAGCTCAAGAAATGTATCAATATCAAGCTTTAACATTTGCATACACAAGTAAAATCTCTTATTTTAAAAATGAAGATAAGGATAAAATTATTTCTTTTATTAATGAACTTCAAAAACAGTTTGATAAGCATTTAAAACCTTGTGCTACTGATAAAACTTATAAAAATATTATGTCAATTTTAGAATGACCTAAAAAAGATCCAAGACAAAAATAATCAATTTCTTATATATAAATAAATGAATCTAAGTTTTTAAAAATTTAGATTTTTTTTATATTTTTTATAAAGTTAGGAAATATATAGGCATCAGAAAAAAGCATATTAATTATTCAATAAAATATACTTAAACTTAAAATAATTTATATACTGAGAGATATACTTTTGCTAAAAAATAGTGTATAATTATAACAAATTATTAATAAAAAATACTCAAAAAGTTTTGAAGTGGGGTAAATATAATGAAAAAAATATCTTTTTTCTTTTTATCAATCTTATTATTAATATCAACAACAATGTTTACAAGATCTTGTATCACAATTGATGTAGAACAAAATAAATATGTAACTCAACAATTTTCAGTAAATTACACTAGTGAAAGTGAATATACAATTTCAGATTGGGATACATATAAAAAAAATCATAATAGTTTTAAAATATATTCTATGGATGAAAGTATTTTGCAAGTAACCTCAAATATTGACGATAATGGTTCATTTAAGATGATTGCAAATGGTATTGGGGAAGCAACTTTAACTTTAGAAGCATATAGTAATAGTAAAATTCCTAAAAAAGTAAAGTGAAAATTCAAAGCAGATGTAGTATTTTTTGAATTATCAGAAATAAAAATTAATAAATCTTTTGTTGAAATTGAACCAGAAAAAGGTTCAAGTATAATTGAAATTGAAAACTTTGATGAGTTGGAAGATGTCAAAGTTAGTTCTTTAAATGAGAATGTTGCAACAGCAGAAATTGATGAGCAAGGAAATGTTCAAATAACTGCTTTAAATGAAGGAAAAACTAAAATCTCTGTTAATGCAGAAAATGCAATAGAATCAGTTTCAATTGATGTAGAAGTTTTAAAACAAAAAGTTGCAGTTGAACTTTCAGCAAATAGTTTAAGTATAAATGAAAAAGCTAAAAATGAATCAATTTACATTAAAAATTTTAATAAATTAGAAGGTATTGAAGTTAGCTCAACAAATAAAAATATAGCAACTGCAAATGTTAATGAATTAGGACAAATTGAAGTATTTGGTTGAAATGAAGGAAAAACTGAAATTACTGTTAATGCAGAAAATGCAATAGAATCTGTTTCAATTGCTGTAACTGTTTTAAAAGAGAAATTTGAAATAGAAGTTTCTTCAAATAACTTAACTATTAATGAAAAAGTTAAAGATACATCAATATATATTAAAAATTTTGATAAACTGCAAGATGTTAAAGTTGACTCTTTAAATGAAAATATAGCAACAGTTACAATTAATAAATCAGGAAATATTGAAATATTAGGCTTAATGGAAGGAAAAACTGAAATTACTATTAATGCATCAAATGCAATAAAACCAATTAAAATTGAAGTAATAGTGTTAAAACAAAGATTTTTAATAGAAGTTTCATCAAATAACTTAATTATCGATGAAAAAACTGAAAATAACTCAATTAATATTACTAATTTTGATAATTTAGAAGGTGTTGAAGTTAGCTCTTTAAATGAAAGTATAGCAACTGCAAATATTAATCAAACAGGAAATATTAAAGTATTTGGTTTAACAGAAGGAACAACCAAAGTTGTTGTTGATGCAAAGAATTCAATAGAATCTGTTTCAATTGCTGTAACTGTTTTAAAACAAAAAATAGCAATTCAAATATCATCAAATACTTTAAATATTGATGAAGATGCTAAAGATAATTCAATTAAAATTAAGAATTTTGAAAAATTAGAAAATATAGAAGTAAAATCAGTAGATGAAAATATTGCAACAGTAACAACAAATGAATTGGGATATATTGAAGTTACTGCATTAAAACAAGGAAATACTGAAATTACTATTAATGCATCAAATGCAATAGAACCAGTTGAAATTAATATAATAGTTGTAAAACAAAAAATTTCAATTCAAGTTTCAACAAACAGTTTGAGCATGGAAGAAAAAACTGAAAATAGATCAATTAATATTAATAATTTTAGTGAATTAGAAAACGTTACAGTTAGCTCTAAAAATCAAAATATAGCAACAGCAATAGTTGATAAATCAGGAAATATTGAAGTATCTGGGTTAATGGAAGGAGCAACTAAAATTATTGTTAATGCATCAAATGCAATAGAACAAGTAGAAATTGATGTGGTTGTATTAAAACAAAAAATAGCAATTCAAATCTCTTCAAATAATTTAAGTATTGAGGAAAAAAACAAAGATAGTTCAATTCATATTAATAATTTCAGTGAATTTGAAAATATTGTAGTTAATTCAGCAGATGAAAATATAGCAAAAGCAAGTACTGATCAATTTGGAAATATTGAAGTTACTGCATTAAAACAAGGAAATACTAAAATTATTGTTAATGCAGAAAATGCAATAGAGCTAGTTGAAATTCATATAAATGTTTTAAAACAAAAATTTGCAATTAATGTTTCTTCAAATTTCTTACAAATAGAAGAAGAAAGTAAAGATAATTCAATTCGTATTAATAATTTTGCTCAATTAGAAGATATTGAAGTTAATTCATCAAATGAAAGTATAGCAACTGCAATTGTAGGTCAAAATGGAAATATTGAAGTATCAGCTTTAAAAGAAGGAACAACTAAAATTACTGTTAATGCATCAAATGCAATAGAACCAGTAGAAATAGAAATTAGTGTATCACAAAAAATGTTTGATATAAAATTAAACAAAACAAAAGTAAAAATAACTTTATTAAATGGTATGGGCGGTGAAACTGTTAAAATAGAAAATTACAGTGTTCTAAAAAATGTTCAAGTTACCTCAAAATCTTCAGGAATTATTGGTGTTTCAGTTAAAGATGATATTATAAAAATTAATGGACTTTTAGTTGGTAAAGGAGAAATTACTGTTAATGCAGATAATGCAAAATCAGCAGTTATTATAAAAGTTACTGTAGGACTGTTGATGTAAAATTATTTATTCTGTAAAAATATTTTAAAGCATAAAAATATTTTATAAAATACTTGAATTTTTAGACATGTTTGTAGATAATAATCTTATAATTTAATAAATTTTTAAAGGGGAAAAAGTATGAAGAAATTATTAAGTATTTTAGGAACATTGACTTTAACATCAATGCCTATCACATCTGTTGTAAGTTGTATTAGTCCTGATCCAGGAAATAATTTTGGAGATTCTAACTTACAAACTGGAAATGAATGAAAAGGAAAAAGTGAAATATCAAAAGATGTAACAGAATTAAAATCTACTTCTGTAAAACTACAAAAATCACAAGATGTTTTGTATACTGATTATTCAAATTTCAATAAAACTAATTATTCAGCTAGTTTATCTAATACTGAAAAAACTTCAGGATATAAAAACAAATTAATAAAAGAAAAATATCTTAAAACTGAAGATCATCTAACATTTAATCCTTATGCAGATATGGGTATTGTAGAAGATACTGCAGAGTATCTAATGAAAGATAAAGGTGTTGGTGGAGCTAGTAGAGCTGATGCAGAAAAATGACTTGAAGGAAGAAATAACGCTGTTTACAATGATGTAGGTGAATATGCTACTAAATATTTTAACGAGGGAAATCAAAAAGGAAATGGTATAAAATTAGGATTTATGCAAAATGCTTCAGATACTGGAGAGTTAGTTCCTATGTGAAATGCTGCTCCTTCACAAGGAAGTAAAGAAGGTATTTTAGCAACAGGAAAAAATCAAAAAGAGTATGCAAGATGATTTAATGATAAATATGAAAAATGAACAAATGGAAAACCAGAAGAAAATTGACAAAGACCTTCAGAAGGTGGATTAAATAAAGAAGATGTTACAATATCTTTTGGACCATTTGCAAATTCATTATGACATACTGCATATATTAACAATAAAACTCCAGAAGAGTTAGCAACTACTATTAAAGCTGTTGGTGACAGATATGGAACAAAGAAATTTGATTTCTATTTTTCTTCACCATATTTAACTAAAAGTGGACAATATGGAGATTCTCAAAGATTATTGGCAAGTGCTTTAAAAATTTTAATGGAATCAGATTCTGGATATGATATTACATTATCTTTAGTTGTTTCAACTAAAGATGGAGTTGCAGTTCAAAAAGGATTAGAATCAGTTAAACAAATTGGAGATGAAGCATATCCTTTATGAAACTTCACAGAATATTTAGGTATGAACTTTAGATTAAATTTAATTCCATATTTAACTAATAGTAGTGTAAATGGAGCAGTTTATGAAGGTAATTGAGAATTAGATACAATTAAAAAGGCAATTACAAATACTAAAACTACTTGAACACAAATGTACAAAAATATTCATGGAAATGATGCAGCTCAATATACACCAGAAGAAATAAGTAGAAGAATGTCAATTACACCATGAATTGGAAGAAGAGCTGAAGAATCAGTTTATAGTTTTACAACAGAAGATGCTGCAAAATTAAGAGAATTTGCAGTAACAGAAAAATTAGGTCAAATGTCAATGTTTTATATCTCAAGAGATATTCCTTCATTATTTGAACCAAATAAAGAAGTAAAACCAGGAGAATCAGTTTATGGATTAGCAGATAAAAATGCATTAGATCAAAATATTAGAAGTGGTGCAGGTTATAAAGCTCATTCATTCTCAGATATTCTAAGTGGAAAAGTTCAAATAAATGAAGAATTAAAAGTAGAAGCTAAAACAAAAGAGGACATCAAAAAAAATGGTGGTATAGATTATAAAGAAGATATTGAAGCAAATAAAACTTTAATACCAGGAACAAATGGTGGATGAGAAAATCCAGGAGTGGATCCGGAAAATCCAGGAGGAGGTTCTGCAGGTTCAGGAGCTGGTGGAGGAAACATAGTTCCTCCAACACCTCCAACAGGTCCAGGAGCAAGTTTATACACTAGTTGAGCTCAAGCAAATCCAAATCGTAAAACAAATATCACAAGTAAGACAAAAGCAAATGGTTCTACATACTTTTCACCATATTTAGATGCAGGATTGTATGAAGGAAATGATATTGCAGGAATTAAAAATAAAGTCTCAGGATTTGATAATTTAACATTATCATTTGTACAACAAGTAAATAGCAGTGATAATAAAGAAATAGATTTATCAATTGCAGGTATTCCTAATAAAGATGCTAATTATCAATATTGAGAAGAGTATCAATTATATGGAAAAATGTTAAAACCAATGATAGATTCAAATAACTTTGAAAATATTAAAGTAGCTTATGGTGGAGCAACTACTGGTGGATATGTTGAAAAAAATCCATGAGATGTTGCTTTGAGAATGGCAGGAGCATCAAGAGATTCAAAAGCATCTGATCTACAAATTAGTCAAGCTACAGGTCATTTAGAAAAAGCCTTAATAAAATATCAAGAAGATTTAGTAAAAGTTGGAGAACGTTATTCTAAAAAAACTGGTCTTAAAATGCCAAAATCAATAGACTTTGATATTGAAGGTCATGCACAATACCAAGAAGATGAATTAAAAGTACTTGGACAAACAATGGCAAATATGAAGAAAAAAGATCCTTCATGAGACTTTTCATTAACTCTTCCTGTGCTTCCAACAGGTTTAACAAGTGTTGGATATAATGTAATGAACATTATTAATAAAGAATTCAAAGCCGCTGGTTTATCTCAAAATCAAGTTCCAATTGTTAATTTAATGTTAATGGATTATGGTGATCCAATTTATGTTACTGCAAAAGCAAATGGAGAAACAAACTTTGATTTAGCAAAACAAGCAATTGAAAATACAAGAAATAATTTAGCTACTTCTTTAGAAGAAAACTGAGGTACTGTAGGAGTAAGTGGTAATAAATTATATTCATTAATTGGAGCAACTCCAATGATTGGTGTTAATGATACTGTTCAAGGTGTATTTACTCTTGAAGATGCAAAAGAATTATATAATTATGCTCAAGTTAGAAACTTAGCATATATAGGAATGTGATCAATGAATGATGATAGAGGAAGACAAGGTACTAGACCTGTTAATAAATCTCTTGTTACTCATGGATTAGCTTACTTAGAAGAATATGACTTTGCAAGAGCATTCTCTGGAGATTGAACAAATGAAGTAAAAGTTCCAAGAAAAGAATGAAAACATTAATTTAATATAGAGTTAAAAAAGAAAATATTTTACTATTAGTAAAATATTTTTTTGTTTTATAACAACATTAATAAGTTTTCTTTTTAATAAGTTGTAAAAGATTTATTTATATATATACTAATTATTAGAAGAGGTGTATTATTATGGGCTTTAATATGGGTATGGTTGTTTCATATAATCAACAAAATTATGTAATAATAGAAATAATTGAAAAAGAAGTTACTGGTGGTTTTATTCAATTTTTAAAGCTTAAAAATCTAATAAATCAAGAGATTTTAACTGTTAATTCACAAAAAGTCAATCATATTCAATTAAAAGGAAGCCAAAAAAATTCAGAAATTAATTTTGAAAATGAATTGACTGATACAAGTTATATTGAATCCCTATTTCCAGAAATATTGTCAGATACAGATAGTGAAGATATGGAACTTTTTGACTTATCAGGAGAAAATACGTTTACATTAGATGATGTAATTTTTGAAGAAGAAGATATTGAGAAATTTGAAGTTCAAGATAATTTAGACTCTTTAACAAAAGAATCAGCTGCTTCTAGTATAGGTTTAATTCAAAACTTTCAAACACCTGAAACTAATATACATCTAACTCCAAGAAGATCAACAACTTTTGAAAAAATTTCACCCATTAGTGACACTTTTAGTAATTTAAAAATGGTTGGAGAATTGCCAACTGAAACAACTGAAATAATTCCAAGAAGAGTTTTAAATGAGCAAAAGAAGCAAGTGTTATTTGAAAAGCAAGTAAAACCTAAAGATTCTGAAGAACAAGTTGTTAAAAAGCAAATAATTGAACAACAAGTAAATCAAAATAATAATGTTAAAAAAACTGAAAATATTGAAATAAGAAAAGAAGTAAAAATAGAACCTTTAAATCAAGTAAAATCAAATAATTTGCAAAAAGAAACTATTAATAGTAATATTAATTTCTTAAAAGAAAATAAAGTACAAAATGAAAAACAAGATTCTGCAAAAAAACTTGAAAAAGAAGCAGTTGAAAAACAAATACTTGAAAAGCAAGACTCTTTAAATAAATTAGAAAGAAATATATCTAATAGTTCAAAAGAAGAACAATTGGATACTCTTGAAACAGAACCATTAAATACAAAAGCATTTTTTGAAAATTTTAATAAACAAAAAAAACTACATGAGGATTTTAATAGTCAATTTAAAAATAACAAAGAAAATACAAATACAATATTTGGAAGCAATAATAAATTTGATCAAGATGCACTAAAAAACTCAAGAATCTATAAAAAATTCAAATTAATGAGTAGATTATTAATCTTATTTTTAGTACTAGCTTTAATTACTCCAATTATTGGAATAATAGCAAAAGCAGTTGTAGAGTTAATTAAAACCAAAACTGTTGATTTAAAAACTTTATTCTCATTTGATTTATCAAAAACAAGTAATATAGCTATAACTGCAGTGTCAATTTTAATGTCAACTGTATTTGTTATTTATTTAGTAATATATTTAATTTCAATAAGTGATAAACAATATAAGAAAATTGCATTCTATAACTTCCAATTAAAAAATAATATTGAAATTATTGACTCTATTCAGGAGTATAATAATGAATCAAGTATTTATTTAATTAAAGTTCATAATGAAATAAAAAAAATGAAGAAGGATATTAAAAAAAGTAATAAGCAATATTTAAATCAACCAATATCAAATAATAAACAAGAAAACCAAAAAGTTTCACATTAAAAAGTCATTTATATGACTTTTTAATTTTTATTTGTAATAAAATATATATTGAGGTGCAAAATGCAAGATTGAGATTTAAAAATTCTATTTCCCTTATTATTCATAGCATGTATTATTTCTATGGTCTTTTTGTGTATGAAAGAAAAACTGCAAAAAGGAGCATTTTTATGATTAGTTCAAATTATTTTGTTCTGAATTGCAGCAGGTTTTATGGGAAATCAAATAAAAAATCAAATTAGTTCTTTGAATTCAATAAGCTTTATAATTGCAAGTGTTTTTACAACATCATTTTTTCTAATTATTTTAAAACCACTTGCAACATTTTCAACTGGTATATTAAAAAATAGAAAAATATGAATTCAAATAAGTAGTTTGATTATGATTATTTTATTATTTTTCATATGTTTATTTAATTTACCAGTATGAGCTTTAATAATAGTTTCTCTTTTATTTTCTTTTTGCTTAGCAAGTTCAACTTTGTTTTATTTATTTCTAAATGAACAAAGTTTTTATAGAATATATATATTACCCTCAATTTGAATTACATTTATTTTTATAACTTTCTCAACAACTTTTGGTATATATTTAAGCAATTTAAATATAGTTATTGGAAATAGTTCGAATAGTTCAAATATTTCGTTGTTAGTTATACTAATTTTAATGATTTGTTCAGGTTTTGCTTTAAGTTTTTTATCAAAAGAAAATAAAAATATGGTTCAAACTTTTGATCAAGAAATATTAGAAGATATCCCTAAAAAGAATAATGCTTTATTCTTAATTATCTATTTATTAGCTTTTCTTTTAACAATAACAAGTGCAATAAATAATTCTTTATTTATAAAATTGTATATAGCATTGAATTTAAAAAATCTGAATTTCAATAATGAAGGAATAAGAATGTGACTTAGAATTAATGACTTTGCTTATTTAATTCCAACAATAATAGCTTCGGTTATAAGTTATAAACTTTTAAGAAAATTTTTTGAACAAAAATATTTAGTATTTTTAAATATGTTTGTATTATTTGCTATTTATACAGCTATGGCTTTTGTTCAAAATCCTTTTATTTTCATAGTTTTAAATATTATTGCGGGAATTTGCTTTAACCAAATTATCTATTCTTTATTTTCAGCTTGTTTATTTTGAAATTATAGAGCTAAAAGAAATCCAGTAACAGGGTTTTATGGAAGTGCTATGTTTGCAAGCTATTTTATTGTTGATTCTGTTCAAAGTACATTAGCTGATTTGAAAGTTGGAGTATTTAAAAACTTCTCAAATTTGGATGAACTTTTAAATAGTAAATTTGATTTTCAAACTTCATTAAAAGAGTTTGATGATATATCAACAATAATTATGTCAATTTCTTGTGTTATGATTCTTATAGCAATATTAATATTTTACTTTATGAATAATAAAATATTTGCAGATTATAGCAACTATAAGATAGCAACACAAAATTTAAAAATTTTAATTAAAAAAAGGGTAATAACAAAAACTAAAACAAAACTTGATATTAAATCTATTGAGAAAGGAATAATAGAAAGCAATGAATAAAATCTTTAATAATAGCTTTGAAATACTATATAATATAAATCCCTTTGAAATTAAAAGTATAAAAAAATCTGGTGTAGAGATTTTGTATCAAGCTAATGGAAGTTGAGATAAAACTTGACCAATTCTTTTCCCAATTTGTGGAACAATTAATGGTATTTTAGAACATAATGGAAAACAATTAGGATTAAAAAGACATGGTTTTTTCAATGAAATACAAAACTGAAAAATAATAGAAGAAAGTAATAAAGAAGTTAAAATTGAATATATTTCAAATAATGATTTTTATGATATTTATCCTTTTAAATTTTCTATAATCATTGAAATGAACTTAAAAGAAGAGATGTTTTCTTTAAACATAATTGTTAAAAATTTAGAAAATGAAAAAATGTATTTTTCTATAGGACATCATCCAGGATTTATTTTTAATCAAAATTCAAATTTGAAGTTGTTAGAAGAACAATTATTTACAAATAAATTTAAATCAGGTTTAGTAGAAACTCTTGAAAAAGACATTTTAATTAAAGAAATTAATCATACAAATATTGATTTTTCTAACAATATATCTTATATGACAGATAAATTCAGTGGTAAAGACATACAATTAAATAATAAGAGCATAGAGTTTACCCTTAAAGTTAAGAATTTCAAGAATTTGGTTTTATGAAAGCAAAATAATGAAAGTGAATTTATTTGTGTTGAGTATTGAAATGGTATTCCAGATATGTTGGATAAAAAATCAAATGAGATAAAAGATAAACCCGAAATTCTTTCATTAGAATCTAATGAAAGTAAAGATTTTTTATTAGAAATTCATTTTTAAAAAAAAGATGCTATTGCATCTTTTTTCATTGTTCATAATATTCCATAATTAATTTTTTTAATTCTGGAACTAATTCATCTTGTTTAACAGTTTTAAAAATTTTCCCTTTTTTGAAGATTATTCCACCTTTATTTCCCCCAGCAATACCAATATCTGCTTGACTTGCTTCACCAGGTCCATTTACTACACAACCAAGTATGGCAACTTTTAATGGAAATTGAAGTTCTTCAACAAATTCTTCAACTTCTTTAACAACTTCTCTTAAAGAAAATTCTAATCTTCCACAAGTTGGACATGCGATAACTTCAACCATATTGTGAAAAAGTCCTAATGAATTAAGCAATCTTTTTGCCACTTTTATTTCTTCAACGGGATCTTCACTTAAACTTATTCTAATTGTACTTCCAATACCTTTTTGTAATAAATATCCTAGTCCAAAACTAGATTTTATAGCTCCGTTTAATAAACTTCCTGCTTCTGTTATTCCTAAATGTGCAGGATAATTTCAATTTTCACTTGCCATTTCATAAGCTTCAATTGCCATTAAGGGATCTGTTGCTTTTAAAGAGTAAATTATATTTCTAAAATCATATTTTTCTAAAATTTCAATATGCTCTCTAAGAGATTCAACCATTGCTTTTGCAGTTCACCCATATTTTGCAACCATATTTTTTGGTAAACTTCCAGAATTAACTCCAATTCTAATAGGAATATTTTTTTCTTTACATTTTTCAACAACTGCAATTGTATTTTCTTCAATTCCAATATTTCCTGGATTAATTCTGATTTTTGCACAACCTGCATCAGCTGCTATTAGAGCAAATTTATAGTTAAAATGAATATCTGCAACAATTGGAACAGGAGAGTTGTCAACTATTTCTTTTAATGAATTTGCATCATCAATTCCTAAAACTGCAACTCTAACTATTTGACAGCCTTCTTTAAAAAGAGAGTTAATTTGTTTTAATGTTTCTTTTACATCATGAGTTTTTGAAGTTGTCATTGATTGAATGACAACTTCATTATTGCCCCCAATTTCAATATTTCCAACTTTTACTTTTCTAGTATTTAGTCTATTTACCATATTAATTCCCCATCAAATTGTTTCTCCTAAAATATTATACACTTGTTTTTTTATATGTATTTTTAGATATCAAAATAAGAGTATAAAATTATTTTTATGTATAATTAATATAGTAAGAGGTGAAAAAAGTGTCAAAAAAAACTACATTAAAAGATATAGTTCAAATTAATAAAATACTTACCTCTAAACAATACAACTCATTAGAAGAATTTGATGAATATAGTAATATTATTCAAGAATATGTAGATGATACTTTCTTTAAAAATAATGCTATTGTTGAAAAATTAGTGCAATATTGTGAAAAGAGCAGTAGATATTTAGATATTAATTTTAAATTTTTAAGTGGAATTGAGTTAAAAACAGAAGATGTTCACAATTATTTATCAATTACTAAAAAAGCTATTGAAAAAGCAATTTTTGTAGAAGATAGTATTTTTGAACAGTCAATATTTGTAGAAATCAAAAGTATTTTCAAATATTTTTTAGAAAAAAGTTATGAGTTAGAAGCACTAAAAAATTACGAAACTTTGTATGGAATAAATTCATTAGAATTTCATCAACAAAATGAAAGTTTTAAATATCTTTATACAATATTTGATAAACTTACTTATATTGCAAGGCATTTAAATGACAAATATTGTAAAAGAGAAAATAATCTCACAGAAGCATTAAAATTTTCAAATGACTTTTTAAAAGATATTTCTTTTTTAACAAATAATGCAAGTGATTTTCAAAAACTAAGTGACATTATTGATCAAATAACTTATTCAAAAGCTTGACACTATATTAGAAGATTGAGAAACTCTATAGAACACGATTTTGTAGATCCATCTTATAGATACAATATTTGTTTTTCTTTACAATTATTATTTATAATTATTGGTAGAATAATTTTAGCATTAAATAAATATATTCAATCTGAAAGTGAAGTTAGAAAAACTTTGGACAATTTAAAACAACAAAAATAAGTTTAAAATGAAAGGGTACATAAATGGATAAGTGAAATAAAATAGAATTAAATAATTTTAATGGACCTTTAGATTTATTGCTTCATTTAATTAAAGATAAAGAAATGGATATAATGGATATTAATCTTTTTGACTTATCTTCACAATATATTTCTTATATTAAAAAATATGAAGATTTAAATATTGAAATAGCAAGTGAATACCTAGTTATGGCTGCTTATTTAATAGAATTAAAGTCAAAATTATTAATACCAAAAGAAGAAGTTGAAATTGATTCAAATTATGAAGAACAAGAACGAGATGAATTAATTAGAAGGTTAATGGAATATCATAAAATTAAAGAAGTTACAGACTTCTTTAAAACTAAACAAGAAGAATTTTTAAAGACTTTTAGTAAATCAAAAAGTATTATAAAAATCTCAAAAATAGATGATGATAAATTACCATTAGCAGAAAATAATATTGATATTGAAAAATTCTCAAATATCTTTTTAAGAGCTATTGAAAAGAATAAGTTTAAAAAAATGGAAGTGAATACAATTACTTCTGTTGAAATATCACCAGAAGAAGTTGCAGAAGATATTATAATTTTCTTAAATAATAATAATATTAAAGAAATTGAATTAGGGAAACTTATTGAAATAAAAGAATTTTCAATAAAAATGATGGTAGCAACATTTTTGGCAGTTTTAGATTTAGCAGCTAAGAAATTTATTTCACTATCTCAAGATCAAGAAGAAGTAATTGTCAAATATTTAGATTGTTAAAAGGGAGGTAAATTATGGATAATAAAAAAAGAATGTCAATTATTGAAGGACTATTATTTGTAAATGGTGATGAAGGAACTTCAATTGAAGATCTTCAATTCATTTTAGGTGATATCAAAGAAAATGAAATTAGCGATTTAATTGATCAACTAATTAAGAAATACAGTAAAGACGATTCGTCAGGATTAAGTATTCAAAAGTTTGCTAAAAATAGATATAGAATGATTACAAAAAAAGAAAATGCTGATTTTTATGCAAAACTTGCAAATGTTAAAACTGAATCAAAATTATCAACTGCAAGTATTGAAACATTATCTATAATTGCTTATAGAGGACCAATTTCAAAAGCAAATGTTGAAGAAATTAGAGGAGTAAATTGTGAAGCAATTTTCTACAAACTTAAATTAAGAAATTTAATTAAAGAAGCTGGTAAGTCTGATGAAGTTGGAAAACCAATGTTATATAAAGTTACACAAGACTTTTTAAAGTATTTTAATTTAAATAGTTTAGATGAATTACCTAAACTAAAAGAAACAATAGAAGAAGAAAAAGAAATTTTCACTAGAGGTTAATAATGGAAGAAAGATTGCAAAAAATTATTGCCACTAGGGGATATTGCTCAAGAAGAAGAGCAGAAGAACTTATTGTGCAAGGTAAAGTAAAAGTTAATGGTAAAATTATAAAGGAGCTAGGTTCAAAATTTGATCCAAATGTTAAAATTGATATCAATAATAAAAGTGTAGAAGAAGTAAAAGAAAAAGTTTATTATTTATTTAATAAACCAAGATTAGTTTTAACAACAATGTATGATCCAAAAGATAGAAAAACTGTAGCAGAATTCTTTAAGGATTCAAAATTAAGAGTTTATCCTGTTGGAAGATTAGACTATGATGTTTCTGGAGCACTTATTATGACAAATGATGGTGAGTTTGCAAATTTTGTAATGCATCCAAAATATGAATTTAGAAAAACATATCAAGCTCTTTGTAAGGGTAAAGTACACAAATATCAAATTAAACAGCTTATTGATGGTGTTCTTATAGATGATAATTATAAGACAAAGGCAATTCAGTCAAGACTTTTAAAATATGATGAAGAATATGATGAGTCTGTAATAGAATTAACAATTGCTGAAGGTAGAAAACATCATGTTAAAAAAATGCTAATAGCAGCAGATATTTATTTGAAAAAATTAAAAAGAACTCAAATAGAGTTTTTAACAATAGAGGAACTACCAATTGGTAAATTTAGAGAATTAAAATCTCATGAAATTAAACAATTTTATGGAATTTACAATTCATTGAAAGTTAAAAGAGGTAAGTAAATGAGAATAGCTATTTTTGGTACAGTAGGTGCAGGTAAATCTACTGTAAGTGAAGAAATATCAAAAAAATTAGGATACAAGGTATTTCCAGAACCGATTGACAATAACCCATATTTTGATGATTATTATAAAGATAGAAAAGCAAATGTTTTTAAAATGCAAATATATATGCTAACAGCAAGAAGTCAACAATTAATGGAAGCTGAGGAACTAAAAAATGTAATTTTTGACAGAACAATATTGGAAGATCCAATTTTTGTGGCAACCAATCATGATACAGGTGCAATGAATGATATTGATTATAAAACATACACAGATTTTTATGAAAATGTTGTTGTTCCAAATTTATCTGATAGAGGAAAATTTGATTTAGTAATTTATTTAAAAGTTTCAACAGATAAAGCAATTCAAAGAATTAGAGAAAGAGGAAGATATCAAGAATTTGATTCTCCAAGAGAATATTGGGATGTTTTGAATAAAAATTATGATAATTTTTTTGAAAAAAGAAAACATATGTTTGATTTTTTAGTAGTTGATGCAGAAACTGATGATTTAGAAGAAAAAATGCAATTTATAATGAATAAAATTTATGAAAAAGATTCTACTTTAAAGAAATAATAATTAATGCAATAGCAAAATAAGACATTTAAATTATTAAAATTTTTTAATATAGTTTTTATTGATTAATTATTATAAATTATAGTTACTTTATAATTTGGTTATATATTTTTAGTGACTTTAATAATTTTGATAATTCTTGAAATAATTGGAAATATAAGTTAAAGGAATTTATCTTTTTTAAGATATTATTTTTTATGATTTTTATTTTTTATAAATAAAAAGTATAATATAAAAAGTTATTAAAATAGGAGAATTAAATATGGGAAGAGCACATGAAGTTAGAAAAGCAAGTATGGAAAAAACTGCTGCAATGAAATCAGCAATTTATGGAAGAGCTTCAAAAGAAATATATATGGCAGCAAAAGCTGGAAGTAAAGATCCAGAAGCAAATTTAGCACTTAGAAGTGCAATAGATAAAGCTAAATCAAAACAAGTACCAGCTGATGTTATTCAAAGAGCAATAAAAAAAGCTGAAGGTGGAGATGCAGATAACTATACTTCAAATAGATATGAAGGATATGGTCCTGGAAATTCAATGATAATAGTTGATTCACTTACAAATAATGTTAATAGAGCAATTGCAGAAATAAGAGATGCATTTAATAAAAATGGGGGAAAAATTGCAAATAGTGGTGCAGTTTCTCATTCATTTCAAGCAACAAGTATATTTGCATTTGAAAATAAAAGTGTTGAAGAAATCTTAGAGCTTTTAATGGAAACAGATTGTGAAGTAAATGATGTTCTTGAAGAAGAAGGTTTAACAGTTGTCTATGCACCATTTCAAGCATTTAATGCAATTAAAACAGCATTAGATAATGTAGGAATTAAAGATTATAAAATGGCTGAAACAACAATGTTAGCTGATGAAATGATTACAATTGTGAACTCTGAAGAAAAAGCAAAATTTGATAAATTAATGGATAAATTAAATGAGTTAGAAGATGTTCAAGATATTTATCATAACGTTGAAAATTAAATTATAGTAAAAAAAGAACTACAAATTTAAATTAAATAATAAAATAAATTAAAGAAAAATGGGCTTAAATAGGTCTATTTTTTATTTATATAGTTATTGTGCAATAAAAAAAGTTTTTTATTTTCTTATTTTATATTTAAAAAAACTATTTTGAGATTTTCTTGTTAAAAATCAACTTAGGAAAAACTCTATATACTAATGAGAAATTATTTAAAAATAGTAATTTATTAACTATCAAATTTTTCCCAAATACGAATAATATTCCTTTAAATATTACTTTAAAAACTTATTTGGAATATGTTGGATTTAGATTAGGAATAGAGTTAAAAACAATTGAAGATTCAAAGAAAAAATCCTGTAAAATGACTAAAATGAAAAAATAAGAAAAAATAAATTAAAGGAATTATCTGCTAGATTAAAGAAAAAGTAATTATGATAAACATTTTATTTAGAAGGTTCAAAAATAATAATTTTTGATGAGTCAAAAACAGATTTAAATAAGGTTTCAAAAAAAGAACTTAGAATATTTTTCTAAGCTCTTTTATTAATATATTTTTTACTATCAGATTTTAATTCTTTTTTCTTTTTCTAAATACATTTCATCACCAGGTTGAGTATTATAAACTTCGTGGAAATCATCAATGTTGATTAATACTCCATTACATCTAAATTCTTCTGGAGAATGTGGATCAATTAATAATCTAGTATTTTTCAATTCATCTGTAGATTTTCTCATTCAAATTTTTGCATAATTTTCAAAAAATAATTTAATATCTTCTTTACATTGTTCTTTGCAAATATCTAATGCTGCTGCAACTCCACTTAGATCCCCAATATTTTCTCCTAATGTTAATTTACCATTTACATTAGTTCCATTAATTTCATATTTATTGTATTGTTCTACTAATTTTTCTGTTCTCAAACTATATTGTTTATAATCTTCTTCTGTTCATCAATTTTCAAAGTTACCATTTTTATCAAATTTACTTCCTTCATCATCAAATCCATGGCTTACTTCATGACCAATTACTGCACCAATTCCACCAAGATTTCTAGCTTTTGGCTCTTTAATATCATAGAATGGTTTTTGCAATATTCCTGCAGGGAAACAAATTTCGTTTGAACTAGGGTTGTAATATGCGTTAACTGTTTGAGGATTCATATATCATTTTGTTTTATCTACTGGCAGATTAATTTCTTTTAATTCTTTTTCAAGAAAATGCTTTGATAGGTTTACTAGATTTTGATATAAACTTCCACCTTGTTCATAGCTTTTTATTTCAATTTTTGAATAATCTTCAAATTTATCTGGATAACCAATTTTTATTGTAAATGAATTTAATTTATCAATTGCTTTTTCTTTTGTTGTTTGACTCATTCATTCTAAATTATTAATTCTTTTTGAATAAACTTTAATTAGATCTTTTACTATTTTTAAAACATCTTCTTTTGCTTCTTCTGAGAAGTGCTTTTTAATGTATTCTTTTCCTAATAATTCTCCAAGAGTGGAACTTGTAAATTCTACAGCTCTATCTATTTCTGGTTTCATTTCTTTTACACCACTAAATACACTTGAGTATTTAAAATTTTCTTCATACAAGTCTAAACTTAATACTGAAGAAGAAGCCACTAGTGTTTTTATTTTCAAGAAATCTTTTAAATCTTCTAAACTTATATTATTTAGCATTTCATTTAATTTTTTCATAAATTTAGGTTCAAACAATATAAAGATTGCAGCTTTTGCATATCCTATTTCAGTTAAATATTCTTCTCAATTAATAAATGGACAATGATTAGTTAATTCTTTTAGTGTAACTACATTATAAATATTTTCAGGACTTCTAAGTTCTTCTTGTTTTAACATACTTTGTGATATTTCTTTTTCAAAGTTATAAATTAAATCAAAAATGCTTTTTGTATTGAATTTTAATTTTGAAATTTTTGCTACATTTTCTAAGTAAGTTTTATAACCAGCTTTAATGTCTTTATGTCTTGGATGATTTTCATCATAAAAATCTCTATCTGTCATTCCCAATCCCATTGATCCTATCATTAAAGCTCTCACATCACTGTTTTTAAAATCAGAATCTACTGATTTAGAATGAAAAAATGATATATTAAATTTTTTAAAACAATCTATTAAGAGACTAGTAAAATCTTCTTTTTTGTTTAATGAATCAATTTTAGAAATAATATCTTTAATTGGTTCAATTCCTTGTTTGTTTCTCATTTCTTGGTTTAAATAGTTTTTGAATAAATTGATAATTTTTTCTTGATCTGAGTTTAACTTTTTTTCATTATCTTTAAATTCTAGTATCATTTCTTTAATATCATCAATTGATTTTTTATGTAACATTTCAAAACTACCTCATGATGGATAACCACTTGGTAATTCTGTATTGTCAATTCATTCTTTGTTTATATGTTCAAAGAAATTATCTTGTTCTCTTATTTTTGACATAATTTTTCTCCTTTTATATATAAGATTATAAGACTAATATCAAAATAAACAATAGTAATGAAAATAATCTTATATTAACTATAATTAAGTGATTCAAATATTTTGCTATAATCATTATAAATAAGAGGTATTAAAATGAACAGAGATATAGTTTTGTTGAGAACTGTTGAAGTAGTTGCTATTGCTTCATATAAATATATTGGAAAAAAAGATAAAAATTTAGTTGATAAAGCTGCTGTTGAAGCATTTGAGGTTATGTTAAAAAATGAAAAAGGTTTTAGATTAAAAGTAGTCAATGGAGAAGGTGAATTAGATCAAGCTCCAATGTTATTTGTGGGACAACTACTTGGTGATTTAGAAGATCCAAGTGTTATGACCTATGATGTTAGTGTTGATCCAGTAGAAGGAACTCATCCTGCTGCTTACAATTTTGCAGGAAGTATTGCAACAATTGCATTTTCAAGAGAAAATACTATGTTACAACTACCAGAAATGTATATGGAAAAGTTATTTGTTAGTACAGAATTTATTAATGAAATTGATTTAAAAAAAGGAATAGTAGAATCAATTAAAAATATGCAAAAAAAAGTTAATCGAAAAGACTTAAAATGTATTATCTTAGATAAACCTCGACATAAAGAAATTATTAAAAAAATGAATGATCTAGGAATAATTATAAGACTTATTCAAGATGGAGATGTTCTAGCTGCAATTGATGTGGTAAATGGAGATGCTGATTTTGTTTATGGAATTGGGGGAGCTCCTGAAGGTTCTTTAATGGCAGCTCTTGCAATCTCTGCTGGATGTAAAATGCAATCAAAACTTGTAAAATATAAAGATATTTGACCAAATGAAAAAGAAAGTGAAGCAAGAATGAAAAAAGAAACAGCTTGACTTGAAAAACACAATTTAGATTTTGACTCAATTTTAGAAGATTTGGATTTAGTAGCAGATCATAGAACTAGATTTTTTGCAGCAGGTTTAACAGCTGGAGGAAGCTTAAAACCAGTTGATTATAAAAATGGTAAATTTTATGTAAATGCATTTATGTCTTCACATGGAATTGTAAGAAATTTTAATTCTGTTTATGATGTAAAAAAAGTAAATGATTTAAAACCTGAAATTAAATTTTTATTTGATAAATATAAAAGATAATTTTTAAAAAAATATAATATACTAAAAGAGAAGGTGAATTTATGGACTCTCTAACTAAAGTACTATTGATAGCTTTAGGATTGTCATTAATATCGTTAATAATAATAAGAATATTTAATACATTTAGTTTAAATAGAATAGCTATTCATGAAATTAATTCTGCAGATAGCAATATTTCAAGTAGTAAAATTGATTCAATCATTCAAAAATTTAAAGTATATTTAAAAATTGAAGAATTAAATATTAGTTATGGAGAAACAGAAAGTTATTATAGAATTAATCAAATGCTAAATAAAAGAAAGAAGCAAATTACAATTCCAAAATGAATTATGCCAAGTGTTGGTTATGAATTGGACTATATTTTAGCAAGTATTTGATTCAATGCTAAATTATTTCAAAAGGATAGAGATATAAAAAAAATGCAATTGATCTTAAAATGAATACCTTTATTTTTATATATAGTTTACTTCTCAACTTTTATATTATCTTTTGTAATTTATTTTTTAAATAAAGAAGCAATTATTCAAGCAACTTCTTCAAAATTTTTAATATTCATTTTTTCTAAACCTTTAATGGAGTTAATCTCTCTTACAGTTTTTTTATCTATAGTTATTTTAATTTTTAGCTCTAATATTTTAAAAATTAGATTAGAAGAAAAGTATGAAAATGAAATTATTGGTTTTGTAAAAAATGAATGTGAAAGTTATAAAATGGATATATCTGCAGCTAGAATATATGCAAAAGAATTTAATAAATTAGATTTTAAAATCTTTAGAATTAATGCAAAAACATCTAATTTAAAATTTGTAGGACCTTTCACATTGTTATAAAGATATCTATAATTCAAATTAAAAAATGCAAATAGAATCTTAATAAAAAAAGAAAGCCAATAAGAGCTTTCTTTTTTCTTTTTTTAGCAGTATTTTAAAAACCTACTTTTTATTATCCTTGACCAAGTCCTTTTTTCTTTCACTCAGCCATTATTTCTTCTTTACCATTTGGTTTAGAATATCTTTCTTTATATTCTTCATATCTTTCTTTACATTCTTTTAATTCATGCATTGCTTCTTCTGCAGTTCCTCAACCGTTAATTTTAACTTCTTTTTTTTGTAAAGATTTATATTGTAAAAAGAAATTTTCAATTTCATCTTTTAAATGTTGAGGTACATCTTCTAAAGTTTTATATGCATCAAATCTTCTATCATCTGCAAAAACACCAAATAGTTTTGTATCAATTTCTCCTGCATCAATCATTTTAATAGAACCTAAAATTCTTACATTGACTCCAACTCCTGGAAGAGTAGGGTAAGTTACAAGACTTATAACATCTAATGGATCTCCATCTCAATCAAGAGTGTTTGGTACAAAACCATATTCTCCTGGATAAAAATTAGCTCCATATAAAACTCTATCTAAGCTAATTTCATTAGTATTAATGTCATATTCATATTTATTTGAACTACCTTTTGGTATTTCAACTATCATTTTAATTACGTTATTTTCCATTATTAAAATCTCCTCTACAAAATTATTTTATATTAAAAAATAAAAACTATAAGATTTGTTTCTAAAATAAATGTTTATTTATAAGATTTACAAGAATTTTTACACTAATTACAAATAATAATAGATTACAAAAAAATTTAGCAATTGTAACTCCAAAACCCACAAACATTATTGAAAATCAAAGTGTACTATTTTTTTCTGGAATCAAAGCGGGATAGAGAGTTCTATATCATTCAAATATAAAAGTTTGATTGTATAGAAGTGATAAGCTAGCAGAAATTAAAGTAGCTAATATTCCACTAATTACTATCATTCATAAATAATATTTCATTTTATTGTTTTCTTTTACTCTAAATAATAGAGATCTTTTAAGAAAAAAGAATACAACAGCAAATGCTATTAAAAATGATAAATCTGATAATGTCATTGCAACAACTCCAATTGGATCACTTCCTAAGGGAAGAACAATTCTCATAGAGTTTACTAATATATTTATAATTGCTGAGTAAACAATATTTGAAGATAAGTATATAAACAAAATTCCAAAAAATGATACTTCTATTGAGTAAAAACCCATAATTAAAAGTCCACCTAGAACATATTTGCTAAAAATAGTTAACAAAACTTCAAATGCAAATAACATAGACAATAAAGTAATTTTTTTTATATTTAATTGAAAATTATCTTTTAAAACTAATCTTCAATTATATTTATTGATTTCTGCAAAATCATATTTGTGATTTCAAAAACCATATTCGTTTTCCATTTATAAACTCCTTTAATATAAAAAGCCCCTTTAAATATAAAATGGGGCTCTTATGTAAAACAAAAATCAATCCTTAGGATTTTAAATTTGTTAGGTACTTTCTCACATCCGGACTTTATACCGTCGGTTTCAGAATTTCACTGAATCATGCTTTTTAAAAGCTCATAGACTTTCACTATCGGTAAGGAATCACACCTTGCCCCGAAAGTACTCACAAAATTATTATAAACTAAAATTTATAGTTTTAATAAATTCTAATTTATAAAAATTATAATTTATATTTATAATTTTTATAAATTACTATATAATATTTAAGAACATATAAAAAGGAGAAAAAATATGGAAGATAAAAATCACAATATTCCAGAACATGATGATGTAAAAGAGGGTAAAAAAGATCATTATCATGATGAACACCATTTTGATGCTCTAGGTAACCATGATGATATCGATGAAGGAGATTTTCATTGAAAAAATAGTTTATATACAAGTAGAAGAAATCTAACTTTTAAAATAACTTTAACAGGAGTATTTCTAGCTTTGGCAATAGCAGTTTCTGCATTTGAAATGTCAATAGAAGCTGTTTTAGAGAAAATACAATTTCAAGGAGTTCCAATACCGTTTAGAATCTTTGACTTAATAGTTATAACACTATCATTGTCAGCTTTAGGACCAATATTTTCAGGTTTTATAGCTTTTGTGGCACCTTTTATTCACTTAGCAGATGGATTTCACAATCCTCTCTCTGTTGTTATAGATTGTGCTGGATACTTTGTGTCAGTTTGAGTAATATGATTTTTCTATTACTTTGTATTTAGAAATTCTAGTATACATAAACATCAAATAAAAAGTGTTGATAGATTTAAAAGGTGAACACCAATAGTTGCATATGTCTCTATTATGACAATAGTTTATACATTACTAGTTTTTGCAATTATGTATTTAAATACTTCATTTGCACATTCTCATGAAGAACATAAGGAAGTAATTGCAAATATCTCATCACTTCACTTAGAAGATGAACATAATCATGATCATGGACATTGAGAAGATATTGTAAAAAATTTAGGAGCATTTATTGGAATTATTTCAGCAATTGAGTTAGTTAGATTTTCAATTTGTTATTCATTATTTGCATTAATTGAACCACAAGTTAAAAAAATTAATCATTATTATAAGTAAAATAATTATTTGTTTAATAAAATACAGTCTTTTCATTAATATTTGATAAAATTAATATATCAGTTCAAATAGATTAGTGAGGAAAATAAAATGGCTGGAAAAAAACCAACATATGTTTCTATGGATTTAGGAACAGCTTATACTTTAGTATACATAGCAGGACAGGGAATAGTTTATAATGAACCATCAATAGTGGCTTATAAAATAAGAGAAAATAAAATAATCGCTGTTGGTTCTGAAGCATATAAAATGATAGGAAAAGGGAATAAAAATTTAAGAATTGTGAGACCTATGGTAGATGGTGTTATAACTGATATTAAAGCTACACAAGCACAACTAAATTATATTTTTGCAAGATTAAGATTGGAAAAAACTTTAAAGGGATGTGTAATGGTATTAGCTTGTCCATCAGTTATTACTGAATTAGAAAAATCAGCGCTTAAAAAAATAGCAATTAACTTAGGAGCTTCAAATGTATTTATTGAAGAAGAAGTTAAAATGGCTGCATTAGGCGGGGGAGTAAATATTTATGCTCCATCTGGAAACTTAATTATTGATATGGGTGGAGGAACAACTGATGTTGCTGTTATTGCATCAGGGGACATAGTTTTATCTAAATCAGTTAAAGTTGCTGGAAATTACTTAAATGAAGAGATCTTAAAATTTGTTAGAGCTCAATATGGAATGGAAATTGGAGTAAAAACAGCTGAAACAGTTAAAATTAATATTGGTTCATTAGCAAAACAAGCTGATGAAAAATCAATGAAAGTTTATGGAAGAGATGTTGTTTCTGGATTACCAAGAGAAATTACAATATCTCCTGAAGAATTAAGAGAAGTATTAAAAATTCCTTTGTCAAGAGTTATTGAATTAACAGTTCAAGTACTAGAATTAACTCCACCTGAATTAGCAGGGGATATCTTTAGAAATGGTATCACATTGTGTGGGGGAACAGCTTTAATTAAAGGTATAGCAAAATATTTTGGAGATACATTACAATTGCCAACTAAAGTAGGAGAATTCCCATTATTAGCAGTTATTAATGGAACAAAAAAATATGAAGCAGAAATTTATGCAAAATTAAGAGCTACAAAAACTGAATTAGATTATTAGAAAATGTCTTTGGACATTTTTTTTATATCTAAAATAATGGAAAAAATTCTAAAAAAAAATCTTTTTTCATAACTTTTTTTATTTGTATGCTATAATAAAAATGAAATTACAAGGAGTTGTAATTCTCATATTAATAATAAGGATATTAAAATTGTTCAAAAGAAATCTCTGATTATCTTTTTTAAAAAAAATTATTAATAAATTAAATAAATTTGCTTTTGAATGAGTGGCATTTTTATAATTTGAAAAGTTTTTAAAAAAGATAATAAAAAAATTCTTTAATAAGAATTTTTTTTGTTTTCTATTCGTCCCCAATTTTAACAGCACCAGTAGGACAAACCATTTGGCATTCAACTAATTCTAGATCATTTTCGTTTGCTTCTGCAAATCCATCATCATCCATGAAAAGAGTACCTGTTTCATCTATTTGTACACAAGCCATGCATCCAATACACATTGACTTATCTATCCAAGTTTTTTTCATAAAAAACATCTCCATTTCATTAATATAATAACAATAATTTACAATATTTCTATATTTAATTTATAATATAAATTAATGGGGTGAAAAAAGTGAACCTAACAAGAATGGAACGTAATAAACAAATTCACGATAAAGTTAGAAAAGAAATTTCATATAAGAAAAATATTCAAGATGAAAAATCAGTAATTCATTCTACTTTTGAAAAACTTAAAAAAATTGATATGGATTTTTTTAAGGAAAAACTAGCAATATTTGATGCTAAGCACGAATTTGAAAAACCATATCTTGACAGAGATAAGTCGTCTTGCTTATTTCCTGAAGAGATTAAATATGAAATGAAGTTAGAGATTTCAGAACTTAAAAAGCTTGGAAAAGCTGAAGTTGTAAATAACTCTAAAGTTGAAACAGAAGAAGAAACATTTACTTTAAAAAGTGAAAAATATATTAATTTATATAGAAGTTTACAAGCCAATGAAAAGAATTTTCAAAAGAATATAGATAAACTAAAAGAAAAACAAGCAGGGCTTAAAATTATTCCTCAAGATATCTCAATGACTACTGTACAACAAGTAAGAAGCAAAGATAATAGAAGTACTCAACAAATGATTCTTGAAGTTAATGATAAAAATGAAAAAGGTCAAAATAAGGTTATAAAAACTTGAAAACTTTATGAAAGAAAATATAGATTTAAATGATCATTACCTATTTTAATAATTTTAGCAATTTTAATGATTCTAACTATAATAATTCCAATTTTCATTGTTTAAAAGGGGTAAAATAAATATGAAAAATATCAATATTGCAGTAGATGGAACAGCAGGATCAGGAAAAAGTTCTGTAATGATTAAAGTGGCAGAAAAATTGAAAATGAATTTTATTGATACAGGAGTTATGTATCGTGCTTTTACAAAATTATGTATTAATAATGGTGTAAACTTTTCTTCTGACAATGAAATTCAAGCTCAAATAAAAAATTTTAATTTTAAGTATATAAATGAAAATTCAATAATAGTAAATGGTATTGATTTAGGAAAAAATATTTCTGATTATGATGTTGCAGAAAATATTAAATATGTTGCCAAAAACAATGATGTTAGAGCTTTTATGGTAGAAGCTCAAAGAAAAATGTCAGAAAGTAAAAATAATATAGTAATTGGAAGAGATATAACAACTGTTGTTTTACCTGATGCTGAGTTAAAAATTTATTTTGATTGTTCTATAGAATCAAGAGCAAAAAGAAGATACGAACAAAATAAAGCTAAAAATATTGTTCCAAATGTATACGAAGATATTTTGAGACAGATTGAACAAAGAGATGATTATGATAAAAATAGAGCAGTAGGAGCTTTAAAGATAACAAAAGATGCTTGATATATTGATACTAGTAATTTAAGTATTGAAGAAGTAATTAATATAGTTTTAAAAAAAATAGAAGAAATTAAATAATTTTTATAAATAAAAGAGGTGTAGAAATATGGCAAGAAAAGGAATTGTGGCAGTTGTTGGAAGACCAAATGTTGGTAAATCTACACTATTTAATAGAATAATAAGAGAAAAAAAAGCTATTGTTGAAGATAAACCTGGTGTAACAAGAGATAGAATGTATGGAAGAGCAGAGTGATTGACGATGCCTTTTATTGGTGTTGATACTGGAGGAATAACTTTACAAGATAGTCCTTTTTCAAAAGAAATAAGAATGCAAGCTGAAATAGCTATTAAAGAAGCTGATGTGATTGTTTTTGTAATTAATTTTAAAGATGGAATTACTCCAGAAGATGAAATGGTTGCAAAAATTCTTTATAAAACTCAAAAACCAATTATATTAGCTGTAAATAAATATGATAAAAAAGAGCAATTTGATGAGTCTTTTACTTTTATGACTTTAGGTTTTGGAGAACCTTGTTTAATTTCCTCAACACACGGTATTGGAGTTGGAGACTTATTAGATAAAGTAATTGAAAATATGCCTAAATTTAATGAAGATCACGAAAATGAAGAATTAAAATTAGCTATTGTTGGAAGACCAAATGTTGGTAAATCAAGTTTAGTAAATGCACTTGTTGGAGAAGAAAGAATGATAGTATCTGATGTAGCTGGAACAACAATTGATGCAGTTGACAGTAAAATTAAATATAATGGCAATGATTATATAATTATAGATACTGCTGGTATGAGAAAAAAAGGTAAAATTTATGAAAATCTTGAAAAATATAGTTATCTTAGATCTATTACCAGTATTAACAAAGCAGATATTGTTCTTTTAGTTCTAGATTCAAGTGAAAAAGTTGCAGATCATGACACAAATATTGGTGGTGTTGCTTTTGAAGAAAATAAACCTATAATAATTATTGGAAATAAGTGGGATTTAGTTTCAAATAAGGAAACTAATACAATGAAAAAGAAAGAAGAAGAAATAAAAGCTTATTTTAAATATTTAAATTATGCCAAAGTACTATTTTTGTCAGCAAAAGAAAATAAGAGAGTAAATAAAATTTTTGATGTTGTTGATTTAGTTCAAAAAAATATTAAAAAGAGAATTCGAACAAGTTTATTAAATGAAATTTTCAATAAAGCACAATTAATAAATCCAGCTCCAAATCATAATGGAGGTAGATTAAAAATATTTTATGCTTCACAAGTAGAAGCATATCTTCCAACTTTTGTTTTATTTGTAAATAATCCAGAATTTGTACATTTCTCATATAAAAGATTTTTGGAGAATCAAATTCGCTCACAATTTGATTTCAGTGGTGTGCCAATTACAATAATTTTTAGAGAAAGGAAATAATAAAATGATAAAAGAAAGAATATCAATAATAGGTACAGGAGCATATGGAACAGTATTGGCTAATGTTTTAGCTGATAATGGCCATGATGTATTAATGTATGGTATTGAAGAGTCACAAGTTGATGACATTAACAATAATCATTTAAACTCAATGTTTTTTAAAGATTTATTAATAAATTCAAACATAAAAGCAACAACAGATTTTGCAGTTGCTATGGAAAAAGCAAATATTGTAATTTTAAGTGTTCCCACATTTGCATTAGATAATGCAATTGAAAATATAATTAAATATGGTAAACATGAAATGCATATTATAAATGTTGCAAAAGGATTAGATGAAAAAAACTTGGATTTATTGAGTAAAAAAATCAAAAAGCAGTTTGAAGGTACAGGAATTATGAAATCTTATGGAGCAATTTATGGACCATCAGTAGCAATAGAAGTAATTATGAGAAAACCAACTTGCGTTATGAGTTGTAATGAAGATGAAGAAATAGCAACATATATGGCAAATATTTTTTCAAATGAATATTTTATTGTTAAAGTTTCAACAGATATTGTTGGATGTGAAATAGCAGCTGCTTTAAAAAATGCAGTAGCTATTGGAGTAGGAATTCTGCATGGTTTTTCAGCAGCAGATAATTCAAAAGCGTCATTAATTACTATTGGAAATGCAGAAATTTATAATGTTGCAAAACATTTTGGAGCTAAATTAGAAACATTTATGAATTTTGCTACACTTGGAGATCTTATTTTAACTGCTTCTTCTGTAAAATCAAGAAATTTTTCATTGGGTGTTCAAATTGCAGAAAACGATGACGCAAAAAAAATACTCACTTCACATAAACATACTGTTGAAGGGGTTTTATCTTGTAAATTAGCATATGAGATCTCTAAAAAATATCAAATTGATACTCCAATGTTTGAAATACTATACAAAATACTATACAATAATCATAAGCCTAGTGGGTTAGTTAATGATTTTTTCAAACACGCTAAGGTAGTATAGATATAAGGGGTCGAAAACCATGACAAAAAAAGAATTATCTGAAAAACTATCAACAGAATTTGGTAGCACAAGAGCTGAAGCTGAAAGAATGATTAATTTTGTATTTGATGAAATCTCAAATGCATTAGTTAAAAAAGAAGAAGTTGCTTTGGCAGGTTTTGGAAAATTTGTTACTTCTGAAAGAGCTGCACGTGAAGGTGTTAACCCAGCAACTGGAGCTAAAATCAAAATTGCAGCAACAACAGTTGCTAAATTTAAAGTAGCTAAACAATTAAAAGACGCAGTTGCTAAATAAAAAGGGTATTTTAAATAAAAAACTTGCTAAAAGCAAGTTTTAATTTTGAAGAAAATGTTTGAATTATTCAAAATAGGCTTAATAAGTAAAAAGGCTCTTTTAATATTAAATTACTCTAAAATTAAGATTAATGAAAACCAATTAGCTATTCTATTAATTATTATGGAGTTGTCAAACGATGATCAAAAAAACTTTACACCATCACAAATTGCACAGCACATGATGATATCTAAAGAAGAAATAGAAAAAGAAATATCAGAATTATTAAAGAATAGAATTATTAAACTTGAACAAAAAGGTAAAAAAACTATTCTTGATCTGACCCCATTATTTAATAGACTACTTGTGGAAGTGGAAGAAAAACACTCTAAACTAAGAAATGACAATACGTATAATTTTATTGAAAAAATTTTTAACTATGAACTTAATAAACAAGAAATAGAAAAAATAGAAAATTTCATTGAATTAGGTATTTCTAAACCAAAAATTATGTCAATAATTGATGAATATAAAATTAATAATATAAATGATTTATTCAAGAAATTAGAAGAACAAGCTAAAAAAACATCAGTAAAAATTACTATGTATAATTGATTAAATGATTAAAAATTTGATTAAAATCAAATTTAATACCTGAAAAACTTATTTCAAAGAAATTATCTTTGAAATAGTTATAGGGTATTTTTTTATTCTCCATTTTTTTTATTTCATTTATATGTAAAAAAAATAATTTTTCATATAAATGAAAATAAACTATGATAAAACCACTACCATTGTTTTTATTAACTAAATTCAATTTTTCTATTTGATGTTTTTTAATATTGTTCAAATTAAAAAAATCTTTTTCTGTTTCTTTTGCTTCAAATTCAATGTAAATTCCTTTTCAAAGCCCTATATAATCACAAAAATAGTTTTTGTTTAATCGTGCTGTTACTATATTGTTTTCAACAGAGATAATATTGTTATTTATAGGCATTTTATATATAAAACCTTTGGTTGGATCTAATGAATTAATACTGTTGTTTATAATCATTTCTAAGTACATTCCTTTATTTTTAATAATCACTTTTATCACCCAATTTATTAATCGCAATATATTTACAAAAAATTACAAAATAAGATACAATAAGACTAAATAGGGGGCTAAAAAATGGCAGATTATATTAAATTATCAAAGCAAGATATCTTAGATAAAGACTTCGAAGTAGAATATAAAGGTTATAAAGTAGAAGAAGTTGACTCTTTTTTAGATATGATTGCAGAAGATTACAAAACATTTACAGACAGAGAAATTAAAAAAGATGAAAAAATAGCTCTTTTAGAAGATGAAGTTAAGAGAGTAACCAATGACTTAAAACAAACAATTGCAAGTTTAAAACTTACAGAAAATCAAATTGATGAGTTAGCAAGAAAAGGACTTAACAGTTCAGATATTATTAAAAGAATCTCTAATTTAGAAAAAGATACATATAACAAATAATTTGGTATAAAATAAAGATTGAGATTAAATCTGAATCAACTGCTATATTTGAAAAATAATATAGAGGAAACTCCACGCTTGCACATTCTGAGATGAATGTAGTGATTGTGCTAGAGGAAAAAATAACTCTAGGTACCAATTTTATTTGGTAACGACTTAAGTATAGTCTAAGGGTATTTATACCTATGATAAGCTTTTTAAAGTGCCACAGAGACGATTAACTAGAAATAGTGAAATGGAACGGGTAAACTCCACAAGCAAGAAACTCAAATTTTGGTAGAGGAGCTTAAAGGTGAGGAATTCAACAAACCTTTAGGATTGCAGATGCAATAGATAGATAGTTGATGCACGAAAGTGTTACAAAACGTGGGTTATGATGATTTAATTTCACTATATTTTTTAAGGATTTGTATATGGAAAAATTATTTGAATATTTAAAATTGAATAATTTAACAATATCTAGTTGTGAGTCATTTACTGGTGGATATTTTGCAAATGAAATAACAAATTTATCAGGAGCTAGCAATTATTTTAAAGGAGGATTTGTTTGTTATACTGATGAATTTAAATCACAAATTTTGCAAATTGATATAGAAGTAATTAAAAAATATGGTGCAGTTTCTTTAGAAACTTTAAATTTAATGTTATCTAAAACACAAGAATTATTGAAAACAGATATAGTTTTTGCTTTTACAGGTTTTTCTACTCCAATTGATGATAATAATGTTTTATCAGGATTGAGTTATGTTGGTTTTAAAATGAAAGAAAAAATATATACATATGAATTTAAAGTTTTAGAAGATATTTCAAGAAAAGAATATAAAAAAAGAGCTTGTAATTTTGTTATAAATAAATTACTAGAATTGTAATTTTTTTTCTTATATTTGTCGATTATGACAAATGAGGAGGAAAATTATGATAGAAAAAACATTAGAAGAAAATAAAAATGAGGTGCTTTTAAATATGAATAATAACATTTATGATGATCCAGCTTTTAAAAGCGTCTTAAAAGATATTGAAAAAACTTTTGGAAAAGGTTCAATTATGAAACTTGGAGACTCTGTAAATTCAACAATTGATGTAATTCCAAGTGGAAGTTTTTTATTAGATAGAGCAATTGGAGTTGGAGGTTATCCAAAAGGTAGAATTATAGAAATATATGGTCCAGAATCAAGTGGTAAAACCACACTATCTTTGCATGCCATTTGTGAGGCACAAAAAAATAATGGAAGAGCTGCATTTATAGATGCAGAACATGCTTTAGATCCAAGATATGCCCAAAATATTGGTGTAGATATAAAAAATCTTGTTGTAGCCCAACCAGATTCAGGTGAACAAGCTTTAGATATTTTAGAAATGTTGGTTAAATCAAATACAATAGATATTGTAGTTATTGACTCAGTTGCAGCTCTTGTTCCAAAAGCAGAATTGGATGGAGAAATGTCAGATCAACAAATTGGTTTACAAGCAAGATTAATGTCTAAAGCTTTAAGAAAATTAAATGGAATTGTTTCAAAAACAAATACAACTGTTATATTTATTAATCAATTAAGAGAAAAAGTTGGAGTAATTTTTGGAAATCCAGAAACAACTCCTGGAGGTAGAGCTTTAAGATTTTATTCCTCATTAAGACTTGAAGTTAGAAAAGGTGAAACCATTTCTGTAAATGGAGAAGCAACTGCAAATAAAGTAAAAATTAAAATAGTTAAAAATAAAGTTTCTCCACCTTTTAAAACTTGTCAAATAACAATTGCTTATAATAAAGGTGTAGAAAAAGATATTGAAGTTATTGAAATGGCAACAATTTATAATGTTTTAACAAAAGCAGGAGTTTGATATTCTTATGGTGAAGAAAAAATAGGGCAGGGAAAAGAAGCTGTAAGAGAATGATTTACTAATAATCCTGATAAATATGAGGAAATTCAAAATAAATTAAAAGATTGTATAGAATAATAAAAAAATCGAAATTAGTTTCGATTTTTTTATTATTTAAACTTCTACTCGATCATTTCTACCAATTGTTTCTTCATCTGTAACACTTGGTTTTAAAACTTCATTTTTTTGCATTTTCTTATACCATTTAAATTGTCCTTCAAATGGATATAATTCTCTAACTTTTAAAATAACTTCGGGATAATAATTTTCCTGCATTTTATTTCAATTGTAGCCTTTTTTATTTTGTTTTTTAAATTGCTCTGCTTCTGTTTTCATGTTTAATTCTTCAAAAGCTCTTAAAACTTGTTTTCCTTTAAATGAACCAAATCTAATTTCTTTGTTTCTTTGAGTACTCAAGAATAAACCTAAACTAAACATAAATACTCCAAATATTGCTAAAATTCCAGCCTGTTTTAATAGATACAATGTATCTGAACTGTTAAATCCGTTTTCTCCAATTCCAAATATAATTGAGCCTATACCTTGAATTGAGAATCTATACTCTGATAAGAAACTTATTCCATAGAAAAAGTCAAATTGCATGAAACTTGGAAATGTCCCAGAACCTGCAGCAATATTTATAACTAGATAAATAATAACTAAAAATTTAGAAACCATTTCATCTGTGAATGCAAATCACAGAGCTTGAATTGTAACAGCAAATATTAACTCTATATAGAGTAATCATAATCATAGTGAGAATAAGGCAGCAGAACCAATTGCTGAATATCCAGTTAAAGATAAAACAGCAATAAGTAAACTAACTTGAATTATACCTGTTGTGTACATTAACATCGTCTTTGTAATAAATCATTTTTTGGCCGATAAGTTGTGATTTCGTTTTCCTCTATCATAGATAAAAGTTTGCATAAATGTTCCAACAAATAAACCTATACATATGAAAAATTCTCCAAGACCAATTCCATATATTCCATTTCTAGCACCTTGTTGGTCAAAATTAATCATATTTAGTTCTTCTTTTGAATTGCTATAAATATATTTAATAATTGCCAATATTAATTCTTCTCGTCATGTATTATCTAAGTAATTTCTTTGATCATTTTTTGTTTCTTTTATTTCATTTTTAATTGATTCAGCTGCTTTTTCATCAAATAATTTATCAATTATTTTTAAAACAATTGAAGCTCTATATTCATACATACTTTTCATATAGTAACCAAATATAAAGTTTCTTTCATAAGTTGTTCAAAGATCCATTTTTACTTTTGGAGAAGGTACTAAATCAGAATCAGATCTTAAAAAAGTTCCTATTTTATATACTAAATATTCTAATGTTCCAGTATTTAACTTTAAATCAACATAATATTTTTTTCCTTTTCATTGTTTATTAATCTCTTCTTTAGAAGAAATATAGTGAATATTTGTAAGTGACATTCCTTCTTTTATTTCATTTGAGCTAAATATATTTTTTTCATCTTCAACACCTTGTTTTTTAGCATTTAAATTTGATTTTAAAAGATCTCAAATATTTACTGGCATAATATAATTTTTAAGATCTTCACTAGGTTTTAAATAATTTCCTGTGTTTGTTCTTATTTTATTAGGTTCTCCAGATGGTTGTGCTTTTTGAATAGCTTCTTCTAAAGTAGAAGTATTGTCTGTAGTTAAAGCATCATTATTTTCATCTCTTAGAACACCAAGTTCATATTGTTTTACAATTGTTCCTGGCTTTTTATAAATTCAAACTGTATTATCTTCATTCATTATCGCAATAGGTGCTTTTCCTAGATTATCAATAGGATTTCAAAATCCTAAAATACAAGTAATAGCATAAATAATAGGTATTATTGCAATACCAAAAAATTTAATTAACCTTTTTTTTGATGAAAGAACTCTTGAAGATAACTCAATTCAATAACCTTTGAATATATCTTTCATGTTATTTACTTCTTTCTAATTTTATAAAATCTAAGTCAAGTTGTTACTAAGTTTATTTATAATAAATAGTATTTATAAATAAACCTAATTATTGTAAAATAATATTGTTGTAAATGCAACACCACGCTTTCTAGGATTGGAGAAACAATGCTAGTTACAAATTTAAAAGAAAACATATTTATTGCGTTTTTAACTATATTAATAGTATTTCTAAGTATTGCTATTGGATTTATAGTTTATTTAGTTAAATCTCGTCGACGCAAATATATTTTACAAAAAATAAAAGACGAAGCTAAAATAATTAAAATGAATATAATAGCAGAAGCAAAAGCAAAAGCGGATTTTATAAAATTAACTGCTGAAAATGAAACTAAGTATATTCAAGAAAAAATTCTTTTAGAAGAAAAAAATCTAAAATTAAAACAGGTAAAAATTGATGAAGAGTTAAGTTCTTTATCTAAAAAAGAAGAATTCATAATTGAAGATAGAATTAATCTTAATAAAAAAAGAAAAGAACTTGAAGTTGAATCAAAGAAAATCTTATTACTATTAGAAAATATTTCAAATTTAACTGAAGAGGAAGTCAAAAATGAAATATTTACTTTAATAGAAAACAAATATTTAAGTGATTTTACAAATAAAATTAAAAAACAGGAAGAAAATTTAGCTAGAAATGCTCAAAAAAAAGCTATTAAAATCTTAATAGAGGCAATGCAAAGTGTTCATATTGAAGTTACTTCAGAGAAAAATACAACTTTTTTTGAGTTAGAAAATGAGTCTTTAAAAGGAAAAATTATTGGTAAGGAAGGAAGAAATATTAAAACATTTCAATCTTATGGGGGTGTTGATATCATAATAGATGACACACCAAATAGAATAACTATTTCATCTTTTAATCCAATTAGAAGAGAAATTGCGTATTTAACATTACAAGAACTTTTGAAATCAGCAAGAATTCATCCTGCAGCAATTGAAGAACAATTAATTTTACAAGAAGAAAAATTAGAAAAACATTGTTATGATATTGGAATAAATATATTAGAAGATCTAAAAATTGATGATTTTCCATCTGAAATAGTTATAATGCTAGGTAAATTAAAATTTAGACATAGTTATGGTCAAAATGTTTTACAACATTCTATTGAAGTTGCTATTATTGCTAAAAATATTGCTAAACAATTAAATTTAGATGAAAAGATAGCGCTTAAATCAGGACTTTTACATGACATAGGGAAAGCTGTGGATTTCGAAAAAGAAGGAAGTCATGTTACATTGGGTGTAAATATACTTAGAAAGTATGATATGGATAATATAATTATTAATGCTGTAGAATCGCACCACAATGATGTAGAAAAAAATACCTATTATGCTGAAATTATAGCAATTGCTGATGCAATAAGTGCAGCAAGACCTGGAGCACGAAATAATGATTCAGAAGATTACTTTATAAGAATAAAAAATTTAGAAGATATTTGTTTAAAACAAAAAGGAGTATTAAAGGCCTATGTTTTAAAATCAGGAAGAGAAATAAGAGTAATGGTAAATCCAAATGCTGTAGATGATTACAATATGAAAAAACTATCTTTTAAAATAAAAGAAGAAATTCAAAAAATTAATAAAACTCCAGGGGATATCTATATTACAATTATTCGTGAAAAACGTGAAACTATTAAATTATAAAGCACCAAGAAAATGGTGTTTTTTGTTATAATAATTTGTGATTGGAGTGAAACAATATGGGATTTGGAGATTTTTTAGCTAATAAAATGAAAAAATCTATTGAAAAGAACTTGAAAAAAAGTACTTTAAATAGTGAAAATATAAAAGAAGTATTAAGAGAAATTAGATTAGCTCTTCTAGAAGCTGACGTTAACGTTGATGTTGCTAAAAGATTTATATCTAATGTAGAAAAAAAATCTGAAGGAGTTTTTATTGAACAAGGAGTTAGAGCAGATCAACAAATGATCAAAATAGTTCATGAAGAATTAGTTGACATTTTAGGAAAAACAAATAAGCCCTTAGAGATTGATAAAAAGCCTTCAATTATAATGATGGTTGGATTACAAGGTGCTGGTAAAACTACAACAGTAGGAAAACTATCTCATTTAATTACTAAAAAAAATAAAAAGAAAACTTTAATGGTTGGTTTAGATATTTACAGACCAGGAGCTATTGATCAATTAGTTGAATTGGGTCAAAAAAATAATTTAGATGTTTTTGAACAAGGAAAACAAGATCCAATTAAAACTGCAAAACAAGCAATTGATTATGGTCAAAAAAATGGTTATGAAGTAATAATTTTAGATACTGCTGGTCGTTTACAAATAGATAAAGAATTAATGAAAGAACTAAACAATATTAGAAAAGCTGTTTCTCCTCAAGAAATAATTCTTACAGTTGATGGTATGACAGGACAAGATATAATAAATGTTTCACAAGAATTTAATGATTTATTAAAATTAACTGGAGTAATTGTTACAAAACTTGATGGTGATGCTCGTGGGGGAGCAACTCTTTCAATTACAGATATAACAAAATTACCAATTAAATTTATTGGTGAAGGTGAGGGTATTTCTGCTCTTGCTGAATTTCATCCAAAAAGAATGGCAGATAGAATTCTTGGAATGGGTGATGTTGAGAGTCTATTTGAAAAAGCAGCAGATGTTATTGATCAAAGAACAATGGAAAAAACCATGAAAAGAATGTTTGCTGGTCAATTTGATTTAGAAGATTTAAAAAATCAAATGGAACAAGTTGCAAAAATGGGAAATCTTGGTGGAATAATGAAAATGATGCCAGGATTAAATGGAAAAGTAAGTGAAAATCAAATTAATCAAGCGCAACAAAAACTTTGAGTTGCAAATATTTTAATGAGTTCTATGACTTTAAAAGAAAGAAGAGAACCTAGACTTTTAAAAGCTATAACTAGAAAACAAAGAATTTTGAAAGGTTCAGGTAGAAGTGAAAAAGAATTTAATGAATTATTAAATCAATTTGATAAAGGAAAAAAACAAGTTCTTGAAATGTCAAAAGCATTAAAATCAGGAAAAATACCTAATATGGGTGGTTTAAAATTTTAAACTAGATATTATTCTAGTTTTTTTTATTTTTAAATATATAATTTTGATAAAGGACAATTGAAAAAATGAAAAAGAAATTAGTTGTAATAACAGGAGCATCAAGCGGAATAGGAAAAGAATTAGCTAAATTATTTATTAAAGATGGATATCCAGTTTTACTTTTAGCTAGAAGAGTAGAATTACTTAAAGAATTTGAATCAAAAAATGTAATTATTGCAAAAGTTGATGTTACAAATTTTGATCAATTTGAAAAAGCAGTTAGAAAAGCAGAAGATAAATTTGGATTAACAGATTTAATAATAAATAATGCTGGAGTTATGTATTTAGATAAAATCTACAACCTAGATTTAAAAATGCAAAATGAAATGTTTGATATAAATGTAAAAGGTGTGCTAAACGGAATGAACATTGTTATAAATGATATGAAAAATAGAAATGCAGGAACGATAATAAATGTTGGAAGTGTAGCAGGAAGATGAACAGGTGATGATAGAGCAATTTATAATGGTAGTAAATTTGCAATTAGAGCTATAACAGAACAAAGTAGAAAAGAGATGGCGAAATTTAATGTAAGAGTTCTTACAATTGAACCTGCATTAGTTGATACAAATCTTTCAACAGGAACTAGTAATTCAGAGGTAATTAAAAGTTATCAAGATTGAAAACAAAGTTTAGATAAAGGACTTGAAAGTTCACAAGTTGCTGAAGTTATTCTCTATATGTATAAAATGCCTCAAGAAATTTCTTTAAAAGAAATAGTAATTAGTAGTACAAAACAATCAATATAATAGTTTTGAATTTTAATATAAAAAAATGGATTTTCTTAAAAATCCATTTTTTTTGTTTCAATTTTTTTAATCTCTTTTTCTTGTTCAGAAATAGCTTGTAATTTTCTATTTGCCTCTTCAATAGTTTTTCTAGTAACTTCTTTTTCAATTCTTCTTTTTTCTGCTTCTTTAATTCTTTTTCAACATCCTTCTTTCATTGCATCTGACATTAGCAATATAGATAGGATAGAAATATCAAATATTTGTCCAATAACTTTTTCAACATGTTTTCTTTCTTTAGTAGATAAACTTTCAGATTTATATTTTTGTAATGTATTAATTTCTTTAAAATATCAATCAGTGAACTCTTTACCAAATCTTTCATAAATCACAGCACTACCTTCATTTACAAAGTAAGATATATTTTTAAATAAACTTAATCTTACTTCTGCATCTTTATATGATGTTGATCTGAATTGCTCAATAACATTATTTAACTTATCATCATGATATTGATTTCCTATATCTTCAACTATAACTCTTGTGGGTTGACTTACTAATTTTCAAAGCGGTTTTTTATTTGCAGATTCTGATTCCACAAATTTATAATTCATAGCCTTTGTATATTTTTTAATACGTAAAGGCAAGATATACATATCATATGAGATATATTCTGAATATCTTCACTTTCTTGCAACTATTTCTGAAATTATGTTATATACCATTTCTAAAATAGTTAAGTTTAATGTTCTTTCATTTAATTTAAATTCCAGTTTATTCATTCTTAATAATTGATAGTACTCATAACCGTAATGTTCAAGTGAAATCATATTAAAGTAAGTTTGAACTGTTGAATTATTCAAAATTGCAGAATATGAAAATTGAATATCGGGAACAAGAGCATCAACTATATTTTCAAATTGTGGTCTATAATCTAAAATAGATTGAAATTGTTTTTTTTCTGCCATAAAATCTTCTCCAAAATCTCATTTATATTTTATCATAAAATTATTTAAATAAATATTGTAAAGTATATAATAAGAGTGGCCTTAGGAGAAAAAATGAAGATAAAATTAATTTGTTTTAATAAAATAAATAAAGAATTTAAAGAACCTTATGAATTCTATATTAATAAAATACAAAAACACTGTGATTTAGAAATAATAGAAATTAATGAGTTTGATCATGGAGATATAAAATCTAATATGATTAAAAATGAACAAAATATACACTTAAGGCTTAAAGAACTAAAAAATTTTGAAATATTTTTATTAGATATTAATGCAAAACAATATAGTTCAAAGCAAATAGCTAAACTTTTAGAGGAAAATAAAAACTATAAAGGGGGCAATATTTGTTTGATAATCGGTCCAAGTGATGGATTTAGTAAAGAATTTAGAAATTTGTATCAAAATAAAATAAGTTTTGGTTTAATAACATTACCTTACAATTTAGTGAGAATAGTTTTGCTAGAACAAATTTATAGAGGTTTTAAAATATCAAAAAATCAAAAATATCATAAATAGATTATTTATTTTTTTTAAAAAAATAGACTTTTTTAGATTAATATATAAAATGATATTGTCACTAAGGAGGCAATCCTATGTTTAACGAAAAATCAACTTTTAATTGATTTCCAGGTCATATGAATAAGAGCATTAAAGAGATTGAAGAGAAAATCTCAATAGTTGACTTAGTTATGGAAATCGTAGATGCAAGAGCACCATTTTCTACACAAAATCCTTTGCTTAGAAAAATTCTAAATAAAAGGCCTAGATTAATTATTATGACAAAGTTTGATTTGTCAGATAATGAAATTACAAATCAATGAGCCGAATATTTTAAAAATTCTGGGCATAAAACATATATTGTAAAAGACAAACAAGCAAATATTTATAATGATGTATTAAAACTTATCAATGAGATGACAAGAGAAACTCAATTAAAACAAAAAAGTAGGGGTGTAGAAAACCCTCAATTAAACGTTCTTGTTGTAGGAATACCAAATGTTGGTAAATCAACAGTAATCTCAAAACTTTCAAAGGGAAAAAGTTTAAAAATAGGTAACAAACCTGGAGTAACTAGAGGTATGCAAAGAATTACTATGAATGATAATGTAACTTTAATTGATACTCCTGGAATTCTTCCAGCAAAATTTGAAAATGAAACTGTTGCTTGTAATTGTGCAGCAACAAATTCAATTCGCTTAGATATAGTTCCAAAAGAAAGAATGGCAACAAAATTAATGAGATATATTTATAACTCATATCCTTCATTAATTGAAAATACTTACAAAATCAATAAAAATGTATTAAGGCCAATAAATTATGATGACACATTTACTATTTTTGAAGAAATAGCTAAAAGAAGCAAATTTATAATTTTAGATGAAATACCAGATGTTGAAAGAGTTATTGAATTGTTTATTCATGATATTATCAACAATAATCTGGGAAAAATTTCTTTTGAAAAACCAATAGAAATAAAAGAAATATCAAAACAAGCAATTGATGAAAATGATCTGGATTCAACAGTAGTTAGTGATTTAACAGTAGAATGATAGAAAACATTAGATATTTATTTGATCAAAATATACGAGAGCAATACAAAGTTAGGTTAATAGCAGGAAGTGATGAAGTGGGAAGAGGTGCTATGGCAGGACCAATTGTTGTTGCGTCAGCTATTTTAAAACCAGATTATAATAATTCAAAAATAAAGGATTCAAAATTGCTAAATGAAAAACAAAGAGAAGAACTGTATGAGGAAATAAAAGAAAATTGCATCGCATATAGTATTTGTGAATATGATTCAAAATTTGTTGATCAATATAATCCAAAAAAAACAAGTCAAATAGGAATAATAGAATCTATTAAAAGTTTAAAAGTTAAACCAGACATTTGCTTAATTGATGGAGAAAGTATAGAATTAGCACGGTATAAATGCTTACAAATTATAAAAGGAGATAACTTGAGTATAAGTATAGGAGCTGCAAGTATTCTTGCAAAAGTGTACAGAGATAGAATAATGAATAATTTTCACTTAGAATATCCTCAGTATAATTTTATAAAAAATAAGGGTTATTGTACAAAAGAGCATCAAGAAAAAGTTAAAGAATATGGTGCCTTAAATATACACAGGTTTTCTTATAAACCAATTAAATTTCTAAAGGAGAAATAAAATGAGTTTTAATAAAAGTAATGAAATATATCAAGAATGAATTAATTCTACACACCTAGATGAAAGTTTAAAAGAAGAACTTTTAAATGCAACTGATGAAGAATTAAATGCTGCATTTAATATTCAATTAGAATTTGGTACTGCTGGAATAAGAGGTATACTTGGAGCAGGACCTGGAAGATTTAATTTATATACAATTAAAAAAGTAACTATGAGTTATGCAAAACTTTTAATATCAAAATATGGAGAAGAATTATCAAGAGGAGTTGTTATTGGTCATGACAATAGAAGATTTTCAAAAGAATTTTCACAATTGGCAGCTGAAATTTTAACAAGTTTTGGTATTAAAGCTTATCTATTTAAAAATAATACAATGAAACCAACTCCAGTTGTTTCTTATGCTACAAAAGATTTAAATGCAATAGGAGGAATTGTAATAACTGCAAGTCATAATCCAGCAATTTATAATGGTTATAAAATTTATGATGAGTTTGGATGCCAATTAATTGATGAAGATACAAAAATTATTGCTGAATATATGGAAGAAATTCAAGATATATTAAGTTGAAATTATAAAAGTGATGAAACACTTCTTAAAGTAGTTCCTCAAAAAGTTTTAAACAATTATAAGGATATGATTTCAAATTTACAATTTTATAAAGATAAGCCAAGAGATGGATTTAAAATGATTTACTCTGCTGTTAATGGAACAGGAACAGAATTTACACCTCCTTTATTAAGAAAATTTGGCTATGATGTAATTGAAGTAAAAGAACATGCATTTGAAGACTCTACATTTAAAAATGTTGGTAATCCAAATCCCGAATTTGAGCCAGCATGAAAAATACCATTTGAATATGGAACTAAAAATCAAGATGCATCAATTATTATAATTCAAGATCCAGATGCTGATAGAATTGGTTGTGCTGTTAATCACAATGGAAAGTGAATTAGAATTGATGGAAATCAAACAGGCCCTTTATTGATAGAGTGAAAATTAAGTCAAATGAAAAAATTTAACTTAACTCCATTAAATCCTGCAATGTATTCAAGTTTTGTTACAAGTGACTTAGGGGATAGAATTGCAAACGAAACTTATGGAGTAAAGGTAATTAAAACTTTAACAGGATTTAAATGAATGGGTTCAGAAATTTTAAAAGAGCCTGAAAGAGATTTAAATTTTGTATTTGCATATGAAGAAAGTTATGGTTATGTTTTAGATTCATCAACAAGAGATAAAGATGGTATTCAAGCAACAATAATGTTAGTTGAAGCTGCATGATATTATAAACAACAAGGTAAAACATTAATTGATGTTTTAAATGATCTATATACAAAATATGGTTATTATTACACATATACAGAAAATTTAAATTTTAAACCAGAAGAAATAAAATCTAAAGTAGAGCCAATTATGAAAAAGCTTAGAGAAGAGGAATTTACAACGCTAGGTGGATTAGAATTGAGTTATGTAGAAGATTATATTAATGGTCTGTTCAATATGCCAGGTCAAAACTTAATGAAATTTTACTTCAGTGATGGAAGTTGATTTGCAGTAAGACCTTCAGGAACTGAACCAAAAGTTAAGATCTATTTTATTTGTGTTGATAAAGATGAAAAAGTAGCTAAAAATAAATATGACTTAATATTTAAAGATTTAAAAGAGTTTTTAGAAATTTAATTTAAAAATAATACTTCTGTATTATTTTTTTTTACTTTTAAAATAAAAAAACTGTTTTACTGCAATATAATTATATTGGCAGTATATTTTTTGAAAATCAAATTAAGGAGTGGAAATGAAAACAATAATTATTGGAGGTAGTGCAACTGGAATGGGTGTAGCTGCTAAATTAAAAAGAAATGATCCTAATTGTGAAATAGTAGTTATACAAGATAAAAATTATGTATCTCTTGGAGCATGTGGACTTCCATATTTTGTAGTAAATAATTTTGATGATGAAAATAATTTAATTGCAAGAACAAAAGAACAATTTGAAAAACAAGGTATTAAAATAATTTCAAATTCAAAAGTAAAAACTGTAAATTTTAAAGAGAAAAAAGTTTTTTTCAATAATGAATTTGAAAACTATGACAATTTAGTTATAGCAGTTGGAGCAAAACCTATAGTGCCAAATATTAAGGGTGTTGAAGGAGAAAATGTCTTTACTCTTACAACATTAGAAGATGGAATAATGTTGAAGGAAAAGATGAATAAGGATGAAAAGATAAAGAAAGTTGCTATCATAGGAGCTGGTTTTATTGGTTTAGAAATGACAGAAACTCTTTATGAACTAAAAAAAGAAGTATATTTATTGGAAATGGAATCAAAAGTTATGAAAAGAACTTTTGATGAAGAAATATCTAATTTAATTCAAGAAAAGTTAGAAGAAAAAAAGATTAATAATTTATTTGGAGAACAATTAGTAGAAATTAAGCTAGAAAATAATAAAGTTAATTCAATTTTATTAAAAAGTGGTAAAGAAATTAAAGTGGATGCAGTTTTACTTTCTGTTGGATTTCAACCTAATACAGAATTTTTAAAAGATAGTGAATTAAAAATGAATGAAAGAGGAGCAATAATTGTAAACACAAAAGGTGAAACAAATATTGAAAACGTTTATTCTTCAGGAGACTGTGCTATTTCTAAAAATTTTATTAACAATCAAGATATTTATTCACCATTAGCAACAGTTGCTAGTAAGTTTGCAAAAATTATTGCAGATAATATTTCTGGAAAAGAAAAATATTATTTTGGTTCAATTCAAAGTGCAATTTTAAGATTATTTGATCTTGAAATTGCAAGAACAGGTTTAACTGAACAAATGGCAATAGCAAATAAAATAAATGTTAAATCAGTATTCATTAAAGATAAAGACCACACAAATTACACACCAAATCAAAAAGATTTATATCTGAAATTGATTATAAATGGTGATACAAAAGAAATCATAGGAGCTCAAATGGCGGGAAGTAATAACTCTATTTTAAGAATTTATGCTCTATCAGCTTTAATTTGACAAAAAGCTAAAGTAGATGATGCTTTAGAGCAAATTGATTTACCATATGCACCACCATTTTCAAGAAGTGTGGATATTATTCACATTGCTTTATCAAAATTAAATAAATAAAAAAAAAGGGGGAATTTAAAATGTTATTCTTGGCTGAAGATCAAGGACATAACTTGCTAAGAGATTTTTTGGCAATTAGTACATGACAATCACTTGTATCGATAACTTTGTTTATTTCATTACAAGTGGGTTTATGATTTTTTTTAAAAAAATATAAATTTGCTTTCATGTATAGAGTTATTTTAGGTATGGGAATTGGTTTATTATTCGGTATAATTTTACAATCTATTATAGGTTTTCCAAATTCAGATTCATTTGAAGAAATATCAAAACCTTGAAATGAACTATATTGAATATATGAACTAAATATTTGAGCATCATTCTTTAAAAATATATTTATTAATGGAGTTTACTTATTAACTGTACCTATTGTATTCATAGCAATTTTTAAAATTACTTCTAAACCTGGAGAAACAGGATTAGGAAGAATTACAGCAAAAGGAATTGCTTTATTATTATTTAATGTCGCTGTAATGTTTACAGTAACATTTTTTATTGGAATATTACTAAAAGTTGGGCAAGGATTTAATTTAGCTTCGGACAACTCAGTGTCTGGAAGAGATAATGTGCCATTACCTCAAATTATTTGAGAGTATATTCCAAACAATATTGTTGGAACATTAGCTAAAAACTCAATTATTCCTGTAATGGTTGTAGGTGCTTTAGCTGGTGGAAGTGTAAAAATTTTGTCAAAAAGAAAACAAGTTGAAATGGAAGCTATTAGAAAAGCTATGAATACAGGATGAGATGTAATGATGTCAATCCTAATGACATTTATGAAAATAATGCCATTGGCTGTAATGTCTATGATTACTGTTTCAATTACTTCAAGACCAATTGGTTCATTAGTTACAATTGGAAAAGTAATTGGTGTTGGATATTTAGGAGTAGTTATTGCTCTAGGTCTGTTAACACTAGAAGTTTTCTTAAGTGGAGTAAAAATAGGAGCTTGATGAAAAAAAGCATGAAGACCTTTAGTTCAAGGTTTTTCAACGCAGTCTTCAAATGCTTCATTGCCAATTGCGATGGAAACATTAACAGAAGATATGAAAATTAATGGAAAAGCAGCAAATACTATTCAACCAATATCTACAACAATGGGATTGATAGCTTGTGCTGGTGTACAATCTGGATTAGCAACAAGTATTTTATGAACTGGAGATACAGCTGGAGTAGTACAAGGAATGGGATTATTTACATTCTTTATTATTGCTTTATTTGTAACTGTTGTTGCTTCACTTGGAATTGCAGGAGTTCCTGGAACTGCTACTGTTGTTACAGTTGGAGTTTTAGGTGGAATGGGATTTGGAGGATTTGCAGGAAGTGTTCTTGCAGTTATTGCACCTTTAGATGGACTATTTGATATGGGAAGAACTGGTGCAAATGTTGTTGGAGGAGTTGCCACAGCAACAATTGTGGCTAAATCTGAAGGATTAATAGAAGAAGACTCTGATTTGTTAAATGAAAAGGGATTACAAACTCAAAGAAGAATTCTTGCAAAACATAAAGCAAAAGATGATTACATTCAATCAATTAATTCTATTAGATCTATTGCTTCAAAAGAACTCAAAAATAAGGAATTATCTTCTGACAATAAAAACAAAATATCTATCAAATTAAAAGAAGATATTAAAGAACAACAGGAAAAATATAAATTAGCAATAAAATCATTAAAAGAAGAAAAAAATAAATCTAAGGAGGCTAAAAAATAATGAAAAAAATATTATCTATTTTAGCAGCTGTTAGTATAACTGGAACAACTTCTAGTTTAGTTGTTGCTTGTTCTGAACCAGAAACTGTATTAAAAACTATTGAATTTGATAAAGAACAAGATAACGAAATAAAAGAATTTGATACTTTAACAATAAAAGTTAAAAATAGAAGTAAATTAACTGGTTTATCTATTACTACATCTGGAAATATTACAGCAACTCTTGGTGGAAAAAATAATGATGAAATTAGTGTTAAAGCTGGAAAATATCAAGAACCTTCAAAAAATGAAGGTAATAAAATTGATAATTCAAAAAATGAAGCGTCTTTAACATTAACAGCTAAAAATGCATATACAGAAATTATTAATTTTACAATTGCAAAAAATGATGAAGCTTATAAAGAAATTAAACTTTCTGAATATAACCCTGAATTCAAAGTTGGAGAAGAAAAAGAAATTATTATAGATAATTATTCAGAATTAGTAAATTTCAAAGTTACAGCTAATAGTACTAAAAACATTGCTTATAAACTAGTTAATAATAAGCTTAAGTTTAAAGCAAAGTCAGAGGGATCAATAAGCTTAATACTATCTGCAAATAATGCTAAGGAATCAAAAACCATTGAATTAAAATCAACAAAATAATTACTGAAAAGTAATTATTTTTTTATTTTTTTAAAACTATTAACGATATTAATATGTGGGAGGAATAAAAAAATGAATAATGTGACTATTATAGGACAAATTGAGGGAAATCCTCAAATTGTTTTTAACTCAAAAGATGGAGTAAAAAAACTGTATAAATTTATTTTGAAAGTACCAAGAAATTATAAAACTAAATCAGGAGAATTAATTGATGATTTTATTAATGTAAAAGTTTGGTCTAATGTATTGGGGGATGAATATGAATATTTTGATCAATCATATATTGGCATTGAGGGAAGATTAGTTTCATTTGGAAATACTGAAAATAACAATTATGGAAATGAATTAGTGGCAAGCAAAGTGATTCTTTTAAACTAATGGAAAATGTTTTATTATACTTTTCACTAAAATATAATGGTAATTGAGATAAAATTTATCATGCTTTAGATACTAAAGAAAAAATAACTCATAAGAATTTAGAAGATGTTAAAAATAAAATAGATAGTGACTTCATTACAATATTAAGTCCTTTATATCCAAATTATTTAAAAAATACTCATAAACCACCTTTTGTAATATTTTATAAAGGTGATATTTCATTACTTTCAAAATATCACAAAACTATTGCAATTGTGGGAGGCCAAGAAGTGGATGAATATGGTATTAAAAATATTGAATTTTTTATGCAAGATTTAAGTTTGGAAAATATAGTATTTTCAACTATTGAAAATGATGGAGTTAATAATGAAGTTTTAAATAACTCTTTTAAAAATAACTATAAAATAATTAAAATAATTGAAGAAAGTATGAAAGATTATCTTAAACGAACTGTTGATTTACCAGAAAAAAGTAATTTTTTAGCAATCACAGAAGTATATGAATCAGAATATTCAATTAATGATAAATTCATTGAATATTCTAATAGAATGCTTTGTGGAGTTTCCAAGGGAATTGTCTTTGTTCAATTTAAAAATAATGATCCAATAAATAAGCTATTTAATTTTGCAGTAAATGAGGGAAAAGATGTTTTTGCAATACCACATGCTCTTTTTTCTAAAGATGGAACTAACAAGTTGATAAAAAATGGAGCAAAATTAATAGAAAATGCAAAAGATATACTAAATGAAATTTAATAATGATATAATTTATTTGTGATAGAGATATCACGCTTGTAGGGCGAAAGCCTAAAAAACTAAGTATAAATTAACTAATCATTTTATTCCCGACACACAAATGATAAGAATAATTTTAATTTAAGAGATATTTTATATCTCTTTTTTTTGTTTTTTTAATGTATAATTTTTAAGATATTTATAAGAAAAAAGGTGAAAAAATATAAATGGCTAAAACAAAACAAAAGGATAATTTTCAAGAAGTGATTCCTCAAAATAAAGGTTCTATGCCTGAATTTAAAACAAAAAGAAGTGGTAAATCATTTTTTGCAATTATCTCTCATTACATAAAAAGACATCCAATGATAGGTGTATTTTTAGTAATACTTACTTTGGCTTCTTCAATTACTAGTGTACTAAGTCCGAAAATAATTGAAAATATAATGACTGTTTTAACAGCTCCAACTGGTTTAAATAAGGATTGACCAGGTCTAGAAAATGGATGAGAAAATGCAAATATTTCATCAATTCAAGAGGCACTTAATAGTATTCATAATGCTAGAAATACTCTTTTAGTAACTGTTAAAGGTGAACCAGGTAGTTACTTCTTTACAACAGGGCTTTTTGGTCTTGATTTGCGTTGACAAGATTGAATTTATGTTCAATTAGGTCTATTTGGTTCATTGGCAATATTTACATTTGCTTCAAACTTCCTTGCAGGAATTATGGGTAAAAATATTGAAATTGAATTAAGAAACAAAGCACTTGAAAAATTAGTTAAACAAGATATGAGTTATTACTCAGATAAAAAAATTGGTGAAATTTTAACAAAAATTGTATCTGATACACAAATTATTGGTGATCAAGCACAGCAAGTACCAGTTACAATGATGAGTGCAGCATTTACATTCTTTGGAGCATTAATTATGATGTTTACAATTAATGTTTATTTAACAGTAGTTGTAATAGTTACTATGGCAATTATTGTTACTTCAATTTTCTCTACATTTGGAGTGGTTAAAAAAGCTGCTTTAAAAACAAGAGATTCAATTACAAACATTAACGGAGATGTAACTGACAGAATTGCAACAGTTAGATTGATTAAAGCTTCAGGAACAGAAAACTATGAAACTGAAAGATTTAAAGAAATTCACAAAGATTACTTTAAAAAATCAAGTAGTTTAATAAAATTACAATCAACAGTTATTACAGTTTTAGTAGCAGGGGTAAGTTCAATTCAGATGATTATTGTTATAGCAGCAGCTATAAAATGACATAATGAACCAGGAACTCTTTCAATAGTTTTAACAGCATTTATTTCTTCAGTTGGGACAATGGTAGGTCCAATTATGCAAGTTGCTAGATTACAAGCTGGATTAATAATGGCATCAACTTCTGCTGTTAGAATAGAAGAAATTCTTGGAGCAAAATCAAGAATTGATCCTCACTATGATCCTAGTGAAGGAATTCATATTGAAAATATTGACAAAGATATTATTTTTAAAGATGTTGAATTTAGATATCCTGAAAAACCAGAAAAAGTAATTATTCCTAAATTTTCATTTACATTTGAACATGGTAAATCATATGCATTTGTTGGAGAAACTGGAGCAGGGAAATCAACAATTGCAAAACTTTTATTAAGATTTTATGACCCATATAAAGGTAATGTTTTAATTAATGAAAAATATGATTTAAAAGAAGTTAATTTGGCAAGTTACTTAGATAAAGTTGGTTATGTTGAACAAGAACCTCAAATTCTATTTGGAGATGTTTTAGATAACATTAAATATGGGAGATTTGATGCAACAGATGAAGAAGCAATTGAAGCTGCTAAGTTGGCTGAATTACATGATTTAGTTATGACTTGACCTGAAGGATATAAAACAATTCTTGGTGAAAGAGGATTTATGTTATCAGGGGGTCAAAAACAAAGACTTGTTATTGCAAGAATGTTCTTGAAAGATCCACAATTATTAATTTTAGATGAAGCAACAAGTGCTTTAGATAATATTGTAGAAAAAGAAATTCAAGCAAAATTAGATAGTTTAATGAAAGGTAGAACAACTGTTACTATCGCTCATAGATTAAGTACTATTAAAAATGTTGATCAAATTATTGTTCTTGCACCAGAAAAAGGTATTGCTCAGGTGGGAACTTTTAGTGAATTAAAAAATAAAGATGGACATTTTAAAAAACTATATGATGCAGGTCTTATGGGATAAAAAGTAAAGCTTTTAAAGTTTTACTTTTTTTATTAAAATATTTTTAACTTTTCTTTTATAGATTTACTAAAATTTTTTTAGTATATTATAGAAAAGTAGACAATTTTTAAAGTCATAGAAAGTGTAAATAAAATGATAAATGATGAAAAAATAATAGATAATAAAAAACCACAAATCGATGAAAATAGAGCATTAGTTGAAATTATAAATGTATCAAAAGTTTATAAAAATAAAAAAGCTCTAGATGATGTTAGCTTAATTATTAATCCAGGAGATAGAATTGGAGTAATTGGACCTAATGGTGGGGGTAAATCTACATTAAGTGAAATTATTGGTGGAATTAGAAAACCAACAACAGGGAAAGTTACTAGACAAGAAAATATGACTCTGGGTTTACAATTTCAAGAATCAAAATATCCAATTGGTATAACAGTTTTAGATATGATTAAGTATTATTTAGAGACTTTTAATATTCCAATGACAGAAGAAAATTTAAATGAAATTTTAAAAAAATTTCAAATAGATAGTTTTAAAAAGAAATTTTTAGAAGGATTAAGTGGAGGACAACAACAAAGAGTAAATATTCTTTTAAGTTTAATTCATAATCCCGATTTAGTTATTTTTGATGAAATTTCAACTGGTCTTGATATTGAAGTTAGAAGTGAAATCTTTGATGCAATTAAAGAGAATGTTATAAATAAAAATAAAGCAATGATTTTAGTTACTCATATGATGAGCGAAATTGAAGAACTTTGTGAGAAATATATTTATATTCATAATGGTGTGATTAAAGAAAGAGGTCTTGTAAAAGATTTAGTAGCAAAATACGGATCAGTTCATAATTTCACATGAAAAAAATTTAAAGAAGAAAAAGCCCATGATATGGAATCTATATCAGAGGTACCTAATAAAAAAAGTAAAAATAGACTTGATAGAATAATAAACAGTGAAAAAGATAAAGGTAAAAATATACCTTTAATAAAATTATTATTGAAATATTACTATAAAGGTTTTGCAGTTCCTTTTTTCTTATTTTTCTTTCCACTAATTTTATTATTCTTAGAGGGATTTGTCTTTAAAATGATGCCAGTGGTTGAAGGTCAAGCAAAATGAACTTTATTACATAATTTAATAGGTTCTCTAGCACTTATGCAAATAATATCAGTTGGTATTTTTATAGTTCCACAAACGATTTTAGAATTTAAAAATAGTGTTCTTATGAAAAGGATAGGAGCTACAAATATAAAACCAATTTTCTTTATATTGACTGTTGTTCTTATGGGGATATTCTTTATGATAATTGGTTTCTTATGAACTTTACTTTGAGCTGGAATAATGTTTGGAAATGAATTTGGTTGAGCTAATGTTGCTTTACCATATCAAATTGGTGAATCTTTACCTTTCTTATTGTTAACTTTAGTTCAATCAGTATCATTAGGAATGTTACTAGCAAGTATTTTTAAATCAACAACAACTTATATTGCTGTTTCAAATGTTCTTTATATGCCTATAGCATTTTTAAGTGGATCATTTATTCCAATTGATTTAATTATGGCAAGTAGTGTTTTAAAATATGCCACTTATTTGAATATATTTAAATATTGTATGGATCCATTTATAAGTGCTTGAGCAGGAAGATTTGTCTTCAATGTAACTACAGGAGTTTATCTTGGTGTTTCTCTTGCTATGGTTACTGCATTCACACTAGGAGCTTCATTCAAACTTAAATGAGAGTCATAATAGAGATAAATTTTTAAAATTAAATGAACTTAACAGTTCTTATTTAATTTTTTAAATTTATTTTTTGTTATAATCAATAAATGGAAAAAATAGTTAATATAATTGGAGCAGGTCTTTCAGGATGTGAAGCAGCTTATCAATTATCAAAAAGAAATATAAAAGTAAAATTATATGAAAAAAAATCTATTGAAAGGAATCCTGTTCAAAAATTAGATTATTTTGCAGAATTAGTTTGTTCAAATACTTTAAGATCTACAGATTTAAAAAATGCTGTAGGTACTCTTAAAGATGAAATGAGAATGTTTGATTCATTAATAATAAAGGCAGCAGAATTTGCTCAAATTCCAGCTGGAGGAAGTCTAGCAGTTGATAGAGATAAATTTTCAAAATATATTACTGATACAATGAAAAATGACAATAATATTGAAGTTATTGAAAAAGAATATACAAAAATTAATAAAAATGAAATAACTTTAATTGCATCAGGACCACTAACAAGTGAGAATTTGCAACTTGAAATTGCTTCGTTAATTGGTGAAGATTATTTTTATTTTTTTGACGCAGTGGCACCAATTATTACAAAAGATTCTATTGATATGAGTATTGCTTTTAGAAAAAACAGATATGAAAAAGGAGAGACACAAGATTATATAAATTGTCCTATGAATAAAGAACAATATGAGTTATTTTATAATGAACTTGTAAATGCACAATTAGCTCCAGTTCATTTAGAATCAGAAAAAAATTTAAAATATTTTGAAGGATGTATGCCTATTGAAGTTATGGCTAAAAGAGGTTTTGATACATTAACTTTTGGTCCTTTAAAACCTGCTGGACTTAGAAATTTAGATGGAAGCAATAATTTTGCAGTAGTTCAATTAAGACAAGATAATGCAGCAGATAATTTATATAACTTTGTTGGTTTTCAAACAAATTTAACATGATCTGAACAAAAAAGAGTATTTAGATTAATTCCTGGATTAGAAAAAGCTAATTTTGTAAGATATGGAGTTATGCATCAAAATAACTTTATTAATTCACCAAAACTTTTAAATGAATTTAATCAATTAAAATCAAATCCAAATATTTTCTTTGCGGGACAAATAACAGGAGTTGAAGGCTATGTTGAATCAACTTCTTCAGGAATAATTGCAGCAATTAATATAGCAAGAATGTTAAAAAATAAAGAACTTAAAAAATTTCCAAAAGATAGTGTAATGGGAGCATTACAAAATTATATAATTTCAACTGACTCTAAAAATTTTCAACCTATGAAAGCAAATTGAAGTATTGTTGAAAATTTAGAAATTAAGTTTAAAATTAAAAAAGAAGAAAAGAAAGAACTTTATTCAAATAGAGCAATAAATTCAATGAAAGAATTTATTAAAACTTTATTTTAACAAATGAAAGGCGAAAATGAAAGAAATTGATAAGCAAAGCATTTTTTGATTTGGATTACACAATTTAGTTCAAGAAAATGCTCAATTAAAATATTATATTACTACTCAAAAAGAACTTATTTATAACTTATATCCAGTAGTTTATTTAGGTGTTATTCAATATTCTCTATATAGAGGAATTGTTTTAGAAGAAATACCTCTAGAAGATAGTAATTCTTATACTGACTATATTTTAGAAAGATATGAAGAAATTTATAAAATAAGATATAGATTTGTTAAAGATAAACCTAAAAAGGCTAATTTGAAGGATATAGAAACATATCAACTATGTGAAGAAATAATTTCAGATTTATTGCTCCCTTATATAAATGAATATTGCTTTAGAACATATGATATGTGAAAAAACTTAGTTCAAGCATATATAAGAGAATGTACAATAAATTATGAATATGATATAAACCATAAATCAGATGATGGAAAAACAAAAACCTCAATGCTTTATCCTTTTTTCTTCACTTTAAGTTTAATTGCTATAGAAGAGAAACAAGGTTTATATCAAAGAATTGAAAAATGTTATAAAAAGGAAGTTCTTTTAAGAAAATTTAATTCAGGAAGAGAATGAAAAGAAAAGGAATTAGATTATTTATCTGAGACATATGAATTAATAAAAAATGATGAAGAGTGACTATTATTTTTAAGTAACTTTTCATCATCAAAATGAGATAATTTTGATTTAAAAGAGAGATTTAAAGCTTTATTTCAATTGACAAAACTAACAACAATACTAATGAAAGATGAAATTAGTGCAGTTACTATGCTTGATGATGGAGAAGAGTTATTTGATCAAGTTAAAAATTATTTACCATTGTTTATTTTTGAAGATAAGATATTCAAAAAGGAAAATGAGCTTAAAAGAGATTTAAAAAACTCAGAAATAAAAGTATTGTCACCTTTTGCAAATCAAAACATAAATATAGAGGTTTTAATTCCATATATTGAAACAAAAGGAGAAAGATTTGTAAATTATAATAAAGCTACTTTAGTAAGAACTTCAGAAATTATATATACTGTTCTTGCAAAATTAAGATTGATATTATTAATTCACGAATATTTACCTAGTTTGATTGATTCTAGAATATGGCCAAAGAAAAAATTATTTGTGGATGTTCTTAATTTATTTGAAGAGCAAAAAGAGGGTAAATTTAAAAGAATTTTGGATGTTGAAAATTTATTAGTATCAGATTTTTTGATTACAGAAGATAATATTAATGAAGTTTTGGAGTTGAAGTATACAAATATTGAAGATTTTTATAATAAAGCTTTTTTTTATAAAATAGGAAAGATTATGAGTTTAATGTTGGGTGTTGAAAGTACAACAGCATCTAAAATGAACTATGATTTAGGTGAACTATTTAAAAATATAATAATTTTAATGGGACCTCATCCTCTTGATCATACAGTTCAAACCAATGAAGTTATTGAAAAATTATACTCAAATTTTAAAAATATGTGTTTTGATTATGAAAAAATGTTTGAAAATAATATACAAAAATCAAAAAACTATATCTCTAATCTAGAATTACCTTTAAAATTATTAAGATGAAAAAAAGATTAAAAATAAATAGTATTATTTAAAAAAATTTGCTATTATTATTTTGTCTTATTTTGCCCACGTAGCTCAGTAGGATAGAGCATGCGCCTTCTAAGCGTAGGGTCAGAAGTTCGAATCTTCTCGTGGGCGCCATTAAGAAAAATAGATACTAGTTTGTGAACTAGTATTTTTTTTATAATTTTGTAATATAATAGAGAGTAGAATGAAAATCTAGGAGCAAAAATATGAAATTAAAATACAATCATAAAATTTCAAATAATAATAAATATGATTTGATAGCAACAACCTACTTAAGCTATTTTGTAGATCCAGTTTACAATCATTTCAACAGAATAAAATTAGATAATTTTGAAATATTAGAGTGTGATAATCATTCAAATGCAATTGTTACAAGTAATTGAAATTATAAAGAAAATTTTTCACGGGAACTAAAAAAATATGAACCAAAGTATTTAATTAATTTCACTGAAAAAGCTTATAACAATCAACCTCTAGAAAATATTAAATTTAAAGGTAATTACAAGTTTATGGAATTAAATTTAAATAAGATTAAAAGATTTAGTAATTATGAAATTAAAAATACTGAATTTCTAAAATTAGAAAATAAAAAAGAATTAGACTCGTTTGTAAAAATAATAGCAGAAGTATTTAGTGATGAAGTAAGTGACTCTAATAAGTTTTATGGAATTTTTGATGAATATCAGCAAATTAGTGAATTATTTGTTGTCAAATATAACAATGAAATTGTTGGTACAGGGCATTTAACTCATTTTGATAACAAGTGTACAATTGTTGATGATATTGCAATTAGTGAAAAAGCAAGAGGAAAAGGTATTGCAACATTTTTAATGAAATCGCTTATAAATTGGTCAATGGAAAAAAACCAAAATGAGCTTTATTTATTTGGAAGTGATGATGCTTTTAATATTTACAAAAAGTTGGGTTTCAAAGAAGATAAGTTTTGACTTGAACAATTTCAATTTAATTATTAATCCATAAAAGAAAAGTTAGGAATGAAGATATGAAAAAGTTTAGTATACAATTAGTATTTATATGTGTGTTATTTTTTATGTATTACTTTTATAATGCATGAGTAAATAGTTTGGATAAAACAGATTTGATGTTTCAATTATTTGATCCATTTAAGTTAATATTACTAGGTATGATTTTTACTGTAATTTATGGTGCTATTAAAAATCTATTATTTTCTAGATTTGTTAATTTAAAAAGTTATAGAAAAAATTTAAGAAATAATATATTGTTTGAATTTGAAAACACAATAACTTACATTCAAGGTTTGAAAAAAATTATTGATCATAATGATGTTTTAGAAGCAAAAAAAGCTTTAAAACATTTTAAAACAATTAGTTATAAACCCATTTATCTTTCAGATTTTATGGAGGTTTTAGCAAATGCACTATTAATGGAAAAAGATATTTCCGTATATAGTAATTCTGTTGAAGTAATTCTGGAAAATATTAATACCAATTTTAAATTGGAGAGAGAAAGAACTCTTAAAAATCAAAAGGGAATGATGGAAATCAAAATGTCTGAATCTTATTTTACAAATAGTAGTTGAGATTCAATCAAATATAATTTAGCTTTAAATAATCTGGACAATAGTAAATCAAGTAGATGAAAAATCTCAAGTTTATATATTTCTAAATTTAAAAACTCATTGTTTATATCATTTATGATAAATACTTTAATTTTTGCTTTTGTAGGAATTGGAATGTATTTAAATAAAACAGCTGTTAATAATTATGTATTTGTAGGTTTTATTGCCTCATTACTTATAATTGCTATGGTTCATTATAATGTTTCAATATTTATGTCTTCTAAAAAAATGGATATAAATATCTATTGAAGTCATTTACTTGTTTATTATTTAATAATTACAATAATATTTGCAAATATTATTTTAAATATAGTATTTTTCCCAAAAGTTTCACCTGATCAAGAAAGTAAAGAGGCTCCATGATATAATTCTGAATTACTTAATTTTTTAAAAAATTTACTTTATATTGTATTTTCAACAATGTTATTAACATATGTTTTTGGTGGTCTTTTAGAGTTACTTGAAAATAGTAAATTTAATTGAAAAAACTCTATTGAAGCTTTTATATTACCATTAGTTATATTTATAACTACTTTAGTTATAAATATATTGTCAATTAAAAGTGATGATAACAGCTTATATATTATAAATTTTGCTATATTAATATTATTTTGAGTTTTTATAGGTATATGAAATAAATTTTTCTCAAAATAATTAAAACTTAAAAATATTTTTAAAAAACTAAAATTTTATATTAAATAAAATCATTTAGCATAAAGTCTATAAAGACTTTAATATTAAAAGGTTATGAAAAGAAGTATACATACTAAAATTTGTTATAAGTGTAAATTAAAAATTGAAGAAAGAGAGGAATATAAATATTTTGAAGAGGAAGATATTTTTTCTAATAGAGTAATATTTTATGCTCACGAAGAATGTTTAAAATAAGTTTGTTAAGTAATTTAACTTGACAAACTTATTTTTTAATTTATTATTATTAATGTTATTAAATAGAAATAAAAGGAGGAAACATGGTTAAATTAAGATTAAAAAGAGCTGGTAAAAAAAGAGCCGCATTTTATAGAATTGTTGCTTCTGACGCTCGTGTTAAACGTGATGGAGAATATATAGAATTAATTGGAACTTATAATCCAATTAATGGTGAAGTAAATGTTCAAAAAGAAATAGCATTAAAATGATTGCAACAAGGTGCTCAACCAACAGATACTGTAAGAAATATTCTTTCAAAAGAAGGTGTTATGACTGATTTACACAATGTTAAATTAGCAAATAAAAACTCACAACCTAAAAAAGAAAAAGTTGCTAAAAAACCTGCAGCTAAAAAAGCAACTAGTGCAGCTAAAAAACCTGCAGCTAAAAAAGCGGTTTCTGCAGAATAATTATGAAAGATATTTTTAAAATATTAGATGAATTGTTAAAAAATATTATTCCTGTTGAAATTAAATATGTTTTCAAGGAAAAATATGAAACTGATCAAAAGTACGAATTCATATTATTAATTGAGAAAAGAGATTCTATTCTTTTTAAAGATAAAAAAACAGAAAATCTTGCTGAATCTATTACTAATATTTGCAATTCGCAAGCGTCAACTTTTTCTAAAAAGATAGCTATAGATTTAGAGGTATTAGAATCATATGCTTAATAATCTAAAAAAAATAGGAAAAATTGTTGGAACACATGGTTTAAAAGGTGAAATAAAATTTAAATTAGAAAATAATTTTATTCTTACTGGTGATTTTCTAAATCAACAAATATTTCTAGAAAATAGTTTGAAAAATTTAGATGTGTTTGAAGTTAAGAAATCTTATTTCTTAAATAAAAAGCATATAATTGCTCTTGAAAATATAACAAGTATTGATAGTGCTCAAAAATTAGTAAATAATATTGTTTATGTTAAAAAAGATTCTGAATTTATTGAAGAGGCATTTAGCTATATAGATTTTAAATGCTTTTACAATAATAAACTTTATGGAAAAGTTATTGATGAAATGTTTAATGGAGCACAAGATTTAATTAAATTAAAAACTGAAAATAAAGAATTTTGAATTCCTTGCGTTGATTTTTATCTGGAAAAAATTGATGTAGTCAATAAAGAAATATATTTAAAAGAAATTGAGGTTTTACTATAATTAAATTTTCAATTATTACTTTATTTCCAAATTTAATTAATTCATATATATCAGAGTCAATTATTAAAAAGGCAATTGAAAAAAATAGTATTGAAGTTGAAATTATCAATATTAGAGATTATACAAATTTTAAACACAATCAAGTTGATGACTATCAATTTGGTGGGGGCAAAGGTATGGTTCTAATGGTTGAACCAGTTGTAAATGCAATTGAAAGTTGTAAAAAAGAAAACAGTTTAGTTATTTTAACAAGTCCCCAAGGAAAAACTTGGAATCAAAATCTTGCAAGAGAGTATGCTTTAAACAAAGAACATATAATACTGATTTGTGGTCATTATGAAGGCTTTGATGAAAGAATTCTTGAATATGTAGATTTAGAATTATCAATTGGAGATTACGTTTTAACAGGGGGAGAAATTGCAAGTATAGTAATTTTAGATTCAATAACAAGACTAATTGATGGAGTTATTGCAAAAGATTCTCATTTAAATGACAGTTTTGAAAATAATTTATTGGACCATCCAGTTTATACTAAGCCTATTGAATTTAGAGGAAAAATTGTTCCAGAAGTTTTAACAAGTGGCCATCATGCAAATATTGAAAAATATCGTCAAGAAGGTAGATTAAAAAATACTTTAATAAAAAGACCAGATCTTTTAAAAAAAAGTAAATTATCAAAAGCAGACTTAGAATTTATTGAAAAATTAAGAAAAGTGAAAGGAGAAAATTAATTATGAATATGTTAACAAAGAACACAAAAGCTTTAATTGATGAACAATTAAATAATAATCTTCCAAATTTTACATCAGGAGATACTATTAAAGTTAATGTAAAAATTAAAGAGGGAGAAAAATATCGTATCCAAGCATTTGAAGGTGTAGTTATTAAAACTCAAGGAAGTGGAATTTCATACTCAGTATGTGTAAGAAAAAACTCAAATGGTGTTTTTGTTGAAAGAACATTTCCAGTTCATTCACCAATTATTGAATCAATTGAAATTATTAAACGTGGACGTGTAAGAAGAGCAAGAATTTATTATATAAGAAAATTATCAGGTAAAGCTGCACGTATTAAAGAAGTTATTAATAATAAAACAAAAGATACTAGTTCAATGAAAAAAGCAGTTAAAAAATAAGCAATAGCTTATTTTTTTTTATGCTTCTTAAAAAACTTATATGCTATAATTTTTTAGTTGTATAAGTTTTTTTGTTTTTTAATAATAATGGATTATCAATTATCTTCAATAAAATATTAAAAAACTTAATCGTAGTTTCCATCTTATTTAATGTAAAGGCTAATTAAAAAAGGTAAAATATAATATATCAAGAGGTGAAATATGAAAAATTATTATGATGAAACATTAGAAAAAATTGAAGAAGCTGAAGAGCAAAATAATTTGCAAGAAGCTTTTAGAATAATTTCAGAAGAATTAAATGCACCATATATACCTCAAGATTTTTTAGAAAAACTACAAAAAATAGAAATTAGATTAATAGAAAAAGCAAATCTAAATAAAAGTAATTCATTTAATTGAAACATTGATAAAGTTTTAGAAGCAATGTCTAAAAAACTGAATCAAGATGTTCAATTAATGGCTTTTGATGCTCTCAGAGGATTAAATGCAAGACTTATTATTAATGATATAAAAGAGTATTTGCAAAATACCGAAATCAAACCAGAATATAAAAGTTTTTTAATATTAGTTTTAATTGAACAAGCAATAGATGAAGAATTAATTGTGAAAAAAAACAATCAAAGTATTTTAATTAACCCTTTAAAATATGACTTATTAAAAGCGCAACAAGTTTTTAAAGATTTAGAATTAAAAATGGAACAAGTTGTATATTATAGTAATCCAAGTTTATTTAATATTTGCGAAAATATAGCAAATACTTATTTTTATCATGTTTTTCCAATATTTAATTTGGAAGAGAGTAATTTAAATGATTTAGCAATGGCTATAATTATGAAAGCATCAAATTCACTTGGTTTAGAATGAAATGAAAAACTAGAATTAAAATTAAATTTTAATAAAGAAAATACAATGTTATTATTAAATGAGTTGAATGAAATTATTTAAAAGAGGAAAATAACTATGAAAAAAACAGCTTTTACAGAAGAAGATTTTATAAAATATGAAGATCCAAAAAATGTTATGATGCAATTATTTGGAGTAACTTGCTCAGTTTGTGGAATTGATGAAATTGATTTTATTGATGAAAAGGCACCTAAAACTTTAGGCCAAATTGCACAAGAAATATTAGAGGAAAATCCCGAAATAGATGATGATGATTTAAATGAAATGATAGAACCTCAAATTGAAGCTTGACAAGAATTAGATGATTATAATGCTTCAATTGGTATGCCAACATTTTTATGTTACAACTGTCATGATCAGTTAATTAATGGAGAAATTTCAATTTCAATTAGCAATGAAGAATAATATTTTTTAAGGAGAGTTAGTTCATGAAATTTGTAGATTTAGCACATTTTAATATTAAATCAGGTAAAGGTGGAGATGGAGCTGTCTCTTTTCGTCATGAACTTTATGTAGCAAATGGAGGTCCAAACGGTGGAGATGGTGGTAAAGGTGGAGATGTTATCTTTATTGCAGATGAAGGAAAATCTTCACTATTAGACTTAAAATTACAAAAATTTTATAGTGCAGAAGATGGTCACAAAGGTGATATTAAAAATATGCACGGTAAAAATGGTAAAGATATTTATATCAAAGTTCCTGTAGGAACTATAATATACAATGCAGATAACAATGAATTATTGTATGACTTTATAAGTGATGGTCAAGAAGAAATAATTGCTTTTGGTGGTAAAGGTGGAAGAGGAAATGCAAGATTTGCAAATTCAAGAAATAAGGCACCAACTATCTTTGAAGCAGGAGATCCAGGACAAGAAATAAATATTAAAGCTGAATTAAAAGTTTTAGCAGATGTTGGTTTTGTGGGATTACCAAATGCGGGAAAATCTACATTATTAAGAACTATTTCAAACTCAAAACCACAAGTTGCAGATTATCCTTTTACAACTTTAAATCCACAATTAGGAGTTTCAAGAGATAAACAAGGAAGAACTTTTACTGTTGCAGATTTACCAGGATTAATTGAAGGAGCAAGTTTAGGAAAAGGATTAGGACATGAATTTTTAAGACATATTGAAAGATGCAAAATTATTTGTCATGTAATTGATATGTCAGGAAACTATGCAACAGAAGATGTTATAAAGAATTATGAATTGATTAGAAAAGAACTTATTGAATATAATTATAATTTAGAAAAAAGAGTAGAAATAATAGTTGCCAATAAAATGGATATTGATGAAGCTCAAATAAATGTTTTGTATTTTAAAGAAAAATATAAAGACAAAAAAATTATCGAAGTTTCAGGATTAAATAGAATGAACATAGATCAATTGCTATTAGAAATTGGCTCAACTTTAGAAAAAGTTAAAGATATTCCTCTTTGAGAAATCAAAGAAGAAACTGATCAAGATTACAAACTTTACACATTTGAATCTGATTTAAAAGATATACAAGTAAAAAATCTTGGTAATGGTAGATGAAAAATTGATGGAGAAGATGTTTATAAAATTTATCAAAAAACTCCAATTTCAACTTATGATAATTTATTACTATTTAATGAGAAATTAAAAAATTTAGGAGTTTATAATATTTTAAGAGAAAAAGGTGCACAACAAGGTGATATTGTTAAAATATTTGATATAGAATTGGAATGAATGGATTAATATGAAATTAAAAGATTATTTAGAATATTTAGTTGAATGAATAAGAGAAGAAGTAATAAAAGCAAATCAAAAAGGAGTTATTGTTGGAATAAGTGGAGGAATTGACTCTGCAGTTGTAGCTGCACTTGCAAAAAAAGCATTTCCAAATGATTACATTACATTATGAATGCCTTGCAAATCAAGTGAGTTAGATGAAAAATGCAAAGAAGAGTTAATTAGAGACTTAGATTTAAAAAATGTTACAGTTGATTTATCTAAGCCATTTGAAGCTATATCAGAATCATTAAATAATTCAGGTATCAATCAATCAAAATTAGCTCTTGCAAATACTAAAGCAAGATTAAGAATGTCTTCATTATATTCAATGGCTCAGACTCATAATTATTTAGTATTAGGAACAGATAATGCTGATGAATGACATATTGGTTATTTTACAAAATTTGGTGATGGAGGTGTAGATTTATTGCCAATAATTAAACTTTTAAAAAGAGAAGTGAAAGAAGCTGCAAAACTTTTAGGAGTTCCAGATTCTATTATAAATAGAGCACCAACTGCAAGTTTATGAGAAGATCAAACTGATGAATCAGAAATAGGATTTAGTTATGATTTAATTGACGATTATATAAGTGGAAAAGAGGTAAATAATTTAGTAAAAGAAAGAGTAGATTATTTGCATAAAATCTCAGAACATAAAAGAACTAGTGCACCAATGCCAAAAAATATAAGATAAAAATAAGGAAGTTATTTAAAATTTTATCAACTAATATCTTTTTTTAGTAGATAATTAAGTAAATAAGGAGAAATAATAATGACAGAAGTACAAGCAAATAAAATAAGTGAATTTATTGATAATTTACCAGAAGAAATAGCAGATAAAATGTTTGAAGAATTTGTAGCAAATATAAGCTTATATTTTGCAATAGTTTTATTTGGAGAAGAAATTGATAAAAACTATGAGGCTTTAAAATTAGATGGAAAATCATTAGAAGAAATAGCAAAAGTAGTTAAAGAATCAGAAATTGGAGAGGAAGAAATTTACTCTGCATTAATGGCATCTTTGCAAGAAGAATCTGATGCTGAATTATTTGCTGAAGACTGTGTTCAATCAATAGCATTTAGTCCAGAATTACCTGAGGAATTATTGGCTAAATTAAAGGAATTAGATATTGATATTAATGATTTTGCAATGAATTTAATTATTACATTAAAAGATGAATTTATAGATTTCTTTGTAAATGATCTTGATGTTGAAGAATGAAAAAATGATATTATTGAAGCTTTAGTAGCGAGTTGAGATTAAAAAATAAGAAAATCTAGATTAAAATTTAGATTTTTTTTATTAAATATTATGTTATTATAATTATAATTGTAGATAGGGTAATTTACAGTTGGGCTAAAATTAAAGGTGATTTTTATGAAAACATTATTATTCAGTAGAACACTTTTTAAAGTATTAGATTTTGAACTTTCTTTAACTGTTGTTTTGATTATTTTTACTATCATTGCTGCAGTTGCGTTAGGAATTTATTTGTTAATTCTTTTTCAAAAAAATAGAAAATTCTATTTTGAAAAGGAAGAAGTTTCAGGTGATGAATTCAAAAGACTTGAAAAATTTGAAGAACAAAGAAATTATTTTGAATTAGAGATTGCTAAAATCAAAAAAATTCAAAGAGAAAGAAAAAAATAATACATTTTAAGCTTATAAAAAAGGGGGCTTTTTTTATGAGTGGATTATTTAATCCTTTTAAAAAAGATAATTTAAATCAAAACGATCACCAACAAAATGTTGGAAATTTTGATTTTAATCAAAATCCTCATCAAAATCCAATTTATCAAAATGAAACAGCAATGTATCAAAAAAATCTGATTGAATCAAAAAATGAAGGTTATATAAGACCAAGACAAAGAAACTTTGAAAATAGCTATCATGAACAAGCACAAAATATTCCTCAGTATAGTAGAAGTGAAAATAATGGTAGAAATAGACCTGAATTAGTCAATAACCAATATTTGCAAAATAATCAAATGCAATATCAAAATCAACAGATGTATCAAAAACCCCAGCAATATCAACCAATGAACAATTACAATAATTACCCAAATCAATATAATAATAGTTTAAAACAAGAATATTTAGATTTTGATAATAATGCAAGAATCGATTATGGAAACTTTAGAGATGAAAATCAATATAATAGAATGGTTTATTCTCCAAATAATAATATGAACAGTATTCAAAGAAATGAAAATTATAATAATAGACCTTTATATGAAAATTATAATGTACCTAATAATAATATGTATTATGGTTATAATGATTTTTCAAATAACAATCAATTTTATAATCAAAATTCTCCATATGGTTATAATCCAGAAATAGATTATGCACCAGTAAGTTCAAACAATTATAATCCATATGATAAAAGCACTTATACTCAAAGATACAAATCAGCAAGAATGATGCCAAAAGAAATTGGAAAAGAAGTAAGAAGTGAAAAATTAAGAATCTTTTTAATATTTTTAATTGGTGTAGTTGGAATAATTACTTCATCAATAATGCTATCTATTTTTTATAAAGCAGGAAATGATGGAACTTATATGGGAGTTAAACGTGATCAAGTAATGTATCCATTTTTCTCAATTACATTATTAATATTTTCATTAGGTTTTTTTGCTATAAGTCTTACAGATTTTGGATTTATTTATTCAAATGTCAAAAAATATGAAAGAGATTTATATTATGGAAAAGAATCAGTTCCTTATTTTATAACAAGAAACTATAGAAGTTTAATATCAAGAACAGTATATTTAAATTGAATTGCATTTTGTATATACATTTTTGGAGCCATTTCTCTTGGTATTATGTATGGGCTTCAAAGTCAAGTTGAAACAGGAAATACTTCTTTTTATTTTCTATTTTGAAAAATTGGACAATTAAAACCATTAAATTCAGAAATTCAAACTAATATAATAGTCTTATTTGTGACTTTAATAATTCATATCTTAAATATTGTTACAACAAGAACTAGAAAAAATAATATTATAGGTTATTATGGTTATGAAATAATTCCTCAGCAAGAAATTAAAGAGATTAGAAAAAGAGCAAATAAAATATGTATGATTATTTTCTTTACAACATTGGCAATCATATTATTTTTAATTGTTATTCCTTGATTAATTATTAGAAAAAAAAGAGGTCTTTCACTTAAACCATGAGGAACAGTAGCCAATGGATAGAAAAATTAATAGTTTATATGTTCACATTCCTTTTTGTGAACATATTTGTTTTTATTGTGATTTTGTTAAAGTTAAAAAACCCCAAGATCCAAAAATTATTGAAAAGTATCTTGACAGAATTCAAGAGGAATTAAATTCCTATGAAAATAGATTAGATGATATTCAAAGTATTTATATTGGTGGTGGAACTCCAAGCTGTTTAAATAGTGAGCAAACTATTAGAATGTGTGTAATTTTATCAAAATACACTAATAAAGAAAATTTTGAATATTCAATAGAGTTGAATCCTGAATCAGTAACTGAAGAAAAGTTAGAGATTTATAAAAAATATAATATAAATAGAGTTAGTATGGGAGTTCAGACTTTTGATAATGAATTATTGAAAAAAATTGGAAGAATTCATGATAACTCAATTGCAATTGAAGCATATAAATTAATAAGAAAAGTAGGCTTTAAAAATGTAAGTATTGATTTAATGTATAACTTATATGATCAAACAAGAAAAAATATTTACACTGATTTAGATTATATTGATAAATTGAAACCAGATCATATTTCTTGATATTCATTAATAATGAAAGAAAACTCAGTTTGAGGTAGAAAAAAAATGAAAGTTCCAGAAAATGATGAATTATTTGATGAAATAGTAAATAAAGGATTAGAAAAGTTAGGCTATATTAGATATGAAATATCTAATTATGCTTTAAAACAAAAAAATAAATCTTTTCATAATATGACTTATTGAAATAATTCTATTTTTGCAGGTGTTGGAATTGGAGCAACTGGTTTTGAACAAAAAGATGAGAAATATTATTTAACTAAAAATGAAGGAAATATTCTGAATTATGAAAAACAATTTGAACTTTTAACAAAAGAAGATTATTATTTTCAAGTAATCATGATGGGATTAAGGTTAGTTGAAGGAATAGATTTAACATTAGATATTAATAAAGAAGTTTATAAATTTTATGAACAAAAAATTACAGAAAAAATTAATAGTAATTTATTAGAAATATCTAATAATAGAGTAAAGTGTACAGAAAGGGGATTTAATATCTTGAATGAGATATTAATAGATTTTTTATAATATGAAAAAAGCTTTAATAGTAGTAGATTATCAATATGATTTTGCAGATCCCAAAGGAAAATTATATGTTCCAGAAGGAGAAGATATTAAAAAAAATATTGAAAAAAGAATTAAAGAATATAAAAAGAATAATGATTTAGTAATTTTTTCAGGAGATTTTCACCCACAAAATCATGTTTCTTTTTCTAAGTGAGGAGAACATTGTCTTGTTAATTCAAAGGGAACAGAATTTTATGTAGATGATTCAGAAGTTGACTTGTTTATTAAAAAAGGTACTGAACTAAAATATGATAGCTTATCAGCATTTTATATTGCCAAGGATGTAGATAGAAATATTGAGTTAGAATCTGAACTTGATCAATGACTAAAGAAAAATAATATAAGCGAATTAGAAATTTGTGGACTTGCATTAGATATATGTGTTCAAGCAACTTATGATGATGCAATAAAAAAAGGATATAGAGCATTTATTAACTTAAATCTTTCAAAAAGACTAAATTTTTAGTTTTTTTTTTTTTTTTTATTAAAAAAAAAAAAAAAACGATTAATTATTATGGAGGAGAATTTATGCTTAAAGAAATAATTAATAAAGATGAGAATAATCTAGTTTTCTCAAAAATTGTAAATGAAAAGGAGATAGTGAACTTTAAAGATATAATTTATAATTTTTTAAATCAACCTCAAATAAAAATTGAACAGAAATATGACTTACTATTTTCTAAAGCAATTAAAAAAAACTGTTTTAAAGATTTAGTAAAAGAGCTTGAATCTGATTTTAAAACAAATTTTGTTTTATGAAAATTAACAGAAAAAATATCTTATTGAACAACAATGTTTTTTTCTAGTAAGTTTAAAAATGGAAATGGTTTCAAATTACTTCAAAAAATATTTATTTTAAAACAGGTTTTTTTAGCTCAGTTAAGATATAACTCAAATATTTGATTAAAATTGAGCCCTAATCAAACTTTAAAAATAAAATCAAAAAAGAAAGAAACAGAAATAAACTATAAACTTTTACTTCTAATGTATGATTTTAATGAATCTGAAGAAGATTTCTTTATATTATTAAATGAAAATCAAAAAGAAATTTTAAATTTAGTTTTGAAATCTAATAATATAGAGGATTTTCTTAAATTAAGAACAAAAATTGAAATAGATTTATTTAAGTATTTACCAATAAATATGATGCTTTTACAAGCACAACTTATTAAAAATAGCTCAAAGTTAAATTTAAAAGAAAAAGCCAAATTATCATATTCAACATTTATGCAATTATTTTGTATATTTGTTGAAGAAAATTTATCTAGAAATAAAATGAATTAATAAAAAAATATTATTCTCTAAAACATAGAAAAGAAATTCTACACTATTAAAAAGGTGTAGTTTTTATTATATTTTTTTATTAAATTAGCACTTTAATATTGACATTGCTAAAACAAAATGTATTATATTATTGATTAGCAAATAAGGTTATAGAGTGCTAATAAAAAAAGGAGGAAATTTTATGGATTTTACACAAAAACCAGATCCTTTAAATGATCCAGAAATATTAAGTAAATATACAAGAGATTTAACTAAGGATGCAAAAGAAGGAAAAATAGATCCAATCATTGGTAGAGATGATGAAATTATGAGAGTAATTAGAATTTTAAGTAGAAAAACAAAAAATAATCCAGTTCTTATAGGTGAACCTGGAGTTGGTAAGACAGCTATAGCTGAAGGTTTAGCTCAACGAATAAATAAAGGAGATGTTCCTAGTGTATTGAAAGATAAAAAAATTCTTGAACTTGATATGGGAAGTGTTATGGCAGGTGCAAGTTTTTTAGGAGATTATGAGGCAAGAATTAAAGGCATTGTAAATGCAATTCAAAAGCAAGAAGGTCAAGTAATTTTATTTATTGATGAACTTCATTTGATAGTTGGAGCAGGAAAAACTGGAAATGGTGGGGGAATGGACGTTTCTAACTTGTTAAAACCTTCCCTTGCTAGAGGTGGAATTAAAGTTATTGGAGCTACAACTTTAAAAGAATATAGAGAATATATTGAAAAAGATGCAGCTCTTGAAAGAAGATTTCAAAAAGTTATTGTTAGAGAACCAACAATTGAAGAGACTATATCAATTTTAAGAGGTTTAAAGGAAAGATTTGAAACTTATCATGGAGTTAGAATTCATGATAATGCATTAGTTGCTGCTGCACAATTGAGTGATAGATATATTTCAGATAGATTTTTACCTGATAAAGCAATTGACTTAGTTGATGAAGCAAGTGCGACAATAAAAACAGAACTTGCATCAGTTCCTACAGAGTTATATCAAATTGATAGAAAAGTTATGCAATTAGAAATTGAAAAAGCTGCTCTTTCAAAAGAAAAAGATGAAAAATCTCATGAAAGATTAGAACAAGCACAAAAAGAATTAAGTTTATTAAAAGAAAAGCAAACAGAATTCAATGATAAATGAAATGCTGAAAAAAAATCTTTAGAGAAAATTAATCAATTTAGGTCAACAATAGATTCTTTAAAAATTGAATTAGAACAAGCGCAAAGTGAAGCAAATTATCAAAGAGCTGGAGAAATACAATATTCTTTACTTCCAGCTTTAGAAAAACAGTTAGAAGCTGCTTTAGATACTAATAAAGAAAAATTAATTTCAGAAGAGGTAAATGAAAGTGAAATTGCATCAATTGTATCTAGATGAACTGGAATTGAAATGGAAAATTTAATAGAGAGCGAAAAACAAAAGCTTTTAGGATTGAATACACAATTAAAGAAAATGGTTAAAGGTCAAAATCAAGCAATTGAATTAGTATCTGATGCAATTATTAGAAGCAGAAGTGGTATTAAAGATCCAAATAAACCAATTGGTAGTTTCTTATTTTTAGGTCCAACAGGAGTTGGTAAAACTGAAGTTGCAAAATCACTTGCAAGAAATTTATTTGGAAGTGAAAAGAAAATGTTGCGTTTTGATATGTCTGAATACATGGAAAAACATTCAGTTTCTAAATTACTAGGATCTCCTCCAGGATATGTGGGATATGAAGAAGGAGGTAAATTAACTGAAGCAGTTAGAAGAGCACCTTATTCAATATTACTATTTGATGAAGTAGAAAAAGCTCATCCTGATGTATTTAATATATTTTTACAAATTTTAGATGATGGTAGAGTTACTGATTCACTTGGAAAAACAATAGACTTTAAAAATACAATTATTATTATGACTTCAAATATTGGTTCTGATTATTTAATTTCTACTCCTTCAGAATTAATTGATCAAGATGTTTTAAACGAGAAATTAAAGCAATTTTTCAGACCTGAATTCTTAAATAGAATTGACAATATTGTAAACTTTAATCCATTATCAAAAGAAGTAGTTAAAGAAATAATTTTAAAAACACTTGATGAGTTAAAAGAAAGAGTTTTTTTAACTCATGAATATATTTTAAATTTTACAGAACAAACAATTCAAAAAATTTTAGATGAAGGATATGATCAACTTTATGGTGCGCGACCAATTAAGAGATATATTGAAAGAAATATAGAAACTTTAATTGCAAGAGCAATTGTTGGTGGAGAAATTGAAGAAAAAAGAAATTATGTAATTGATGTAAATGAAGGAAAGTTTATTATAACAACTTCAAATAAATTAAATTAGCACTTGATTATTAAGAGTGCTATTGATAAACTAGATATGTATTGTTATGGAGGTGTTTTTAAGTGTTAACAGAACGTCAAGAATTGATATTAAAATCAATTATTGAAGAGTATATTAAAATGGCTTTGCCAGTTGGATCTAAAAGAATTCAAGAGGTGTTAACAATTGAAGTTTCTTCTGCAACAATTAGAAATGAATCAGCATTTTTGGAAGAAAAGGGATTTTTGGAAAAAGCTCATACTTCTTCAGGAAGAGTTCCATCAACAAAAGGTTATAGATATTATGTTGATAATTTAATGGAATCAAATAATATTGATGATATTAAACTACAAATTGATGAAATTTTTAAAAAAAGAGGATCAACAATTGATGAAATTTTAGAACAAACTTCATTAATTCTAAGTGAAATGACAAAGTTAGCAACTGTTGTGGCAACCTCTGAACAAAATGATGAGTTGCTATTGTCAAAAGTTGAACTTGTACCCATTTCTTCTAAAACTGCTATAGTAATCTTTATTATTTCTAATGGAACAATTCAAAATAAAACAATAAATTTAGAATCAGTTTCATTAGAAGAATTAAAGTTATCAATTGATTTATTTAATGAAAGATTAATTAATTCAAAAATATCTGAAATTCAAACGAAATCACAAGCAATTATACCTGTATTGAAACAACAAGTTAAAAAATATGAATTTATTTTACAAACATTAGTAGGTGCTTTGATTCATACAGACTCTAATAAATCAAAAACAAGGGGAGTTAAATATTTATTGGAAAATCCAGAGTTTAATGATCCAAACAAAATTAAAAATATTATTGAATTTATTGAAAATGCTTCTCCTTTTGCTTGATTTAATTATCAAAGCAAAACAAATAAACCTGTTGTAGCTATAGGTTTAGAAACAGGCAATGAAAATGATGATATAGCTGTTATTGGTACTAACTTCCCCACTAAAGGTGGGGGAAAAGGTGCGTTGGCACTAGTTGGTCCTAAAAGAATTGAATACGATAAGGTATCAAAACTTTTAGAATGAATCAGCAATAAAATTGAAGAAAAATTTTTATTGGAAGGAGAATAATAATGGAAAAACAAAAGCAAAAAGAAATTTTGAATTTATTTGAAAATGTTAAAAAAGAACTTAAAATAAAATCAAAACATACAAAAGAAAGTAAAGAAGAAAAAGAAGAAGAACTTTCTGCAATCGAAAAATTGGAATTAGAATTTGTTGCTTTAAATGAAGAAATTGAACAATTAAAAGAAGCAAAATTAATAGCAATTGCTGATAATCAAAATACAGTTAGAAGATTTCAAAATGAAAGTATTTTAGTTAGAAAATATGGTGGAGAAAAATTAGCTTCAGAGTTAATACCAGCTATTGATATGTTTAGAGGAGTTTTAAAATCAACTCCAGATAATCCTGAAATTAAAAATTATTTAATGGGATTTGAAATGATCATTAATCAAATAGATCAAGGTTTAACAAATGCTGGTGTTTCAATGATTAATGTAAAATCAGGAGATGATTTTAATCCAGAATTGCATTCAGCAATTGAACAAATAAAATCAGAAGAATTTGAAACAGGAAAAATTGTAACTGTTGTTTCAAATGGATATAAATTACATGATAGAGTTATAAAACATGCTGCTGTTAAAGTAGCAGAATAATTAAAACAAAATAAAAAAAGGAGAGAAAATTATGGCAAAAGAAAGAATTATAGGAATAGATTTAGGAACTACAAACTCATGTGTAGCTATTATGGAGGGTGGTCAACCAATGGTTCTTGAAAATCCAGAAGGACAAAGAACTACACCATCTGTTGTTGCTTTTAAAAATAGCGATATTATTGTTGGAGGGGCTGCTAAAAGACAATCAGTTACTAATCCAAATACTGCAATATCAATAAAAAGAGATATGGGAACAACTAAAAAAAGAAATTTAGAGGGAAAAGATTATACTCCTGAACAAATTTCTGCTGAAATTTTAAGATATTTAAAAAAATACGCTGAAGATAAAATAGGATCAAAAATTACAAAAGCTGTAATTACTGTTCCTGCTTATTTTAACGATGCTCAAAGAAAAGCTACAAAAGATGCTGGTAAAATTGCTGGTTTAGAAGTGGAAAGAATTATTAATGAACCTACAGCAGCAGCATTAGCATATGGAATTGATAAACAAGATAAAGAAATGAAAGTTTTAGTTTATGATTTGGGTGGAGGAACATTTGACGTTTCATTACTAGAATTAGCTGATGGAACTTATGATGTATTAGCAACATCAGGAGATAATGAATTAGGTGGAGATGATTTTGACCAAAAAATTATGGACTGAATAAGTGCAGAAATTAAAAAAGAGCACAATATAGATCTATCTAAAGATAAAATGGCTTTACAAAGATTTAAAGAAGAAGCTGAAAAAGCAAAAATAAATTTATCAAGTCAAGTTGAAACTGAAATTAATTTACCATTTATTGCAATGAATCAAAATGGACCTGTTAACTTCTCAACTAAGTTATCAAGAGCTGAATTTGAAAAAATGTCTAAAGACTTAGTTGAAAGAACAAGAAAACCAGTTGAAGATGCTTTAAAAGAAGCAAAATTAAAAGCAACTGAAATTGATCAAGTTCTTTTAGTTGGAGGATCAACTAGAATTCCAGCCGTTCAAGAATTAGTTAAATCATTATTAGGAAAAGAACCAAATAGAACTATTAATCCAGATGAAGTTGTTGCTATGGGTGCAGCAATTCAAGGTGGAGTTTTAGCAGGAGATGTAACAGATGTTTTATTATTAGATGTTACACCATTAACTTTAGGTATTGAAACAATGGGTGGAGTTATGACACCATTAATTCAAAGAAATACAACAATTCCAACAGAAAAATCTCAAATTTTCTCAACAGCAGTTGATAATCAACCAGCAGTTGATATTAATGTTTTACAAGGTGAAAGACCAATGGCAGCTGATAATAAATCATTAGGACAATTTCAATTAACAGGAATTAAACCAGCTCCTAAAGGAACACCACAAATTGAAGTTACTTTTAAAATTGACGTTAATGGAATTGTGTCTGTTACTGCAAAAGATAAAGCAACTAACGAAGAAAAAACTATTACAATTTCAAATTCAGGAAGCTTATCAGATGCAGAAATTGAAAAAATGGTAAAAGAAGCTGAAGAAAATCAAGAAGCAGATAATAAAAAACGCAAAAATATAGAACTAAAAAATAAAGCTGAAAGTTACTTAAATATTATTGAATCTTCAACTACTGAAGCAGGTGCTTCAATGAATGAAGAACAAAAAAAACAATCAGAAGACATGGCAAAAGAAATTCGTGAACTAATTGCTAAAGAAGATTATGAAACTTTAGAGAAGAAAATGAATGAATTAGAACAAGCAATGAAAATGGCTTCAGAGATGGCAGCACAACAAGCACAACAAGCGCAATCTGAACCTAAAAAAGAAGATTCAATAGAAGAAAACAAAGATAAAGAATCTAAATAATTTTAAAAAACAACTGTTAATAGTTGTTTTTTAAAGATAGAAATGAGGTACGTTATGGCTAAAAAAGATTATTATGAAATCTTAGGTATTGCAAAATCAGCATCAGAAGATGAAATAAAAAAAGCCTATCGTAAATTAGCTAAAAAATACCACCCCGATATTTGCAAAGAACCAAACGCTGAAGAAAAATTTAAAGAAGCTACTGAAGCAGCTGAAGTACTATTAGATGCAAATAAACGTCAAGCATATGATCAATTTGGTCATGAAGGTTTAAGTGGTATGGGTTCTGGTTTTGGTGGTTTTAATGGTGGAGGATTTGGAGACTTTTTCTCAAATATGGGGGGAGCAAGCGACTTTTTCTCAGATATTTTCTCTAATTTTTTTGGAGGAAGAGGGGGAAATTCTTCTAGAAAACGATCATCAAGAGGTAAAGATATTGTAATAAATGTTAGTCTATCACTTAAAGAGTTATTGTTTGGAGTAGATAAAGAAATCACCTTAGATTTAATCTCTAAATGTGACGATTGTGATGGAGTGGGAGCAAAAAACAAATCTGATATAGTAGATTGTGAAGTATGTAATGGTCATGGAGTAGTTACAATATTACAGGATATGGGTATTGCTAAATTTCAAACTCAACAACCTTGCCCAAAATGTAAAGGACATGGAAAAGAAAATAAAAATCCATGTAAGAGTTGTAGAGGTGAAGGAACTGTAATAAAAAAAGAAAAAGTTACAATGCCAATACCAAAAGGTTTAACACCAGATCAACAAATTGTTTTAAGAAATGCTGGTAATTATTCTGTTGAAGGAGGAGAACGTGGTCATTTATATGCAGACGTTCATTTAAAAGCTTCAAAAAATGTTACTATAGTTAATGACTTTGATATTAAATTTAAATTTGATATAAGTTATTTAGATGCTCTTCTAGCAAATGAAATTTCAATTAAAACATTAGATGGAGATATTAGTATAAAAATACCAAAAGGAATTAAGAACGGTGAAATTATTAATGTCAAAAATCATGGTCTGTACAAAGGTATTAAATCATCACATAGAGGTAATTTATTATTAGAAGTAAATATAGTTATTCCAAAAGAACTTGATAAAAATGAAAAACAAAAAATAGAAAGTATTTTAAAGTCAACTGATTTTAAAGTTACAAATAATTTAGAAGAATAACCTTAGGGTTATTTTTTTGTCAAAAGTATTTATTTTGATTTAAATTAATTATTGTATAATCAATTAGTGGGGGTTTCTATGTCTGAAAAAATTAAAGTTTTAAAAATTAAAAAAAGTTTACAAGATGAAATTGAAGAAACTACATTAGATTTTCCTTCTAAGGGTATTTGATATGAAGAAAACTCAAATGAATCTATATCTTTAGACTTTGATAAAACAATCTCATTTAAAGAAAATAAAACCTCAAAAATTGATCTAGTTCAAAATGCTAATTCTCATTTCTTTACTCCAAATAATCAAACTAACTTAAATTTTAATAAAAGTGATATTGAAAATAAAACATTTGAATCAATTAATTTAGTTGATAAAATGATTAAACCCAAAAATTCAAATATAAGAAAAGAAATTATAAATATGAGAATATTAAGCTATGAAAAAGAGCAAAAGGATAAGGAATTTTTACTTAATAAACTTAATGTAGATTTAAAACCCCATAATAATTTTAAAAATTATAATCTTGCTAAAAAGGAAAATAATTTTAAATATATAGATTCAAAAATAGTGAATAACTCTCTTGAAGCAAAAATAAATAATCTTGAAAAACAAATATTTTCTATTAATAAACAATTATTAAAAAATTCAGAAAATAAAAATGAATTTGAAGTATCAAAAATTTTAAAGCAATTAAAAAATCAAAGTTCAACAAACTCAAATTTAAACTCAAGTTCAGATTCTAAGGAAAAATTTGAAAAAAAAGGTTTTAACAAATCAGTTTTAGAACCAGTAATTAAAATAGGATCTCAAAAAACTAATGAGCCTAGATTTAATAGCAACTATGTAAAAACTTTTGAGAAAGTCAAAGAAATAAAAAGTAATGATAAAAATCTAATTAATGCAAAAGAAAAAAATCAAAATAAAGAATTGGAGAATAAAGAAAAAAACATTAATATGGAAAAAAATATTACAGTAAAATTTAATGATAAGAGTCATAAGCAAAATAATGATAAATCATTAATGAATCAAATTAATAAAAAAACTTTATATAATGAAATGAATACAGAAGAACTTAAAACATTCATTAAAAAAGAAAATAATAATTACTCAATTCCTGTAGTAAATAATTTGGATTATACTTTAGCAAATACTATAGATGATCTTGAAAAAGCTATAAGAAATCTAGAATTAGAAAAGAAAAAAATAAAAGAAATATTCTTTGATGAAACTGGAGAAACAACAGAGTTATTGGAAAGCTTACAAAGAAATGCAAAAAGGAATAAAAAATCTTCTTCACTAAATACTTCTATTGATTTTGACTCTTTTGAAAATTGATATGACAATTCTAATGATGTTAAAAAGTTAGCAAAATTAGCAAAAAAAGAAAACAAGAAAATGAAGAAATAAGGCGAAAATTATGAAAAAGCAAAAGGTTATTGTTGGTCTTAGTGGAGGAGTAGATTCTTCTGTTACTGCAGCTATATTATTAGAACAAGGTTATGAAGTCGAAGGACTATTTATGAGAAATTGAGATAGTAATCTGAATAATGATATTCTTGGAAATAATTTACAAGGAAATATTTGCCCTCAGGAACAAGATTATTTAGATGCTAAAAAAGTAGCAGAAAAGTTAAAAATAAAAATTCATAGAATAGATTTTATTAAAGAATATTGAGACTCTGTTTTTGAATATTTTGTTAAAGAATATAAAAAAGGCAGAACACCAAATCCTGATATTTTATGTAATAAATATATTAAATTTGATAAATTCTTAGATTATGCAATTAATGAATTAAATGCAAATTATATAGCAATGGGTCATTATGCAGGAGTTAGATTAAATGAAGAAACAAAAGAATTTGAACTAATAAGAGGTATTGATGAAAATAAAGATCAAAGCTATTTTTTGTCTGAATTAAATCAAAATCAACTTTCTAAAACTTTATTTCCTTTACAAACTTATGAAAAAAGTCAAATAAGAGAAATAGCTAAAAAGTATAAATTAATTACAGCTGAAAAAAAAGACTCTACAGGAATTTGTTTTATTGGTGAAAGAAATTTTACAAAATTTTTACAAAATTATATTCCAAATCAACCTGGAGATATTCTTGATATAAAAACGAATAAGAAAATATCAGAACATATTGGTGTAATGTATTATACAATAGGCCAAAGAAAAGGTTTAAATCTGGGTGGTCAAAAAGAACCATACTATGTAGCTGAAAAAGACATAGAAAATAAAATACTGTATGTAGCACCTTTAAGCGATGAAAGTTATTTAGAATCTAAAAGTTGCATAATTGAAAATTTTAATTTTATATCAAATTATAAGAATTATTTTAAAGAGGATAAATTTGAATGCACTGCTAAATTTAGATATAGACAAAGAGATATAAAAGTTGAAGTAGAAGTATTAAAAGAAGATAAAATATTAATAACTTATAAAGAACCAGTAAGAGCTGTAACAGAAGGACAACAAGCTGTTCTTTATTTAAATGAATTATGTCTTGGTGGTGGAGTTATTGGTAAAATTTTTAAATAATTAGTAAAAAATAAGTTAAAATTAATATTGTTTGAAGAAAGAGGAGTTTTGCATGTTATTAAGTAGTAGTATAAGTACAATAGTTATTGGAGTTGTGGTACTAGTTGTTTTAGTATTTGTTATTGTTTCATCAATAACAAGTAAAAAAGCACAAAAAGTTGAGCAACAAAAAAGAAAAAAAGTTGTTAAAGAAGAAATTAAAAATTATCTTGCAAAAACTCAAAATATTAAAAATATTAAAGTTGAATATGAAAAGGTTTATGCAAGAAAAGGACCAGAATATAAATATAGAGATGTGTTTGACGTTGTAGTTCAAATGTATGAACCAAAAACAAATAAATTAATCTCTACTAATGCATATGAAGTAGAAGGTATAACTACAAAATCTGGAAAAAATAATTATGTGACTGCATGACAAGTAAATGGTGAAATAGATCTTGAAAATACAAAACGAAGAATAGCTATAGCTGAAAAAAAAGTAAAACTTACAAAACAAGAAAAAGTTGTACTAAAAAAAGAAGAAAAAGAAAAGGCTATTGAACATAAGATTCAAATTAAAGAAGAAATGAAAAATATTAAAGAAGAGAAGAAAAATCAAAAAGAAAATAAGGATGCTAATCTTCAAATGGATAAAGCAATCAAAGCAACAGCAGTTAAATTCATACCAAGAAGAAATAAATAACATATTTTTAATATGTTTTTTTCTTTAAAAGAGGTGAAAATATGGCAAATAATATAAAAGTCTCAAAAGAAGACTTTAAAAGATATATGAACGAGTGTCCCAAAATTGCTTGAATTTTTCATAGTATTAATAATTTTAAACATGTAATTGAATTAAAAAATAAAAAAATAATAGAAACTCATTATAAAGTATCACTTGATAATGAAGAAGATTGAGATACCTCGTCTGGTTTTAATGCTATTGATTTATATTCAGATCTTTTGGAAAAAAGTGATAATGAATTAACAAAATCAGAACTTGCTCAAAAAGAAATACTTATAAAGCAAATGGAAGATATAAATGGTTTTGAAATTTCTGGACTTCCAGCAGAAACTATTGTTGATGGTAATGCTGTTGGAGAGGCTGCAAGAGAATATTTTATAGAAGAACTTTATAAAGAAAATATAAAAAATAAAACTAATTATGAATATTTAGACTTTCAAGAAAAAAGTTATCAGGAAAGTATTGAAGAAACTAAAGAAGCATTAAGAGACAATAAGATTAAATATTTATTTGAACCTTCATTTGAGTATATGAATGAAATGTTAAAAGTAAGATGTGATATTCTTATTAATCATGGAAATAGACATGTTACAATAGTAGAATTCAAAGCTTCAACTACTTCTAAAGCAGTTCATTTTTTTGATGTAATGTATCAAAAAAAAGTTCTTGAAAAAAATGGATATATCATTGATGATGTAAAAATTGGTTTAATAAATAAAAATTATGTAAGAGGAATTGGCATAGATGAAAATAGATCAAATTTCTCTATAATTTGAAGAAAACTGGATTTTGAAAAAGATATAAAACCATTTTTAAATAATTTATTTATTCCAAAAAGTGATGAGTCAGATTTAAATTATAAACAATTAATAAGAATCACAACAAAATTGGAAACTTCTAAAAAAGATGTAGGTATTAATGAAATGATAATTGGTATGGAAGAAAACGGTTTTGATTTCGATGAAAAAATCTTAGAAATTTCAAAGTATTTTCAAAACTCAGAAAATATTTTTAGTAAAGAATGTGAAAAAGTGGCTTTTGAATATGCCAAAAAATCTTATAAAATGAAAAAAGCAATCTGTCATCATGTTGTTCCTTACTATGATAAAGAAAAATTTAATTTATATGAATTAACAAGTTTTAAACCAAAGGCAGCAATTATTCATTCTAGAAAATCAGATAATGTTTACATTGAAAATATTTCTAATTTTAAAGATGAATTATTCTTTGACAAGAATAAGCTTTTATTTGGTCAAGATGAATTAAGAATTTTACAGAATGTTAAAAGTTATTTAAAAAATGGATCACTTTCCCCTGCAGAAATTATTAAGGAAAACTCTTATGATACATTGATTAATTTATTAAAAGATTATTATAAATATCCCGTTTATATGTATGATTTTGAAACAGTTAAATGAGCTGTTCCTAAATATGATAATTCATGATCTTATGAACAAATACCTTTTCAATACTCTATTCATGTAATAAATAATCCAGATTATGATTTTAATGATCCTAAAAATACAATGGAGCATTTAAATTTTATTGCAAATAAACAAGAGGATCCAAGACCAGAATTTTTATTTAATTTTGTAAAGAATTGTTTTGCTTACGGCCCTGGAATATATGTTGCTTATAATAAATCATTTGAGAGAAGTGTTATAAAAAATTTGATCTATTCTTATCCCGAGTTTTCAGCACCTTTAGAATTTATTTACAATAATACGATAGATTTGATGGAATTTTTTAAGAAAGCAAAAAATAATTGAATTATTTATCATCCTAATTTTAGAGGTTCATATTCAATTAAAAAAACTCAACCAGCTCTAGATCACTCATTGAGTTATAAAGACTTAAAAATAAATAAAGGAGATAAAGCAAGTCAAACTTTTAGGCAATTTTTAGATAATGTAATCGATCAACAAGAATATGAAATTATTTTAAAAGAAGATATGCTTAAATATTGTGATAGGGATACTCTAGCTATGATTGTAGTGCTACAAAGAGTTGTAGATATTGTAAAACAATATAATCCTGACTTTATTAAAGATATTAATAGACTATTGGAGGAAGAAAAAAATGTATAAAGTAGTATTTTGTGGAACGCCTCAAATCTCTGTTGAAATTTTAAAGGCTTTAGAAAAACTAAATGTAGAAATTGTTGGTGTAATTACTCAACCAGATAAGCAAGTTGGAAGGAAAAAAGAAATAAAATTTTCAGAGGTTAAAGAGTATTGTTTAATAAAAAAATATAAATTATTTCAGCCTTATAAAATATCTGATATTGAAGAAGAACTGAAAATTTTAAAACCTGATTTCATGTTAACTTGTGCGTATGGACAAATTATTAGTGATTCAATTTTAAAATTATTTAAAAATTGTATAAACACTCATGCAAGCATTTTGCCAAAATATCGTGGAGGAAGCCCAATTCAATTTGCAATTATGAATGGAGAAAAAAAGACTGGTATTTCTCTAATGAAAATGGTTAAAAAAATGGATGCTGGAGAAGTTTATTATCAAGAAGAAATAGATATTGATGAAACTGACGATTCAGCTACTTTATTTGCAAAAATGGCAGTTCTTGGTAAAAAAATGATTAAAGAAAAATTAATGGATATATTTGATGGTAAAATAGTTGGACAAAAACAAGATGAAAGTAAAGTTACTTTTGCATATAATTTAAAAAATGAAGAAGAAAAAATAAATTGAAATAAATCTGCAAATGAAATTAATAATTTTATAAGAGCTTTAAGTCCAAAACCAATAGCTTTTACTTTCTTCAATAGGGAAAGAATAAAAATTAAAAAGGCTAGAGTTATTAAGAATGAAGAAAATTTAGTAACAATTGATAAAATATTTTTAAATGGTGAAGTTATTTTAATAGACAAAGAAGGTATTGTAGTAAATACAGGAAATGGCTATTTAAAAATTTTAGAGTTACAAAGACAAGGAAAAAATATGGTTAAAGCTTCTACTTTTTATGATCCTAATTCAGCAATAAAAATAGGAACAAAATTTGAATAATTAAATAAAAATATTAGAATCTTTTTATTTAAAATTAATCTATTATTAGTAACATATTATACGTTGAAAAACGAAACAAAAATAAGTAAGAATACTTAAAAACTAAGGAGAATAAATTAATAATTTAATTTATTTTTTTATATTCTTTTATTGTTGTATTCATTTATATAGGATTCAGTCTTTTATGCATTTAAGAAAAGTAATGTAATTTTCTAAATTCTTTATTTTTTCTTCAATTTCTGTTAATTTATCAATAATATTATTTCTCTCAGTCAATAACATTAATTATATGATATTCAAAAGATTTATATTTGATATTATTAATTGCAGTTTTTATTATATTTAAAAATATTTTTCTCATAATTGGACTGTATTTAGTTTTTATAAAAAAAGATATAATTATTTATTTTTAATAAATTCTTATTAAAAATAATAAAAAAGTATCTTTTTTTTATTAATATACCTTATAATAAATTTGTAAATAAAGTAAGTGCTTTTATAAATCAACATATTGGGTTGATGTTTCTACAATGTACCTATACATTTCTAAAGGCAAAAAAATGAAAGGAGTAAATTTTTTAATAGGAATTTTAAAAAATTTACTCCTTTTTTTAACAAATATAATAGCAAGTAGCTTATTTACACATAATCATTATGAAATATGTTCAAAAAAAACTTAAAGGAAGTTTTGAAAGGAAAAACAAAAATGAAAAAATTATTATCAGGATTAATGGCAGCAGCAGTTGTAGCATCAAGCTCATCAACTGTTATTGCATGTGGAAGTGGATCAAAAACTTGAAACGATATTTATTTAGTAACAGATGCAGGAAAAATAAATGATAAATCATTTAATGAATCTGGATTTGAAGCAGGAAATAAAATTATGGAAATGCTTAAAATAAATGAGGCTCGTGAAGCTGAAGGAAAATCTAAATATGATAGTATTGGTTATTATCAACCACCAACTGTAGATGATATTAGTAAAGGTTACAAAAATGCTAAAAAAGTTGGAGCTAAAACTTTAATTTTACCAGGATTTCACCATGCAGGTGATAATTTAGATCAAGCGTCAAAATTAATTAAAGAAAACAATGGAAATGCAATATTTTTAGATGGATCTCCAGTTGATTCAAAGGGACAAAAAATTTCAAACTCAGTTGGTTTCTTATTTAGAGCAGATATATCTGCATTTTATGCAGGAATGTCTTCAATTATTTGATCAATAGCAAATGATAATTATAACTCAGATAATAACTTAATTCTTGCAACATTTGGAGGTACTCCAAATGGGTTAGCTGTTCAAAGTTTTATGCATGGTTATTTAGCTTCTATTCAAGTATATAATCAGTTAAAAAGTGAAGATGCTGGTAAAACAACAATCAAAAATCTCTTGAGAATTGCTAATTCAAAATTAACTGATGAAGAAGCTACAAATAAAATGGATGCTGTAAATGTAAAAAGAGCAAATTCACAATCAAATGTAAATAGTGGATCAGCTCAAACTGACTATTTTACAGGAACATTTAATGCTGGAGAAGGTAAAGACATTTCAACAAAATTGATAAATACTGATAAAGCAAATGTAGTAATGGGTGTTGCTGGTCCTCAAACAGGAGATTTACTTGGTGTAATAAAAGCAAATCCATCACAAAAAACAATGGTTGTTGGTGTTGATTCAGATCAAGTGAACGCTTACACAGACAGTAGTGATAAATTTATTACCTCTGCTGAAAAAGATTTAGTTGCTGCAACTATTGCTGGAGCTGCAAAAACAACATATCTAAATAATACTGATTTTGGAAAAAGTGCAAAAGATTATATTGATAAAGCTATTATAAATGATGACCAACAAAAAGAAATTGAAGCAAACAATGGTAGTTGAGCTGGTCAAGAAATTTACTTAAATGGAAAATTCTCATATAGTGAAAAAAATAAAGTAAACAAAAACTTACATGATGCTATTGAAGCAGCATTTAATGGAAATAATTTAATTGAAGCTTCAACTCATTATTTCACAAAATTAGCAAGCTCAGCAGATTGAAAAGTTACACTTGCAGATGCTGAAATTACTAAATATGTAAATACTGTTTTGAAAACAAATTAGTTACTTTATAAAATAAAATAATTTAATATTAATTAAAATGTACAGGATTAATTTTAAATTAGTCTTGTGCATTTTTAAGGAGTAGATAATATGAATAAATATGCTGTGGAAATGGAAAATATATCAATGATTTTTAATAATACAATCATTGCAAATAAAGATGTTAATTTCAGAGTTAAAAAAAATGAAATTCATGCCCTTGTTGGTGAAAATGGAGCGGGAAAATCAACTTTAATGTCAATATTGTTTGGTATTTATGAACCAACAGCTGGTCAAATAAAAATTAATGGAAAAGTGGAAATGATTTCAAATCCAATTAAAGCTTCCAAATTAGGAATAGGTATGGTACATCAACATTTTAAACTTGTTGATATTTTTCCTTTATGAAAAAATATTTCTTTGGGTTCAGAAGAATTATTAGCAAAAACTATAATAAATTCAAAAAAAATTAAAGAAGATATAAAAGAAATAATGGAGAAATATAACTTTAATGTAGATTTAAATCAAAAAGCAAGCTCAGCAACTGTTGGTGCTCAACAAAGAACAGAGATTTTAAAAATACTTTATAGGAATGCAGATATATTAGTTTTTGATGAACCAACTGCTGTTTTAACACCAGATGAAATTGATGGTCTATTACAAGTTATGAAAGAATTTCAAGCTGCAGGTAAAACTATTATTTTTATAACTCATAAAATGGCAGAAATTTGAAAAGTTGCAGACTCTGCTACAGTAATTAGAAAAGGGCAAGTTATTGATACTTTTGATATATCAAAAACCTCTCCTGAAGAATTAGCAGAAGCAATGGTTGGAAGAAAATTGGTGGACATAAAAAATGATTATTCTCAACCAAAAGAGGAAGTTGTTTTAAAAGTTGATAATATAAGTGTAAAAAAATCAAGTAATCATAAAATTATGGGGTTAAAAAATTTTAGTTTAAAAATTAGAGCTGGGGAAATTGTGGCTATAGCTGGTGTTGAAGGAAATGGTCAACAAGAGTTAGTTAATGCAATTACAGGTTTATCAAAATTAGAAGAGGGAAACATTTTTATAAAAGATAATAATATCTCAAAAGAGTCAATTGCAAATAGATATAAAAAATATAAAATGAGTCATATACCAGAAGATAGACATAAACATGGATTAGTTTTAGATCAAAACCTTTTAGAAAATATGGTTTTGCAAGATATCTCTACTAAAAAATTTAGTAAATATGGAATATTAAACTTTTCTGCAATTCAAACATATGGACAAAAAATTTTACTAAATTATGATGTAAGAAATGCACAATCAGGTTTTGCAATTGCAAGACAACTTTCAGGAGGAAATCAACAAAAAGCTATTGTAGGAAGAGAAATGACTCGTGAAAGTGATTTAATAATTATTTTTCAACCTACAAGAGGTTTAGATGTAGGATCAATAGAGTTTATTCATTCACAAATTTTAGAAGCTAAAAAAGAAGGTAAAGCAATTCTATTAGTCTCGTATGAATTATCTGAAGTAATGGCACTTGCAGATAGAATATTGGTAATTAACTCAGGTGAATTAGTGGGAGAATTACCTGGTAAAAATGTTAAAAAAGAAGAAATAGGTAAATTAATGTTAGGAAAGGGAGGTTAATATGGATTTTAAATTAAATAGATGATTAAGAAATCAGAAAATTAAAAGTAATTTAATAAATGAAAAAAATTTAGTAAAACTTAATTACTTTAAATCCTCTGTTATTGCTATTTTAATAGGTTTATTTATGGGAGCAATTATTGTTTTTGCTCAAAATTTTAATGGATTAAGTTTCATATTTACTTCTTTTGGTTATTCATTTGATTCAGATACAATTGATGAGACATTAAATTATTTTACAGTATTTATTTTTATGGGTCTTGGTCTTGCACTTGGTTTTAAAGTTGGACTATTTAATATGGGAGGTTCTGGACAAGCAATTTTGGGAATGGCTTTGGCTATAGCAATTATAGGTGCAAAAGCAAAAGCAGAAGGTCTAACTGATATTAAATATATTGATAAAAACTTTATAATAGTAATATTTTTAGTATTTATACTAAGTGGTGTTCTTATATCAACAATGGCTGGTCTATTTAAAGTATTTTTCAATATTCATGAAGTTGTAACTACTGTTATGCTAAATTGAATTGTTTGATATTTAGCAAGATGAATGTTGTTGGATACAAAATTAGGATGACCTGAATATTCCAAAGAACCAAATCATGCTTCACCTTCATTAAATCCAGACTGATTATCAATTGGTGATAATAATTGAATTCTTGGAATTATTTTGTCCTTATTATCAGTATCTATAATTTATTTATTACTTAAATTTACTACATTTGGTTATAAATTTAAAGTAGTTGGTAAACAACCTCAAGCAGCAATGTATGCAGGAATTAAAAATAGACAATATTTAATTTTAACAACTGCTTTACAAGGTTTATTTATTGGTTTAGGAGCTGTTTTTTATTGAGTTAATATAAAAAAAAGAATGACAGTTAACACAACTGATTTACCATCAATAGGTTTTGACGCAATACCAGTGGCTTTGGTTGCTTTTAACAATGTGCTTGCAATTGTTCCAATAGCATTAATTTGAGCAACATTAAAAGCAGGTTCAGATAGAGCAATTGGAGTTGACTTTATTGGATTATCTACTGAAACACCAAGTCTTATTTTTGGAATAATTATTTATTCATCAGCAATTTATATTTTATTTTTAAAATTTAGTCCTATAGAAAAAATAAAAACATATTTATTTGAACTTAAATGTTCTATATATCAAGATTTAAAATTGGAATCTAATATAAAAATAAGTGCTATTAAAAAAGAGATGAGAACTATTTTTAGTAGAAATGACATATTAGAAATTAAAGAACAAATTGAAAAACAAAAATCTGAGTTAAGATCTCTTAAAGAAAAAAATAAAAAATCCTTAAAAAATGAAACTGAAATAAATTCTAATAGTAAAGAACAAATTTTAGTTAAAGAAGAGTTTATTAAGAAATTAGAACTTCAACTAAAAGAAGAAATAAATAATTATGTTGGTATTTATAAGTCAAAAACTAAAATGATAAAAGGAGAACTTCTTTTAAATAGAAAATCTTTATTAGAAGAGTATGAAAATAATTCATATAAAGGTTTAAATAAAAAAGTTAAAAATGAATTGAGTTTAAAATATTTCTCTATTATGGATCAATTTGTTTTAATGCAAATTGAAAGAAATGAATTAGTTAAAAATTTAAAAAGAGAACTTAAATTAACTAAGGAACTTGATTCAAGAAATAATATAAAAGAACAAATTAAAGAGACTAGAGTTAGTTATGATAAAAAAGCTAAAGATATTATTAATGAATATAATAAATTAAAAAAATCTAAATTTGAAAAGTTAAAAGAAGCACAAAGAGAGGCTAAATTATATTTAAATGAAATTAATATTAAATTTGAAGATGTATTAAAAAATTCAAAATTAGATAACAAAACTGAATCATTAGAAATTAGTAAAATAAAAGATAATATAAATATTGTGGAAAATAAACTAAAATCTATAAACTTAGATAAAGAACAAAAAGAAACTCTAAACTCTGAACTGAGTCATTTAAAATTAGATTTAAAATCAGAAGTTTACAAAAACTCTATGAACAATAAAAGAAATAATCTAAAATTAAAAATAGAAAAATATAAACAAGAACTGGAGGTAGTTGATAAGTATGGCTGCTAGTTTGATGGAAAATTTCTCACTATATTTTGCAGTATTTGCATTAGCCGCAACGTCTGGTTTAATTGCTGAAAGATCTGGTGTTGTTAATGTTGGTATTGAAGGTTTTATGATTATTGGTGGATTATTAGCAAGTTTAGTTGGTTCTTCATTAGAGCCAATAGCAGGTAATGGATCACAAATAATTGCATTATTAGTTGGAGCATTATTCGGAGGATTATTATCTCTATTACATTCATTTGCTTCTATAAAATTAAAAGCAGATCAAATTGTTTCTGGTACAGCTATAAATCTACTTGCTCAAGGATTTGGATTATATATAGCAACTACTGGTTCAACATTTATTAATGGAAAATACACAATAATAGCGTTGGATTCATTAAATATTATTTCAATATATCTAATAATTACAATAATAATTACATTAAGTGCAGGTTTATATTTTACATTTACTAAGCCAGGAATGAGACATATAGCTGCTGGAGAAAATCCAAATGCTTTGGAAGCAGCAGGGGTTAATGTTATTAAGTATAGAGTACTAGCTGTATTTGTATCAGGTTGTATTGCAGCATTAGCTGGTGGAATTTATATAATAACAGTAAAAGGATCATACTTCCGTGGAACAGCTGATGGCTTTGGTTTCTTAGCATTAGCAATTATGATTGTTGGTCAATGAAGAATTAAATTTGTTGCAATTGCATCAGCAGCATTTGCTTTCTTCTTTGCTTTATCAAAGGTTTTACCATTATATACAAATTCTGGTTGACTAACACAAAATAAAAATTTATTTTTAGTTCTTCCTTTTGTATTATCTCTGGGGACAATGATTGTACTTTCTAAATGATCAAAACCACCAGCAGCAGTTGGTATACCATATGATAAATCGAAAAGATAACCTAAATTTAAATGGAGAAAATAAATCTTATATTTTTATAAATTAAAAGCACTAGTAAAAACTAGTGTTTTTAATTTATTATTTTTTTACTTTTTTAATGTTATGTCATTATAGTTCATCAATTTCACAATATATTTTTATTTAATTTTAATTTATATCAAAAAATAATTACTTTCATATAACTTAAAATTAATTAAGTTAATATCTACTAAATATTTACTTTTTTAGATATAATTTATTTATAAATACTAAAAGGAGATTAATAATGTCAGTAAACGATTTAAGACCTGGAAGCACATTCTTATATGATGGAAATATTTTTGTAGTTTTAGAAAACTCATTTTCTAAAACAGGAAGACAACAAGGAAAAGTAACAGTTAAAGTTAAAAATCTTAGAACTGGTGCTCGAGTTGAAATTACATTCACTGGTGGAGAAAAAGTAGAAAAAGCCTTAATTGAAAAAAAAGATATGCAATTTTTGTATAATGATGGAACAAATTGTGTATTAATGAATATTGAAACTTATGAACAAGTTGAAATTGCATCATCAAAATTAGACTGAGAACTTAAGTTTATTACTGATGGAATTATGGTTAAAATGACAGAATATAATGGTGAAATTTTAGGTATTACAATTCCTGAAAAAATTGAACTTACAATAGTTGAAGCAGAACCTGCAGTAAAAGGTGATACAACTAGTGGTGCTCAAAAAAAAGCAAAAGTTGAAACAGGATTAGAAATTACAGTTCCTTTATTTATTAAAGAGGGAGAAAAAGTTCTAATTAATACAACAGATGGTAAATATTCTGGAAGAGCAAATTAAAAATAGAATGGGAGAGATAATTAAATGTACATTTCTATAGAAAGAAACTCTAGAGGTTCTTTAGAGATTGATGAAAAATTACTAAGCAAAATAATTGAATTTGATGTTCGCTCAAATGCTAAGGGATTTAAAGATATCCAAGCCTCAGTAAGTATTCATCAAGAAACTAGTTTATTTATTGTTGTGAGAATTTATACTATGGAAAAGGGGTTATTTTTAATGGATGGTGTAAAAGTAACTTCAATAATTAATGATTCTATTCATAAAACTTTAGGAATTAAACCAAAAAATATAGCATTTGCATTTATAAAATAGGTCTAAAATGAGCCTATTTTTTTAGTACTATCTATTATAGTCTCTTATGCTATTAAAACGTTTAAAAATAGTGTATAATCATTTTGTATTTAAATGGAGGTACTTGGTATGGCGGCAGCTAAAAAAAATACTACAGGTAAAGAAACAATTAATAATAAAAAGCCTGCTACTAGTGAATATAAAAACCAAAAGTTTGGTCCAAAAGCATTAGCATTAATTAATAAATATAATTTACAAACAGATGATAATTATAAAAAATTAATTTCTTCATATGAAAGAATTAATTTATTACCAAAAAATGATCCAAGAAGACCTAATTTAGTTAGTTTATGAGAAGGAGAATTTAACAGAATTTTTAAAAATTTTTGAAATAATTTTGCAAATGGTCAAAAAAAGCAAGATGTTGGTGTTGCAGGTTGAAAAGATAGATTAAATATTAGAACAGTTGCAATGTCTCCAGATGAAAAAAGAAAAGATTTATTGTTAAAATTATCTCCTGGTGTTATTTCTACAAATAGAAATACTAAAGAAGATATTCTTTCAAGAGCAGGATATGTTAATCAAAATAGAACAGATCAATTTAATTTTACAGCAGTATCAAAAAGTGGACAAAATATTTATGAAATTGAAAACTTATTAAGTAGTACTGTAGAAGAAAAAACTATAAGTCAACCTACAAGCATTTTACAAAATGCTTTTACTGTTCCTCCAAAAAAAGAGATAATAGAAGAAGAAATTTCAAATTCTGCTTCTATTTCAACACCTTTTGTTGATGAAGAAACTGAAATAATGACTTCAAAAGTTGTACCAGATCCAAATTTATTAGAATTCATTAATGAAGGAAAAGCTTCATCTAAAATAAGTACAGAAGAAATAAAAAATTTGAAATTAGAAGAACAACAAAAAGAAGAAAAAAGCTTAAATTTAAAAAATGATTCTAAAGATGATAGCATGGAAGAATATGTTGCAAGAGAAAATATGACAAGAGAAGAGTTTAATAGAGAAAATAATATTCAAATAGATGAAAAACAAATTGAAATGGAGAATCAAAATTTAGCACCTATTGAATTAGGAAGCGATTTTTTTGAAAAACATTTAGTACAAAATCTAAACTCAAAAAAATATACTAAAGCTGATAAAGTACTTGCAAAAAGAGAATATACTATTAAAGATGAAGGAATTGATCCAGAAAAAAGAAATATTCTTTCAAAAGAAGGTTTTGAAATTAATATTGATGAAGATAAAACAGATTTATCAGGAAATAGATCATATGAATATAAAAACAATGTCTCTAGATCAAAACCATATCATGAAGAAAATCCAATAGGTTATTATCCAATGACTTATGATTTGACAAAAAGACCTATAATGCAAGAGTTAATTGATTCTCATGAAAGAGAAGGTCAAGTCTTCGATGAAATGAAAGAAAAAATTGAATTTTTAAGAGAATTAAGAAACGAACGTCGTCATAGAATTAATATGATGAAAATTGAACGTGCAAACAGTTATATTGTTGTGCGAGCAAGAAGGTTAGCAGAAGCTAGAGAATTAAGAAGATTAAAAAGACGTGAAGACTTTAATCTAAAATCAATGGAAAAAGCAGAAAGATTAAGAAGATTACAAGAACGTCAAAAATTAATTGAATTAATGAAAGAAAGACAGTTAAAAAGGTCTGAAGAAAAACGCGTAGCTGCAGTTTTAAAATTAGAACGTGAAAGACGTCTTGAAAGAGATGCGAAATATAGAACAGAAATTGCATCAATTGATGCTCAAATTAGATATGAACAAGAAATGATAAAGCGCACTGAATTAAAAATGAAAGCTTACTTCACAAAAGTTCATGATGACGAATTATTTGATAAATCATTAAAAGTTGCAAAATCAACTACTCCAAATTACAAGTCAATTGAAGATAAAGCAGAAATTATTCATCAATTAGAAGAGAAAAAACGTAAAGAAAGAGTAGAAAAAATAACTAAAAAATTTATAAAAAATATTAAATAGTTAAAATCATGGACAAGAATTTATTTAAACTTGTCCATTTTTTGCATAATCTCAATTAAATTTATATAAATAAAATGCAATTGATAGCATTTGAAAAGAAAGGAAGATAAATAATGACAAAAAAAAATCAGATAAAATCAGAGCAAGATTTTCAATTGTTATCACCAAAAGTAAAAAATAGAATTAAAAGCTTAATTGAAAAAAGATTAAATAGTCAAACTATAATGCTATTTGCAAAGGAATACGAAGGTTACGATTTTGAATTTAGAGAAACTTTAATTGAATACATTAATTATTTGATGAAAATTGAAAGAGAAAAATGATTAATTGAATCAAATTATTTATATGGGAAACATACTGGAAATGCGCTGCCAAATCCAAAACAAATTCACTTTAATGAAACTCAAGAAAATCTTAAGAAATTTCAAAATTATCTAAAAACTGATATAAATTCTGCTTTAAAAAAAGCAAATGATTTGGAAAAGCAAAAAAAAGTTATTCAGAGATCTGAAATTCTTAAATCATTTGAAGTTTCAAATTTAAATAAAGCTGAAACTCAGGAACCAAAAATACAACAAAAAAAAGAAGTTAAAAAAGAAAAAATAATTAATAAAGAATTAAAATCTGAAAATATAGCAAAAAAAGAAAAGAAAAATCAGAAAAAAGAATTAAGTTTATTAGATAAAATGCTTTTAGAAGCTAAAGCAAGAGAAGAAAAAGAGGCAAAAGAAGCAAAGGAATTAATAGAAAAGGAATTAAAAGCCAAAAAGCTTGAAGAAGAGAAAAAACTTGCAGAAGAAAGAAGGCTTGCTGAAGAGAAAAAACAAGAAGCTATTCGTAAAGCGGAATTAAAAAAGCAAAAGCTTTTGGAAAAAGAACAAAAAATTAAAGAACAAAAAATTAAGCAAAAAGATGAAAACTCTAAACAAATGAAATCAAAAACTATTAATCTAGCTGATATAAAACCAACTAATATAAAAAGAGATTATGAAAAAGAACAAGCTGAAAAAGAAAAACTATGAAGAGAATTATATGGAAAAGCGAGAAGCGAGTCATTAAAAAATAGGGAAAATGATAGTTTAAAAACAGAAAAATTTGTTGAATTTGATAAAAAACCAAATTTTGATCCGGAATTAGATATGCAAGAAACTTTTACAATCTTAGGTAATACTTTTTCAATGCAAGAAATTACAGATCCTAAAAATAAGTATTTTAATTTTTGATATAATTTGAAAAAAAGAACAGGAACATCAAATATAACTGTTTGATTGAATACTTATCCAAATAAACAAAAATTTATTCTTAGAAAAAGATTGAAATATCAAGAAAATAAGGGATTATGAGAAAAAATTAAATTAATTTTTGGTAATAATTCATCAAAATTAAAAGTAGCACAAAAACAAAGAACATTAAAAGAAGAAGCAAAAAAGAAAACCGAAATTAATAAAACTAAATAACTAAAACTTAAATATAGATAATATTTCTATAAATAAAAAAAGGGGTAAAATATGTATTATATATTTACAGTTTTAGGTTCTTTATTTTTGCTTTGATTAATAATAGTTTTAGTGATTCTTAAATTTTTAAAAATTAATAAAACAAAAAAAATTAGAGAAGATAAAAATCATTTTTTTTATATAAGTAAATCACATATTAAAGGAAAGTGATGAGCTTCAAATGATGGTAAATTGGAAAAAAAATGAATGGAAATTCAAGAATGTGATTTTGAAATTACTAATTTTGATTATAAGGAGAATTTCTCTAAAAGTTTTTTAAACTCTAATTTTAAAAAAACGAGACTTTTTTTATATAAAAAAATATCAAAAAAATTAGAGAATAAAGTTATAAAGAAAATTAAGTTCTATACAAATTGTCTTGAAAATATATGATTCAAAAAATACAAAATTATGTTCACAAATTTATTTAATGAAATATCTGGAATTACTGAAGCTCCAGAATATTTCTTTTATAAATATTATTTTAGATTTATTTCAGAAATTAGAAATAAAATGATTGAGAAACTTTGTCAAATAATAATACCTAGTATAATTGCAAATAATTTAACTGATGAGAATATAAAAAAAGAGCCAACATCAAATGAGTATGAGAAAAATATTTTTATTACTTTAGAAAAAATTTCATTATTTGCAGAAGAATTTTGAAATTTAATGAATAAAAAAAGAAAAGAAGAAATCAAAGAAAAAGGTCATGACTGAAAAGTTAATTATTCCTCTAAAAATGATTTTTTAAACTCTTTTTTACCAAAAGAAATGATAAAAAAGAAGATGCTAAGAGAAAATATAATTATTTTAGCAAAAAAATATAAAATTCCATTTGATGGTAATGTAATAGAAACTATTAAATTGTTAGAAAAGTATTCTAATAGTGTTGAAAAAGATGTAATTAATTCAATCAAATTATTGATATTTGCATATATAGATGAAATTAATTTTTAAAAGCACTTCACAAAAGTGTTTTTTTAATTTTTTTAAAGAATAATAGAGATTTCTAGTTTTGAATAAAATAATCTAATAATAAAATTAAGTAGTGTAATAAGCACTAAAATACTTAACAATATATAAATATTTGTTATAATTAAAAAGTTATATATAAAAGAGGAGAAATTTATATGAAATTTAGTGCAAAAAAGATTGCTGATAAAGGGCAAGGAATATGAATAGTTACAATAGAGGGAAAAGAATGGGAAGAAGCAATTAAAAAGGGAAAAAACAAAGTGTCTGCAAATATGGAAATACCAGGTTTTAGAAAAGGTAAAATACCAAAAGAAAAAATTGAGCAATATTTAACTCCTGTTAAATATTTAAATGCAGCTGTTCAATCAGTAATTGAAAAAGCTTGAAGCTTTGCAAAAGAGCAAAAAACTGATGTTGAACCATTTAACTCACCAGTACCCACACCAGCTAAAGTTAGTGAAAAAGAATGTGAATTGCATTTTGTATTTGATTTAAAGCCTGAAATCAAAATAGGAAATTATAAAGGAATAAAATCTAAGGATTTAGTTAAAGAAGAAATTAAAGTAGAAAAAGAAGATTTAGATAAAGCAATTGACCAATACAGAGAAAGATTTGTAATGGAGAAAGAAAAAGAAAAGGATCAAAAAATAGCAAAAGGTGACTCTGTTATTTTTGATTTTGAAGGATTTATTGATAATGTTGCTTTTAAGGGTGGAAAAGGTATTGACTTTAAATTAGTTATTGGAAGTGGACAAATGATTCCTGGCTTTGAAGATAAAATGATTGGTAAAACATTAGGAAAATCTTCAATTAATGTTACTTTTCCAGAAGATTACACTCCTGAATTAAGTGGAAAAAAAGCAGAATTTAAATTAGATATAAAAGAAATTAAAGAGAGAGTTTTACCTGCAAAAGATGATGAATTAGTAAAAGATTTAAATTTACCAGGAATTAAAACTTTTAAAGAGTTAGAAGCTAGTCTAAAAAAACAAATTCTTGAACAAAAATTAAGTCAAACTAAAAATATTTTTGTAAATAATGTAATAGATATAATAAGAAATGATTCAAAAATTGAAATTCCAAAATCTGCAATTAATAAGGAAATTGATAATTTATATAAAGAATTTGAAGCAAAAGTACAAAGCCAAAAACTTACTATAAAAGAATATAAAAAACAAACAGGTCTAAGCGATCAAGATATCAGAAATGAATTATTTCAAGATGCAAAAAAACGAATTGAAAGTTATTTAATTACAGATAAAGTAAGAAATACAGAAAAATTCGAAGTTTCAAAAGAGGATATGGAAGAAAAATATAACTCTCTAGCTAAAACTTTTGGAGTAGAACCAGATTTTATTAAAAACTCTTTAATACCTGAAGTACAAATTAAAGAAGAAATAATTAGAGAAAAAATAGTTGACTTTTTATATTCAAATAATGGTTAAAAAATACAAAGAATTGTATTTTTTTATTTTTTTAGCACTTAACATTTGCAAGTGCTAATAATTGTGTTATCATATTTTTGTACCTAAGGAGGAATAATATGAATAAAAAATTACCAATGCTAATAACACGTGGGAGTTATATTTATCCAACATTTGATCAAGTATTAGAAATTGGAAGAGATAAAACAACACTTGCTGTTAAAGAATCTGTGGAAAAATATGAAGGGAAAATTCTGATGGTTTCACAAAAAAAACCATTAGAAGATGAACCTAAAATTGAAGATTTATTTAAATTTGGAGTATTAGCAGAAATAAAAATAAAAAAAGAATGAAAAGATGGTACATTAACTGTAAATATAAAATCAATTTCACGTGCTGAAATCAGTGACATTGAATTAAAGGATTTTTATATTGCAAATTATAAAGTAAAAGATAGCTTAAAAAGCTCAAATAAAGAGGCATTAGATAAAATTACAAAATATATAAAAGCAATGATAAGTTCACAAGATGAATTTCCATCAGAAGTTGAAGAAATTATTAATTCAGCTCCAAAAGAAGTTGATCCAAACTTTATTGTTGATAGTGCAGCGAATTTAATGCCATTTATGCCTATTGAAAAAAAACAAGCAGTTCTTGAAGAATTAGATCCTGTTAAAAGAATTGAAATAATTAATGACTTTTTAGATGAAAAACGTCAATCAGCTGATATTGAATCATCAATTAGTAAAAAAATTAAATCAAGAGTTGATGAACAACAAAGAGAATTCTATTTAAGAGAAAAATTAAAAGCTATTAAAGAAGAATTAGGAGACATGGATGGTGAAGGAGATGACTTGGCAAAATACAAGAAACGCCTTGAAACAGAACCATTCCCAGAAAATATTAAAAAAAGAATATTATCAGAAATAGATAAATGTGAAGGTATGCCAGCAGCTTCATCAGAAGCAAATATTACAAGAACATATATTGATTGAATGATGCAAACTCCTTGATGACAAAAAACTGAAGAAAAAACTGATTTGAAGTTTGCAAAAAATATTTTAGACAAACATCATTATGGTTTGGAAAAAGTTAAAGAAAGAATAATTGAATATTTAGCTGTTAAACAAAATACTAACAAGGTTAAAGGACAAATAATTACTCTAGTAGGTCCTCCAGGAGTTGGTAAAACAAGTTTAGCAAAATCAATAGCTGAGTCAATGGGAAGAGAATTTATAAAAATGGCTCTTGGTGGAGTTAAAGATGAATCAGAAATTAGAGGTCACAGAAAAACTTATATAGGAGCTATGCCAGGTAGAGTAATACAAGGAATGAAAAAAGCAGGAGTTAAAAATCCAGTTTTCCTACTTGATGAAATTGATAAAATGGCAAGTGATTATAGAGGAGATCCGGCTTCAGCAATGTTAGAAGTATTAGATCCAGAACAAAACTCAAAATTTTCAGATCACTATTTAGAAGAAGAATATGATTTAAGTGATGTTGTATTTATTGCAACAGCAAACTATCCAGAAAATATTCCTGAAGCATTATATGATAGAATGGAAATTATTGAGCTTTCAAGTTATACTGAAATTGAAAAAATGAAAATTGCAGAAGAATATTTAATTCCAAAAGTATTAGATGATCATGCAGTTTCAAAAGATCAAGTAATTTTCACAAAAGACTCAATTAATGAAATTATTAAACATTATACTAGAGAAGCTGGGGTAAGGCAATTAGAAAGATGAATTGCATCAATTGTTAGAAAATTTGTTGTAAAAATGTTAAACAAGGAAATTGAAACTTTAAAAGTAACTCCAAAAGTAGTTAATGAATTATTGAAAAAACGTATTTTTGAACATACTGAAAAAGAAAATGAAGCACAAGTTGGAGTGGTTACAGGTCTTGCATATACTCAATTTGGTGGAGACATTTTACCAATAGAGGTTAATCATTTTCCAGGAAAAGGTGGTTTAGTACTAACTGGTAAACTTGGAGATGTTATGAAAGAATCTGCAACTATTGCTTATGACTTTGTTAAATCAAATTACAAAGCGTTTGGAATACCTAAAGAAGTATTCAATGAAAATGATATACATATTCACGTTCCTGAAGGAGCTGTTCCAAAAGATGGACCAAGTGCTGGAGTAACAATTACTACTGCAATTGTATCTGCTCTAACAAATAAACCAGTTCCAAAAGAAATTGGTATGACAGGTGAAATTACACTAAGAGGTTTAGTGTTTCCAATTGGGGGATTAAGAGAAAAATCAATATCAGCTCATAGAAGTGGATTGAAAAAAATCTTAATACCATTTAAAAATACAAAAGATATAGAAGATATTCCTGAAGAAGTTAGAAAAGAACTAGAAGTTGTTCCTGTTCAAAAATATTCAGAAGTATATAAAAATGTATTTGGAATAAAATTAAATGATTTAGTAAGAGAATTGCCTATATCAACTTCTTCAAAAGAAGAAACAAAAAAAACTCATTAATAATTTAAAAACAACTCTTTTTTAGGAGTTGTTTTTAAATTATTTGTGATAATATTTCAATATCAAAAAAATATGAAAGGAAAAAATAATATGGATCAATCGTTTAGTACAACAAATATGCCACTAAGTGATGCTAACATAACAAATCCCAAAGAAGATTCAAACGAATATATTCCAGATGATAAAGTTTATAAACTTGTTAAAGAAAAAAATAAACTTAAGTTTTCTTGAATTGTATTAATTTATGGATGAAAGTATAAAGCATTATTTCTAAGCGTTGTATTTGTAGTTACATTTAGTGCCTTTTTGGTAAGTTTAAATACTTTATTTTTAAGTTTGTACTTCAAGCAACAAGACAAGACAAAGTACATGGTCTTACTTGATACTGATGAATGGCTATAACAGCATCAGATCTTGTTTTACTTTATATATGTACTTATATTAGGAACTCTTGTTCAATTATGTTAGCTGTAAGAATAGAAGTTGAATTAAGAAATTTAACAATTAAAAGACTATTAGAACAAGATATTAGTTATTATTCAGATAAAAAAATTGGTAAATTAATGACAAAACTTGTTGGAGATACTAATGTAATAGGAAATGAAATTTCAGGTATGATAGCTTGAGTTATACAAGCACCTCTTGTAATTATAATGGGAACTGCAACTTTATTTATATTGCATTGACAAATGGCTTTAATTGCAAGTTTATGTGTTTATTCATTAGCTCTTTTAGTTATACTATTTTCATTAAGATACCAAAAAAAAGTTAAAACCGTAAGAGAAATAATTTCAGATGTTAATGGAGATGTTATTGACAGAATTGGAGCAATTAAATTAGTAAAAGCAACAGGAACTAGAAGATATGAAGAATCAAGACTTAATGCTTTGCATGAACCTTATATAAAAGCTTTTAAACCAATTTCAAGAATTGATGGAACCTTATTAGCTATGTTAATTGCATCTGATGTTCTTATAAATTTAATAATGATAACAGTTGCAATTTCATTTTTTAATAATTCAGATATGATGAATGTGACTTTACCAGCATTTATTTCCGCAATGGTTGGATTAACTCGTCCGTTATGACAAATATCTGCTATTATTCCTGGTCTTTCAAGAGTTGCTGCTTCTTCAAGACAAATCTATGAAGTAATTGAAAAGGAACCAATTTTAGATGACAAAGATAAAACAGGAATATTGTTCGATGAAAATATTGTAAAAATAGAGTTTAGACAAGTAAAATTTAATTATCCTGAAAAACCAGAAGTAAATATTGTTCCAGAATTAAATATTACTCTCGAAAAGGGAAAATCTTATGCTTTTGTTGGAGAAACTGGAAGTGGTAAATCAACTATTTCTAAACTGCTTTTAAGATTTTATGATCCAACAGAAGGATGCGTATTGGTAAATGACAAAAATATTAAAGATTTTAATTTAAAAAGTTATTTAAGTCATGTGGGTTATGTTGAACAAGAACCTTCAATAATTTTTGGAGATGTTTATGATAATGTAAGATATGGTCATTTTCAAGCAACAGATGAAGAAGTTCATGAAGCGTGTAAGAAAGCTCAAATAGATCAAATAATCAATAGTTGACCTTATGGATATCAAACAATTTTAGGAGAACGTGGATTGTTGTTGAGTGGTGGACAAAAACAAAGACTTGTTATTGCAAGAATTCTATTAAGAAATCCTGAATTGCTAATTTTGGATGAAGCAACAAGTGCTTTAGACAATATTGTTGAAAAAGAAATTCAAGCTCAATTAAATGAACTAATGAAAGAAAAAACATCAGTTATTATTGCTCACAGATTGAGTACAATTAAAGATGTAGATCAAATATTTGTTTTAGCTCCTGGTAAAGAAATTGTACAACAAGGAACTTACAAAGAGCTAATTAAAACAGCAGGTAAATTTAAAGATTTACACGATGCAGGAAATGCATAAAAAAACTAATCAAAATGATTAGTTTTTTTATGCTATTATTCAATTAGGAGTTGAAAAAATGAATAAACCTTTAAGTTTTCTATTAAGACCAAACTCTTTAAAAGATATAGTTGGACAATCTCATTTAATTAATAATAAATATGGAATAATCTCAAAAATGGTAGAAAAAAAATTCCTTACAAATTTAATTTTTTATGGCGCTCCTGGTGTGGGCAAAACTTCAATGGCAATATCAATTGCAAATGATTTAAATACTAAATATGAATTGTTTAATGCATCAAATGATAAAAAAGAAAAACTTCAAAAGTTGATTGATTCTTCAAATCATGAAGAACAATTAATATTAATAATTGATGAAATTCATAGAATGAATAGAAATATTCAAGATTATTTACTTGAATATATTGAATCTAAAAAAGTAATAGTTTTTTTAACAACCACTGAAAATCCTTATTTTGTAATAAATCCTGCTATTAGAAGTAGATGTACTATTTTAAAATTAAAAGAGATTAACTCAATAGAAATGAATGAAGGAATTAAAAGAATTTTAAAAAATAATAATATTTCTCTAAATATAGAAGAAAATGCATTTGAAAATCTTTGTGAACTTGCTAATGGAGATTTAAGAGTTGCTTTAAATGCTGTTGAGATTTTAACTACTCTTTATTCAGAACAAATAATAAATAGAGAGATTATATCTTCAATTTTTGATCAAGCAGTTACAAAAGGAACTGGAGAAGGAGATGAATATCATGATCTTAAATCTGCTCTTCAAAAATCAATAAGAGGAAGTGATGTTGATGCAGCACTTCATTATTGAGCTAGATTAATGCAAATAGGAGATTATGAAGTATTAATGAGAAGAATGACTATAATGGCCTATGAAGATATTGGATTGGCAAATCCAACGATTCCATTAAGAGTTTTTCAAGCCTGTCAAATTTTTAGACAAATTGGAATGCCTGAAGGAAGAATTATATTAGGATTGGCAATTATTGAAATGGCCTTAAGTGAGAAGTCTAATTCTTCATATATGGCGTTAGAAAAAGCTTTAGAAGATGTTCAACAGGGATTGGCACCTCCAATTCCTATGTATTTGAGAGATAATCACTATAAAAATGCTCATAAGCTTGGTAGTGGAATAGGGTATAAATATCCTCATAATTATGAAAATGATTGAGTAAATCAACAATATTTACCTGATGAAATAAAAGACATTAAATATTTCAACTTTAAACCACATAGTGCTTATGAAAAAAAATTAATGGAGATATACACAAGATTTACAAATAAAAATAAGTTAAAATAGTAAAAAGAAAGTGGGTTTTTAAATATGAAAACAAGTACACAATTAAGAGAAGAACTTGCAAGTCAAGGCTATATTTGAATGCCCAATTACAAAGATATATTAGAAAAAGTTTGATCCCAAACAGAAACTTATTTTGATGAAGATGAACAAGTTTTATCAGCACTTTGAGCCAGTTTTAAAAGATACGATGATGAAATGGTTGGAATTGTTTTTATTACAACAAAAAGAACATTTACTTTAGAAATTTTGGACAATGACACAAGTACACAAATAAGATATTTACCATTTGATTCATATTCACTTCAAAAAATTCAATTACAATTTTCTAAAAACTCTGGAGGATTACATTATGTTTCACTTCAAAATGACAGTTTTGGAAATGGAGTAACTTTTGCAACTCCAAGTAGGGAAGTTGCTCAACATTTTGTTGATACTTTATCTGGAAGAACAAATGGTGAAATTGAAATTCTTCCAGAATCAGATAATCCATTATTAGCAGAAAATGAAAAAAAACAAGTAATAGATGAAGATTTAAATAAGGCAAAAGAAAAAGTTCCTCATAAATTTGAAGAAAAACATGAAGAAATTAAACCTATGAAAGAACAAGATGGTTGAAAAAAAGCACCACCTGAAGCTAAAGATAAGATTGTTGAAATAAAAGTAGTTCCTCCTAAGAAAATTAAGCCGAAAAAAAATAAAAAAGGAGATTATGGATCAAAATGAAATTCTAATGTATGATTATTGTGATTTCTACTTCCTATATCTATTTTAGGATCCACTCTTGCTATTATTTTCTTAATTTAATAAAATAGATAATAATTTAGTGATATTTAAATATCATTTTTTTTTTTTTTTTTAAAAAAAAAAAAAAAACTAAACTATTAGTTTTTTAAAGTCTTCTAATGGAATTAATTTGTCATGAGTCTTGATTAATTTTTAAAATTAAATTAATTTCATAGCTAGTTTTTGTTTCATTAAAAGGATTAGTATAAACTGTTTTATAAGTTATCGATTGTTCTTTATCTGTATCAATATTTGAACTGCTTATTATTTTAGTTTCAAAGTTTGCATTTTCAATTAATTTTTTATAAATACTGTTAGATATATTATTATTTATTTTTATAATTTCTTGAAAGCCTCTTGTAAGGTCATCTAAAATCCCAATAGTTACTTGATCATCAAATATATTTTCCAATCCTAGTAATAAACTTTTATCTCTAAATAATGGTTTTTGATTTCCTTTTTCATCATAGTCTGTTCCTAAAGCATACATAGCTGCTTTTGTTCCCTTAATATTTTCATTAATGGGAGTAGAATTATCTAATTTTAAATACATTCCATTTTTAGAAGAAGAGATTATCATAGCCTGTAAAGCATTATAATTTCCTTGTTTATTTATACTACTTTCTTTATATTGAACAAAGTTATTTGAATTCTTATATCAAAGTGTATAATTATCTTTAACTAATTCATTAGATAAAATATTTAATCCATTTTTTAATTTATCTGTATTTATTTTTTGTTCATTTCCATTTGAAGCAATGTTTTTATATATTAAATCAATAATATCTGAAATTTTCATAGAGAGAACAATATTTTGATTAAAAATAGAGTATAAACTCATTTGCTTTCCAATTAAATCTTTAAAAATAGTTGAGTCTTCATCGTAAATTGCATTAAATAAATGCTTTAATTGTAATGTTGTTTTTTCACTTACTTTTAAATTAATTTCAATTCCTAAACTTTTTAAAATATTTAATACATTGTTTAATCCACTAAAATCTGAATTATATCCTAATCCATCTCCAATTACTCATCTAATTAAATTTCCTACTTGATCTGCTCCAAGACCTACAAAAGATCAACCTTGTCAAATGGCAATTCCTTTTCCTATACCATATAATAAAGAAGAATAATTATTTTTTGAGTTTGAACCAAATATAGGTGAACTTAATTTGTTTATTAAAGTCAATAAGTTAATATTTTCATCAATTTCAGTGACTTTTTTCCCAGAATTAAATAACATATAAAATAATTTCTGAAGTTGTTTTCCATTTGCATTAGTTTTTACGTTTGTTATCAATGACAGATTTTTAAAAAGCATTTTAATTTTAAACGAGTTATCTTTTAAAGTTTTGTTATTTAATTCTTTTAAAAAATTATCATTTGACTTAGTATAGTCAAATAATTTATCATCATTTTCTGGAATAAAATCTGAAAAATCTAAGGAAGATACATATTTTAAAAGTCCTGAGATTATAAATAAAATATCGCTAATATTTTCAGGAGACTTTATTATAGATAATAATAATGCTTTAAAATCAAAAGCTTTTAAATTTAGATTTAAACCCTTTAGAAAATCTCCCATTAAATCTCCTAAATCTTTATCAAAATTTTTACTTAAAGTATCATAAAGCTTTGAAGAATTAATAACTTTATTCTCTTGTTTTGTAACTCTTGCTAAAATATTATGAAAGCGATTTAATGAAGAGTTAATAATCATCTGTCCTGTTAAAACATCTTCACTTTTATCTTGTGTAAGTATTTTATTAACGAGTTCTTCCAATAATGTATCTAAACCGTTTAACTTTACTTCACTTATAAATTGTTTAACTCATTTTTCAATATTTTCTGTATCATTTTCTTTTCTTGAATTTTCAAAGTCAGAATTAAAGAAATTTTTTAATACTGCATAGAAAATATTTGATTGTTGTAGAAAACCAAGAGTTTCTGATAACGGTTCATTAGTTTTTTGAATTAAATTTGCAATTGATTTTAATGATTCACTATTTAGTGTTTCTGCTAGAGTATTTTTTAGATTTAATGTAGGCAATAAACCTTGTATTAAACCTGAAATACTTGGATGAATTCCACCATTTGTTTTCAACACACTAGAAAATAATATAAAATTGGAAGAGAAACTATCTAATGAACTTGTAGGTGATTTAACATTATTTGTTAAAAAATCTTTATTTAAATTATTTATTGAATCTCTATTTAAATCTTGGCTTCCAAAATATGTCTCATTTAAATTTTTCATTGTTGTTTGAGCATCTGTTTTGAAATTCGGTATAAGGTTATTAGATTTTGAATTAAGAATAAGTGAGTTTAAGTAATTTGAATCATAAGCAAGACCACTATTTGAATTTTGACTTGCATTTTGTATTATACTTCCTCTTAAAAGAGTTGAAGAAACTTGAACTAAATTATTAACCTTATTTTTTATTGATTGAACTTTATAATTTACCATACTACAAGATGCAACAGTAAAAGTTGATCCTGTTATACTCAAAATTGAAAATAGACTTAATAATTTTTTCATTTTATCCCCCAATATAACTATTATATTCTTATTTTTAATAAAAACTTTTTTAGACACTAAAATGTTTTTACTTTTCTAGTTTACTAAAATGTTTTTACTTTTCTAGGTTACTAAAATGTTTTTACTTTTCTTTTCAAAAAGATTTAGTCTTGAAAAAAAAAAAAAAAACAATAATATATTTAAATTAGTTGGTGGATAAAATAATGAAAAAATCTATATTTTTATATTTAAAACAAGGAATAAAAGGTATTATGAAAGTTAAAATACAATTCATTGTTATTATTATTTTAACTTTTTTAGCTACTTTTATTTTAAGTGCTACTTTATCATCAACAAAAAGAATTAGTGATGACTATAATAATACCATGTCAAAAATGGAGTCATTTAATTATGTTAATCAAAAAGTAGTGGATATTAATTCATCAGATGATATGACAACAGATATCATTGCTCCTATGGATATAATGAATAGTCAATTTATATACTCAATAGATTCAAATGATTTATCTAGTTTAAATAATAGAGCTCTTGAAATAAATTATAATTTAAGTTTCTTTCCAGAAAGTAATTTAAGTAATTATAATCAAGAGACTTTTTTAACCAAAACTTTTAAAGATCCTAAAGTTCAAGAAGCATTTCTTCTAATGATTTTAGACTCTGAATATTGATTTAGCATTTTTGAATACAACTATGATCCAATAAAAGATTTAATTCTTTGAGATCCTTATAGTGATATTAACTTTTTATCAGATGCTACTTCTTCTTCCTATTTAAAAAACAGTGTGGCTAATCAAAATAAAAAGGTTATTAGTACTTTTTATACTTATACTATTGAGACACTGAAACAAAATTATTTGGAAGATTTATTTTTAGATAACGAAAAAACTCCAAATTATATTAAAAATACTTTATTTTATGAACTTAAAAATAAAGGTTTTATAACTAGAGAAAATTTTAAAATGAATATGGCAAAATATGAATATGATCAAAATAATGAAAATATAATAAATATATCTGATAATGGAGACAATGATATTTATAATAGATATTTATATTTTTCTCTTGAATCATATTTGAGACAAATAATTAGAGCTACAACAGAATATCCAGCATATTGAATTAATCAAGCAATTATTGAATCAAATAAGTCAGAAAGAAAAGAAAGAGAAGATGTAGTTAAATCTTTTAATGAATTAAATAAGGATAATAAGATAGGTTTTAATTTTATCGAAAAAGAAAATATTGAACCAGGACCAAATGGAAAACCAAAATTAACTCAGAATTTAAAAAGTTTTGGAGTTACTATTTTTACATGAATATTTGGTTTTAACCCTGAAGTTGAAGAATTTGGAGATATCGAAACTAAAAAAGAATTTATAGTAAATAAAAATAATACACCTTGAAATAATAGTATTGATTTTTCTTTAAAATATAGTGATAATGAATATTTAAAAACTAAAAATGAAGTTTATGAAAAAGGAATGAGAGGAAGTCTTACTCAACTTGTTGTTACTAAAAAAAATAATAAAGTCATTAATGTGGACAAAACTTTTAGTACAAATTATTTAAAACATGTTGAATTTACAAGTATTGAAAAAGAACTTGGTGATTCATCTAATTTTGATGATCTAGATTATTATGAAAACTATACTTATGATCAAATAAATAGGATAAAAGGGTACTTTATAAAAAAAGAATTACTTGCAAAAATAACAAGTTTTGATTACAAAGTTAGAGCTGAAATTGAATATACTGATAATATCTCTGAAATTACTTACAGAATTGTTGATGTAGAAAATCAATGAAAAGATTTAATTACTTTATATGAAGGTAATTTACCTAGAACCACAAGTGAGATTCTTATCAATACACAATTTGCAAAGGCAAATAAATACAAAATAGGGGAAAATATAAAAATTGGGGGAAGTGACTTTGTTATTTCTGGTTTTGCATCAGATCCACTAACATATTATCCAATTGCAAATATTACAAACCCACTTCCAAATAGTAAAAAAAATGCGATTGTTTATGCCAATCAAAATAACTTAGCTAAAATAGTAACATCAAATTTAAACAAATCTACAACAAAAACTGTTTATTCTTTTTTGACTTATGAAAATCAATGAGATATACAAAATATGGAAAATGATCTTAATAAGTTTAAAGCATATTCATTTTCAAATACCATTGAAGTATATAATTCTTACTCATTTTTATCTGGAAAAACTAAATTCAATGATATTAATATAATAGATAATTACAAAGTTTTTTCTTCAAGTAATTTAAAATTGAATTGACTTATAGCACCTCAGATAATTTATGGTTTTAAAATTTTTTCTATAATTTTTTGTATTGTAATTTGTTTAATAGTAATATCAGCTACAGTTATTGCTATTAAAAAAACTGTAGAGCTAAATTCTGGAGAAATTGGTATACTAAAGGCAATGGGAGCAAGAACTTCAGATATTTCTTGATCATACTTATCATATGGAATAATTGTTACTTTATTTGTAATTCCTTTTGCTTGAATTATGGGTTCAATTGTTCAAGAAGTTATAGCAAAAGTATTTATAGAATTTGTTGGTGGTCGCTCCAGTATAGTCTTTTTTAGTCCAATAGCAATTGTTATTTCTATTTTAATTTTTGGAATACTATTATGTGTAGTTTCTTTTTTAACAGCTTTTATATTAATAAAAAAACCAACATTAGAGATAATTAATAAGTTAGAAAAAAATAAAAAGAATAATTGATTAAATCAATTAAAAAACTCAGCTGTTAAAAATAGATCTTTTTCAACAAGATTTAGTCTTGAACTTGCAGTTTCAGGATTTTCCAAAACTATTCTTTCAGCAACAACTGTGTATGTAGCTGGATTCTTAGTTTCTTTTGGTTTAACTATTCCAGGGCTTGTTCAAAATATTGTAGGTAGTTATTATAAAAATGTTCTTTATTCAAATTATTATGAAAATAGGGAGTTAATTGGTAATGCACCTTTGGCAAAAACTTCTTTATCTCCTACTAAGAAATTGGAGAATATGAAAAAAACTTAATGGATAGTAAATCTATTTTTGGCTCTGGAATTAACAGTATATCTAAAAATATAACAGATTTTGCACCTATACCAGATGCTTCAGCTATTCCTCAAATTCTACTTTCAGAAAATTCTAATCAACAATTAAGTGCAAAATGAGTTTATGATTCAATTTATGATTCAACAGAAGAACAATATAATGATTTATATCAAGAACAAAATTCAGTAATTTCAATTATTGCAAGTATACTTGGAAATAATATAAATCAATTAGTTGGTAAAGGAATTTCAATTGCAGACATACAGAAAATATTGGAGTGATTAATTCATTCTAATTTACCTGAATTTAAGGATCCAATAGGAAGTAATGAAGGAACTTTAAAGAGAATTAAAAAAATTGATAATCTATCAGAACTTTTAACAAATGGATTACCTCAATTATTGTCTAGTTTTATTAATGGCTCTGCAACAACTGAGGGTGAGTGAAAAGAACAAATTATAGAGATTATTATTTCTTAAACTCCAGCTTATATTAAACAATATGTTACAAAATCAGAAAATAGACTTAATAATTTTTTATTTGGATGACAGATAAATAAATATATACCAGGTGTTGATAATTTATTTACAAATCTCCAACTATTAACAAAAGATAATTTGGAATTAAATATTACAGGCTTACAAAAAACCCAAAATGCATATAAGATTTCTGATAAAATAAATGACAAATTATTTATTGATGATTATCAAGCTGAAATTTTAGAAAAAGTTTTAAATGATAAGCATATTTCAAGTGAAGAAGAATTAGATATTAAAACAATTTATAATTCGCAAAATAAAGAAATTACTATACCAGTTGTAGCAAATGATCAAACTGATTTCATTTTAAAAAATAATTGAGATAATTTATCAAATCCTTTAATTAATAAAACTAGATTAGTTTTAAGAAATGGTATGTTAAATATACCAAACCAAGCGTGAATGTACGATGATGGTGATTGAATGAGATACAATAAAATTCAAAAAAAAGATAGTGAAAATAGAGGTTATATAGAAATTGATTCTTTATCAACAAGTAAATTTACGTATGCTCCAATATTTGATCAAACTGGATTTAATTTAATCAATGAGCAAGAATATGGAGATAATATAAAACTTATGGATAATTCCTATGGTTTTTATAATTTAACTTCAGTTATTAGAGAAAATAAAGAAGAGTTAAATTTAGAAATAAGACCATATTATTCTTTTGACAATATTGTAATGTTTATTCCTAATTTCTATAAAAGTGATTTTGAAAATTTAAAACAAAATGGTAATGTAGATTCATCTAAGTGATGAAAAGATAATATTGCAGAAAAAGACGTTCCAAAAGTTACTAAAGAAGCTTGAAAAAAAGTAAATCCAAATATAACAGATGAGTATTTTGCAATAAAACCTTATTCTCTTTACTTTGATAATTCTGGGAAATATGAAAGAGAGTTAAGAAATTTATCTGGCTCTCCTGTTCAAAATATTACAAGTGGATATGATAATTATTTTTCAAGAAGCTTAAGAGATAATAATGGTCCAATAACTTTTGGAATTGTAAATATGAATTGATTACAAGGAAATAATATTAAATCTATTAAATTTAATAAAATTGATTCAATTGGTGTATATGGAAGTTCAATTATAATTGCAGATCAAGATATTGTTAATATCTTGAGTGGTTATAATATCTCTAAATATATTCCATTTAATTTGCAATATGAAGATTTAACAAAACCTATTGACAATTATACATACAATGATGTAAAAATTAATACTTATGATTATATTAATCCTATTGAATACTATAGTAGAGCTGAAAATCTAACAAAAAATGAATTAGTTTATGGAAGCAACGATTTTGAAAAAAGTATTCGTCCTAATATTTGATATACTGGTGTTCTTTCAAATTCTGAAGAACCTCATTTTATAACAACACAAGCTTCATTTAGTAGAAGTCAAAAATATGGTTCAGATACATTAAATGGAGCAAATTATGGTGCAAGTACTTTGGAAATTCAAAGTACAAAATTATTAAGTCAACAAAAGGCACTTATAAATCAATTATCCGTAATAATTTTGAGTATGACAACAGTTGCAATTACGTTACTCATAATTATTATGATTTTAACTGTTACTTTAATTAATGATTTATATGTAAATCAATATAAAAAATTTATGATTGTTATGAAATCCTTGGGATATTCAAATTGAAAAATTATTAACTATACATTTGGAACTGTAACAATTCTTTCTTTTATATTCTATATTTTAGGAGTATTTACTAATTTTGCTGTAATAGCAATTGGATTTAATATTATAAGTCGTCAATTAGGTTCAATTCCTTTTGGATTAACATGGTGAACTCCAATTGTTGCTATTTTACTTGTATTTGGTGCATTTTTTATCTCAATTGCAATTACAACAAGAAAAATAAGAAGCGAATCACCATCAGTATTAATGAAATAAAAATTTTTACAAATATGTTATAATTTATTTAATTATGAAGGAAGTCTTAAAATGAGTGAAAAAGTATATCAGTTAAGTTCTGATCAAATAGGAGTAGTAAATTTTCCTGAACCTTGATTATTAGCTCACTTTGAAATAGAAGGAGAACTAGAACCTTTTCAAATATTTTTCCCTTCTTTAACAGAAGGTGTACAAAATTTCTCATCTTTTTTTGAAAAAAAAATTATTAATTATTGACTAACACAAGGTGACAAGGGCAAAATAAAAATCGATAGACTAAGAAATTATTTATTAACTACATGAATGAATCCAGGAATTGAAACAATAAAAGAGTTAATGTATCAAAATTATGGTAATTCAGAATTTAAAGATAAAACTGCTAAAGAATTAATTGAAAATGGCTATGATTTTATGGGGATAACTATTGGTCATATATGTCTAAAATATAATAAAAATCATTTTTATTATGATAAATTGCATGTTTCAATTAGAGCTGTAGATAAAATATTAGCTGTTAATTTCTGAACAAAAATTAAAGAAGAGGCAGTTAAGAATGCTAGTAATTTAGAAACAAAATAAAAATTCTCCAAGCATATAAAGTGCTATAAAGAGAATTTTTTAAATTCTTAAATTTTATATAAATAATAAAAAAATTATATTTTTAAAGGTGAGTTTATTTTATTGTTTTTAAAATATCTTTTTGTTTTATATTTAAAAATTTATTCATATTATTTGCTAAAACATAAATTGCAATTGCCTTATTGTGATATTTTGTCATTTTATTAGGACTAAAGTTAGAATAAGTTTCTATTACTTTATTTTTAATATCACAAAATACTACATCAACTTGCTCTTTGAAACCAAAAGAGTTAAAACCCTTAGAATAAACAAGCTTAAAACCATTTTCGCTAGAAAATTTTTCTTTAAATATTAAAGAACTAAATTTATTTGAAGGATTTCTAATTGTTCTTATGTTCATATCCAATATTTTTTGATTATGTATTAATTTTGAAGAATAATTTTCTTTAAAAATATCTTTATTTTTATCTTTTCTAAATATTCGTGAAAAACTTATTATTTCTTTAATTGAAAGCATTAAAATCACCTAAATTTATTATAACTAAAAAATAGGAGTATAATAATAAAAAGAAAAGAGGGATAAATATGGCAAATGTAGCTATTTTTGTTGCTAATGGTTTTGAAGATACAGAAGTTGTAGCAACAGTTGATGTTTTAAGGAGAGCAGAAAAATTATTTAATGGAAGCTTTCCAATTGTAGATATTGTTTCAATAAGTGACTCTAAACAAGTAAAGGGATCTTGAAATATAGAAATAAAAGCTGATAAATTAATTAGTGAAATTGATTTTTCAAAATATGATTGTTTAATATTACCTGGTGGATTAGTTGGAGTAGAACATTTAAAAGAAAATGATGTATTAATGAGTGCAATTGAAAAACATGCTAAAGAAAATAAAGTTGTTGCAGCTATTTGTGCAGCACCTCAAATTTTAGGTAAATTAGAACTTGTAAATGGAATTGAAGTTACTCATTACCCAGGATGTACACAATATTTAGATAAAGCTATTAAAAAACCTCACATGTCAGCAATTGCTGATAAAAATATCATTACAGGAAGTTCAATTGGAGGAGCATTACAGTTTGCCTTACAAATTGTTGATCATTTCACTTCAACAGAGCAAATGTTAAAATTACATGAATCGTTAGTATTTAATTATTAATAACAATAATAACAAATTATATTATTAATTTTTAAAGTATTTCCGAGACAACTATTTGTTAATAGCAAAAGGCAAACTTTAAAAAGTTTGCTTTTTATTTAAAAAAATTAAATATATATTAAGTTTGGAGGTTGGGTGGGCTTGCGAAAGAAAGGATAAAATAATGAAAATATTATTATCACTTATAGCATCTGCTGGAATGACAGGAACTAGTGCGTCTGTTTTTGTTGAAAAAGCAAATTCATATACTCAAATGAAAGATAATCAAATTTTGATTGGTTATTGACATAACTTTGATGACGCAACAGGATATCAAGGAGGCAATGCGAAATATATTGATTTAACACAAGTTCCAGATCAATATGATGTTATTCAAGTATCATTTTTTAAATCTTATGGAGATGGACAAATTCCTACTTTTATTCCCTTAGTAGCCACACACCCAGAAATGAATCAAGACCAAAAAGATGATTTTTTTGCAAATGAAATAGAACAATTACATAAAAAAGGAAAAAAAGTTGTTCTTTCTCTTGGTGGAGCAGATGCTCATATAAATTTATATGAAAATCAAAAAGACGAATTTGTAGCTGAAATTTTAAGATTGGTTGATAGATTTGGTTTTGATGGAGTAGATATTGATTTAGAACAAAGTGCAATTGATGCAGCAGATAATCAAAATGTTATTCCCCAAGCTTTAATTGAGGTTAAAGAAACCTTAGCCAAAAAAAATAGAGAATTCATTATTTCAATGGCTCCAGAATTCCCATATTTAAAAGTAAATAAAATTGGAGCAAGTTATATTACATATTTAGAGAAATTAGAAGGATACTATGATTACATAAATCCACAGTTTTATAATCAAGCAGGTGATGGAATTAATGTTCAAGAAGAAGATAGACAAGAACTTGGATTAAATATTTATTGATTACCTCAAAATAATAATGAATTAAAATCAGAATTTTTATATCTTATTGCAAAATATATTGTAGAAGGTAAAGATAATTTTTATCAAATAGATGCAGATAAATTATTATGAGGTTTACCATCAAATGAAGATGCAGCAGCAAATGGTCAAATTCAAAAAGATGATATTAAAGATGCAACTCAATATTTAGTTGATAAAGATATCTATTTAAAAGGTCTTATGACTTGATCAATTAATTGAGATAAAAATTCAAATTGAATTTTTGCAAATTATTATATAAATGAATTTTATAAGTAATAAATAAAAAAATATTAATTTTTTAAATTTAACAGTATTAATAGTTTACTTAAAGTTTTGATTAATTTTAAATAAATCTCATATTTTATTAAAAATTAGTTATAATTAAATTGTCATATTTAATTAAAAGAAGGCGCAAGTCTTCTTTTCTATTTATTAAATAAAATTGACATGTTATTAAAGTTAAACAGGAGGATAAAAAACCATGATAGATGGTGCACAATTATTAGATGCTATTTATGAAATCGTACAAGATAAAAAAATTGATAAAGAAATTATTTTAGAAGGAATTAGAGAAGGTTTTCAAAAAGCTTATGAAAAATTCTTTGATCCAGAAGCTATTGTTAGAGTAGATATTGATCAAAATACAGGACAAATTAAAGTATTTAAAGAATTATCAGTTGTTCAAAAAATTGAAGATGAATGATTAGAAATAGGTTTAAATGCAGCGAAAGAAAAATATGGAGACAACGTTTCTATTGGAGATAATGTTTATGAACCAGTAGAATTTACAATGGAATTTTCTAAATTAGCAGTAATGCAAGTTGGACAAATTATTAAACAAAAAATTCGTGAAGGTGAAAAAAATAAAATTTATCAAGAATTCTTGTCAAAAAATCATGAAATTGTTGGTGGATTTGTAAAAGATATTACTGAAACTAGTTATTTAGTTGATGTTAACGGTTCAATTATTCCAATTTGAAATAAAAAAATGATTCCAGGAGAAAATTTTGAAATTGATCAAAGAATCTGCTTTTATATTGAAGAGGTTTCAAAAGATAATAAACACTCACAAATTCAAGCTTCAAGAATTCATCCTGAATTTTTATCAAGATTAATGGAAACAGAAGTTCCTGAAATTTTGGAAGGAATAGTTGAAGTTAAATCAGTTGCACGAGAGCCAGGACATAGAGCTAAAATAGCTGTTTTCTCACATGAAGAAGGAATCGATCCAATTGGAAGTTGTGTTGGAGCTTTAGGAAGTAGAATTAAAAATATTACTAAAGAATTAAATGGTGAAAAAATAGATGTAGTTTTATGAAATGAAGATACAAAAACTTTTGTAATGAATTCGTTAGCACCTGTTAAAGTAATTAGTATTGATATTAATGAAAGCAATAATGAATGTTTTATAGTTGTTCCAAATGAGCAATTATCATTGGCAATTGGGAAAAAAGGAATGGCAGCTAGATTAGTTGCAAATCTTGTAAATATGAAAATAAATATTTTCTCACTTGACAGTGCGAAAGAAAAAGAAATTGAAATTTTATGAAATGGAAATATTAGTGAAAAAGAACTAAATAATCCAGAATTTTTAAGTAAAGTTAATAAAAGAAGAGAAAAAACTTTAAAAAATAATGTAAAAGAAGATATTGTTCCTAAAAAAGAATCAGAAGAAGAAATTGTATTTGTAGAACAAGACAAATCAATTGATGAAATTCAAGCATCAATTGCAGCATTTGAAAGTCTAAATGATGATAATACTTTTGAATATGAAGAGAGTATTGGAAATGATGAAGATTATGATTCATATTACCAAAATTAATTTTTAAAAATGGCAAAAGACATAAATCTTAGAAAAGATGCTGCATCTAATAAGATGTATCCTAAAATAGAATTAATAAGAATTGTTAAAAATAAGAATGGTGAAGTTTTTATTGATAATACTAAAAAAGCTAATGGTAGAGGAGCTTATATAAGACCAACATTAGAAGCTGTTGAAAGAGTTAAAAAAACTAAAGCTTTAGAAAGAAATTTAAAAACCACTTTAAATAATGAATTTTATGAAAAACTTATAGATGAGGTAAAATTAAATTGGGATTAGATTTGGATAAAATATTAGGTTCATTAGGAATAATTTCATCTACTGGTAAATTGATATATGGAAGTAAACTTTTTGATCAAATTAAAAGTCAAAAAGTTAAAATTATATTTACAACTTCTGATATGGGAAAATCTCAATTAAAAAAAATTAATGATAAAGCTAATTTCTATAATGTAAAAATTATTAATAACTTATTTGACTCTGAAAAGTTAAGTAAGGCAATTGGAAAAACTAATATCAAAAGTGTTGGTGTTAGTGATGAAAATTTTGTAAAGTTACTTCTAAATAAAATTGAATAAGAAGGGAGATGTAGTTATGGCAAAAAAAATTAAAGCAGATAGTAATAACAATAAAATACAAGCCAAAAACAAATCCAAAGCACATAGTGCTAATTTAAAAAATCAATTAAAACAAACGACTGAAACAGGGTTGATTGATGGAGTTTTTGTTTACACAGAACCATTATCTATAGCAGATTTTGCTAAAAAATTAAATAAAGGTCCTGCAGAAATTGTAAAGTGATTTTTCATAAATGGCTCAATGGTGACACAAAATCAAATTCTTTCAGAAGAACAAATGGGGGAATTGTGTATAGAGTTTGGTTATGACTTTAAAAAAGAAACATCAGTTACAAAAGAAAATATTTTTGAAACTTTTAATGAAAAAGATGATCCAAAGGATTTAAAAGAAAAACCCCCAATTGTTACAATTATGGGACATGTTGATCATGGTAAAACTACTTTATTAGATTCAATAAGAAATGCAAATGTTACAGATGGTGAATTTGGTGGGATCACTCAACATATTGGAGCTTATCAAACAACAATTAAAAATAATAAAATAACTTTTATTGATACTCCTGGTCACGAAGCATTTACAGAAATGAGAGCAAGAGGAAGTGAAGTAACAGATATTGTAATTTTAGTTGTTGCAGCAGATGATGGAGTTATGCCTCAAACAGAAGAAGCTATTGACCATGCAAAAGCAGCAGATGTGCCAATTATAGTATTTGTAAACAAAACAGATAAACCTGGAGCAGATCCAAGTAAAGTAAAAATGGAATTAATGAATTATGGTATTGTAGCAGAAGAGTATGGTGGAGATATTCCATTTATTGAAGGTTCTGCAAAATCAAAAATTGGTTTAGATAACTTATTAGAAACAATTTTATTGATCTCAGAACTTAAAGATCTAAAAGCAAATCCTAATAAATTTGCTCGTGGAACAGTTATTGAAGCAAAACTAGACAAAAATAGAGGTCCAATATCTACAATTCTTGTTCAAGAAGGAACTTTAAGAATGAGAGATATACTTATTGCTGGGGGAACTTTTGGGACTGTTAAAGATTTAGAAAATGAAAATAAAACTAAATTAAAAGAAGTTTTACCAGGACAGCCAGCTGTTGTTATAGGTTTAAATGAAGTTCCAAAAGCAGGAGATAAATTTATTGTTGTTGTTGAAGAAAAAATGGCAAGAGATATTGCTAAAGCTCAATTTGAAAAGCAACAAAATGAAGCAAGACAAAAAAATCAAACATTTACTTTAGATTCAATTAAACATAAAATTGAGTCTGGTGAACTAAAATCAATTAATATTATTTTAAAAGCAGATACACAAGGAACTGTTGAAGCTGTTAGAAACTCAATGCTAAAAATTAATATTGAAGGTGTAAAAATTAATGTTATTAGAGCAACTGTGGGTGCAATTTCAATAAGTGATGTTACATTAGCGTTAGCATCTGATGCTTTAATTTATGGATTCAATGTTAGACCAACTGCACAAGTTAGACAAAAAGCAGAAGAGGATGGAGTTGATATAAGACTTCACAATATCATTTATAAATTAATTGAAGAAATTGCAGAAGCTGCAACAGGTATGCTTGATCCTGTTTTTGAAGAAAAATCACTTGGAGAAGCTGAAGTAAGACAATTATTTAAACATTCACAAGTGGGAACAATTGCAGGATGTAGAGTCATGAGTGGAGTAATACCGCGTGCTTCTAAAGTACATGTTTTACGTGATGGAATAGTTGTTTATACTGGAGAATTATCATCATTAAAAAATAAAAAAGATGATATTAAAGAAGCAAAAGAAGGCGCAGAGTGCGGACTTACAATTAAAAACTTTAATGATTTGAAAGAAAATGATATTATAGAAGCATATAGGATAGAAGAGGTGAAATAGTTATGGCAAAGGATATTAAAATTGAAAGAAATCAGTCAACTATTTTAAGAGAGTTAAATCTAATTTTACAAAGAGAATTTCCTGATTGTGAATATTTAAATTCATTAACAATTCATGAAGTAAGATTAACAAATGATATGAGTCATGCTAAAGTGTTTTATTCATTTTTGGATTCATCAGCAGACCAAAAAGCTGTTCAAGCTGAAATTAATGAAAATTTAAAAGAAATTAGAATGATTTTAGCAAGTAAAGTTGAAATGAGAAATGTTCCTGAATTAACATTTGAATATGATAAAACTTTAGAAAATGCTAATAAAATTGAAGAAATTTTAAAAGAAATTAAATAAAAAAATCTGCAAAATATGCAGATTTTTTTATTTAATTAGCAATTTTTCAGTTAATAATTGAATTCTATTAGTTGTGAGAGTGAATAAAACAATTGCAAATAAATCAAACACCATAAAGGCCAGTCAAGAATTTATAAATTGTATAAATCCGTATACTGTTCCAAATTCAATATACATTCTTATAAAACTTAGAAATGCTGAACTTAATGGTCCAAAAATAAATACTAAGAGTCCTGAGAATATAAGAGATAAATTTCTATTTAAAGAACGCTCTTTACTATAAACTCGAAAAATCTTATCGTACATTAATCAAAACAGTACTACTCAAATTGCTAATCCTATTCCAGATGTGAATCTAAATAATGGACTCATACCTCAGATTAGAAATTGTAGTAAACCATCTAACAAACCTATTATCATACCCCAGTATATACCTACCACTTGAAAGCTTATAGCAATAACAAAGTATTTTAAGACAAATCCCACGTTTACTCCAGTTATCACTAGAGGAATAATGACATTTATCATACTAACAGCTGTGGACATACTTAGTAACAAACTGACAAGAGTTATTTTTAGAGTCTCACTCTTAAACCTTGCGCGTTTGTTTGTTTTGTTAAGTTTGCTGATTTCATAGTCAATATCTATTTGATCAAAGTTAGTGATCAAATTAGATTCCTGACTATTCTCATCAGTTTTCTTCATCGGTTAATTTCTCCTTCTAAACAAACATTTGTGTAGAATTCAATATATATTCACCTCATCTAATATTATATTATAATATATAAAGAATTGGAGAATATTTATGAATAGTTTCTTTTTAAAAAAAATTAATTCTAATGTTTTTGAAATTGAAAATGAAGATTTTCATCACATCAAAAATGTAATAAAGTTAAAAATTAACGAACAAATTATATGTGTATATGAAAATCAAAAGTATTTATGTACTATTAGTGATATTTTAGAAAACTCATGTTTAGCTAAAATAATTTCAAAAATTAACTTCTCACAAAAAAAATATAAAGTAAATTTAATTATTGGTTTAATTCGAGAACAAAAATGAGATTTTGTTCTTCAAAAAGCCACTGAATTGGGAGTGGACACTATTATTCCTGTTGAGTTTAAAAGAAATGTAGTGAAAATTGATCCTAAAAAACAAGAAAGTAAAATTAATAGATGAGAGTCAATTTGTTCTAGTGCTGCAAAACAATCAAAAAGAAATAGTATTCCCGAAATAATGAATATAGTTAAAGATTTATCTCAGTTAACTAAATATAAAGCAGATTTAAATTTAGTTTGTTGAGAAGAGGAAAAAAATAATTTTATTAAAAATGAATTTAAAAAGAAATTTAAAACAGTAAATATAGTAATTGGCCCAGAAGGAGGAATATCCTCTGATGAGATAGTTAAACTAAAATCTATGGGATATATTATGGTTAATTTGGGTGATAATATAATGAGAGCAGAAACAGTTCCATTGTTTCTATTAAGTTGTCTAAATTATGAAAAAGAGGTTTAAATTATGAAAGAAAATTTTAGTAAAATGATTACATCTGATTTAAAAAAAATTAATAATCAAATTCAGACCAATTCCATTGATAAAGATTTAAAAATCTTTATTAATAAAAATATAAATTTTATTAAAAGAAAACTCAAAGATTTGGTTCAAATTAAAACCCATGGTTCATATGCTACAGGACAAATATATAAATTTGAAAAAATATTAAATATTGATTTATTAGCAGTTAAATATGTTAAAAATAGTACTTATAATCTATATGAAAATGAGATTGAAACAGAAAATCATATAGATAACTGTTTAATTTGTAAAACAAATGAAAAAATTTATAACATTCTTGTAGAACTTTATAACATTTCTGAGGATGTGAAAATTATATGAAATGAAAAGAAAACTATAAATTCTAGTTTAACAGAACCAACTATTTTTAAAGACTCATTAAAAATTGAATTTTACAAAGAAGAACAGTTAGGGTTTTCTATATTAATTAGAACTGTTATTAAACATAGTGAATATCCATTATTAATTTGTAGTAAAAAAATGTACAAAAGAAGTTTTACTTTAGAATATTTAAAAAAATTTAGAACCTTAAATAATCTTTTAATAAAAAAGCTTCAAATTCTATTTTATAATATATCAAAAAAATTTAGAAAAACTCTAACAAAAAAAGAGTTACTTATTTTAAAATTATTTATAATGTCAGATATTCAATATAGTTTGATAAAAAATATTAATCTACAAAAATGACTTGATTTCTCATTTAATTATTATTTTTTAAATAAAAAAAGTGTTGATAATATTTTGGATTCAAAAAACTTATATTATAAAAGACCTAAAAAGATATCAAAATTTTATAACTCCTTTAAACTGAAGAACTTAAAATGGGTTTTTGCTAAAAGTTATTCAAGTACAAAAGATTTTTTAAGTCAATATTTAGAATATTCAAAGAATTTTATTGCAAATAAAAGTGAATATCTAAAGGAAAATATCTATTTTTGATATGATTCTATTGCATATTTAAAAAATACAATAGGATCTTCAAATATTTCAATCAAAAAAGAAAATCAAAAATATGATAATTTAGATATTCAAATTTATTCAAAAACTATATATCCAACTGATAAAGAGAATGGATTATTCTTAATATTTTTACAATATTTTAATTTTGAAGTAGAATAGGATTATTATGAAATTAAATAAAGATATATGAAAATTTAATATTACTGTGAAAAAATTAACTTCTGAAAATAAAGAAATTTTTAAGAAAATAAATTTTTATTTTAATGAGCTAAAAACTCTATTTTCTGAAAATAGAATTTATTTAAAAAAAGTAGGGGATTTTTCATATAATTCTTATAAGGAAACACATAACAATTTCAATTTAGAAATTTGTGCCATAAAATTTATTACAAAATCAACATTTGATTTTAATAAATTTAATAATTTAATACTAGAAATTTCTAAAAAGTATAAAGAAATTCCTGAAATTCATATAAATAAAAACTATTTGAATTTAATTTTTAACTTTAGAAATAAAACTATAAATTTTAGAATTATTCCTATTAGTGCAAAAAAAACAAAAGAAAAATTAATTTGTAAGGTTAATAGAAATGGTAGAATTCAAGAAGATTTAATTTTAAATTTAACTTCAGATTTTAAAAATGCAAATAAACTAAGCTCTGGACTATTAATTTCATTAAAAAGAATTATAAATTACATAATGAATGGAGAATTTAATTATTCTTATGATATTGATTATCTATTATTAAGATGATTTTATGAATATATATCAAAAACATTAGAAAAATTCATTTTAAAAAAATATAATGAAAAAGAAATAGATTTAAATATTGAACAATTTATGAAAACTGAAAACTTTAGAAAATGAATTAAAAAAAATGTAAGCTTTTTAGATCTTACAAATTTTATCTTTTTAAAATTAGAATCAAAAAATACATATTATTTTAGTGAATTTGATTTCAAATATGAAGAAATATTTGAAGGAATATCTAGATATTCTATAAATACCAATTCAAATTTTAAACTACCTGTAAATTATTTATCAGAAATTAAACTATTTGATACAAATTTACTTGATCATAAAACTTATATTCAAAATAATCTATCTAATGAAAATGGCTTATCATTAGTATCGTGAGAAAAATTCAAAAATGAAAGACAAAGATACATAATATCTCCTGTAATAAAAACTGGAATTTCTAATTGACCAATGTTTCAAAAATGATTAACTGTGAAATCAAATGAACTATATGTAAAATTAAATTCAGATTTGAAATCAGAAATTAAAACTACAAAACAAAGAGAAGCAATGAGTGAATTAAATCAAATTGCAAATGAATGGTTGACCAAATATAGTTTAAAATTAAAATATTTGCAACCCTATTTTGATAAAAAATATCCATTTGTATCAAATTATAAAATTGAAGAATTAGTTTTATTAATTATCCAAACAATTGATAAAATTGATTCAAAGCAATGAATAATAAAAAATGATAATTAATAGTAATTATCATTATTGTATTTATTATTTAATAGAACATCAGTTCTCTTTTTAATGTAGTCTTTTTCAATTTTTCCAATTTCATGATATTTATCACGACTTGCTTTAATTCTTAATTTTTTAAGTTCTTCATCACAATAAACTCATGTTAGTCAAACTATATGGAAATGTCTTAAATATTTAATTTCTTTTTCACTGTACATTTCAAAACTTAATGCTTGAGCTTCTTTTTGAGCATAATCTATTCATTTTTGAGGATCAATATTTTCATTATATGCTTCTTTGGCAAGTGCTTGATATGATAATGCCTTTTTTACAATTATATCTTCTAAAGACTGAAGTGTATTTGCAATCTCTGTAACAACAGCTTGATCAAATTCATCATAAGATTTGAATTGATGTTTTGTTAAATAAAACATTTTAATGCTTAAATTACTTGCAGGATTAGCTCCACCACCTAAATTTTCTTTTTCTAAAATAATTTTAAATTCCGCTTCTATTTCTTTAACGAAATCTGATTTAATTCGCATAACTTCACCAATCTTCTCTCATAGTATTTATATTATAACACATTTTTTAAAAAAATTACTAGGTAAGAGTTAAAGCAGTTGTATAATATTATAAGCAAGAAACTGGAGGTTGTTATGATGGCAAATAAGTCAGGAATTTTCTTAATTAATAAACCACAAAACATAACATCAAATGACTTAATTCAAAAAATTAAAAAAAAATTAGGTATAGATAAAATAGGTCATGCAGGAACTTTAGATCCATTAGCAACGGGCTTAATGGTTATTTTAGTAAATCAAGCGACTAAGATTTCCAATTATCTTTTAAGCAGCGATAAAAGCTATGTTGTAACAATGAAGTTATTTGTTCAAACTGACTCACAAGATATTACTGGAAATATTGTTGAAGAAGAAACTTATAAAAAAATTTCAAAATCATTAGTTAAAGAAATTATAAAAAAATATAACGGATATATATATGATCAATATCCACCAGTGTATTCAGCTGTCAAAGTTGATGGTAAAAAACTATATGAATATGCAAGAAAAAATCAAGAAGTAGTTATAAAACCAAGAAAAGTTACGATAAAGGAATGCGAATTAATAGAATTCAATCAAAAACTTGGAACAATAAAGTTGAAAGTTAGATCAAGCAAAGGAACTTATATTAGAAGTTTAGTTTCTGATATTGCAAAAGATTTAGAAACTATTGCAACTGTTTCACAACTTGAACGAGTTAGTTCTGGAGGTTTTTTACTTGAAAATGCAAAAACTATTGAGGAAATTGAGTTCTCAGATTTAATTAATATGTATGATTCTTTAATGATAAATGAACATCCTATTGTTGAATACCATAGAGTAAGAGATATTAAGCAAGGAAAGACTATTACATTAACAGGAATTAATTATCCTATAGTTTTTATCATAGATGATCAAAAAACTGTTATTGCAATTTATAAACATATTGCACATGATCTATATAAATGTCAAAGGGGATTGTGAGATGAAATTCCTTTAGAACAATTAACAGAAGCTGAAAGGAACGGCTATTATGATTAAAATTAAAACATTTCTAAATAAGGAAGAGATGTTTGATTTTAATATTACCAATAATATAATATGTATTGGGTTTTTTGAAGGAATTCATAAAATGCATAAAAAAATTATTTTAGAGACTAAAAATATTTCAAAATTAGAAAAATCAACTTCATCAATAATTACTTTTTCAGAAAAAATATCAGATTTTCTTAATAAAAAGTCAAATAACTTTCAATCAAAAGAACATAAGTATAATTTAATTGAAAAGAAATATAATCCAGATTTTTTATTTGAAATTCAAGTAAATAATGAAATTATTAAAAAATCACCAGAAGAGTTTTGTGATTTTTTAAAAACTAAATTAAGTGTAAAGAAAATAGTTGTTGGTAGTGATTTTAGATTTGGCTTTAAAAATGAGGGAGATATAAATTTTCTTCAAAATTATTTTGGAAAATCAAATATTATAGTATTTGAAAGAGTTGTGGGAATTTCATCAACATTAATTAGAGAAAACATATCATTAGGAAATATTGATAAAGTCAAACAAATTTTAGGTGAGAATTTAACTGTTAGTTTAAAAAAAGTTGGAAAAAACAAGTATTTAATTCAAGATTTTAATATAACTTTAGCAAAAGGAGTATATTTAATTAAAATTCAAAAAGAGCTTCGAAAAGTTAAAATAATAGAAAATATAGTTCATTTTAATTATTTGAATGAGTTTTTAGAAATTGAAATTTTAGAAAAATTATAGTAATAGTAATTTTTTTTTGCTATAATTCTCTAGTATTGATGTTTTTACGTTGAAATGATTTACCCTAAATTATTTCTTTGTTTTAACAAATTCAATCAAGATTAAAAGGGGGATTTTAGACATGGTTTCTAAAACACAAATTGAAAATATAGTAAAAGAATATGGTTCAAATCAAAATGATACTGGTAAAGCAGAAGTTCAAATTGCAATTTTAACTAAAGATATTCAAAATTTAACTGAACATTTAAATATACATAAAAAAGATATTACTTCAAGAAGAAGTTTATTGAAAAAAGTGGCTCAAAGAAGACATTTATTGAACTTTTTATTTAAAAAAGATGTTGAAAGATACAAAACTATAATTGAAAAATTAAAAATTAGAAAATAAAATATAATTTTTAATTTTTTTAAGTTACATAAATATAAGTAGATAAGTTTTTAAAAATAATGTATAATAAAGGCATATTTTGATATAAAAAATAAATTTTTATCAAAATTTAATATTTTTTATTAGAAAGACGGTGTTACTACATGGCAACTGCAACAAAAAAACCAGCAGCTAAAAAAACTACTACTAAAAAACCAAATAAAACTGCTGTTAAAAAAGCTGCTTCAAATAAAAAAAGAGCAGAACACATTCAAACTAGAAAGAAACCTAGTGATCCAAAACCAGAAAGAATTATTAATAAAACTATCAAATTAACTGATGGTCAAGAAAAATTCATATGAGAAAAAGCAGATCCAGTTTCAGCAACAAATGCTTCTATTTATAGACAAGATGTAGCTGGAGCTATTTTGAGAGTTAGTGAACATGGACAAGCCTCAGAATTTGGTTGAGTTTTCAGTTTAATTGATCCAGAAGGAGAAACAGATGATGTAAATAACGTTGTTGCTATGCATTGAATGAATGCAAAAGTTAAACGTAAAGCATTAGAAAACTGAACAGCTGTAGTTACAGGTGGAAGAGATATAACAGGATTATTTAATCAGAAAAAAGAAGTTAAAATTCCTGGTATTCAATTAACAAAATCAAGAAAAACAGTTTTATTCCAATCATCAAGAGTGGAACCTAGAAAAGTTAATATTCAAATTAGAACAACAACTGGAAAAAAATAATAAAAAAACTCTATCTTATACATAGAGTTTTTTTATTATATAATAAATTTGTCCTTAGGGACACCAAGAATATTTGTTATTCTTTAAGTTTGCGTGAGATTTTAAAAACCGCTCAATAAATAAGTATTTCCTTTCTCATGCAATTTATAGCGGGTGGGAATATTTTTTTTTTTTTTTTGTTTATAGAAAGGTTGGAAAATTATGAATAAAATAATAGTAATAGTTGGACCAACCGCAAGTGGTAAAACAGACTTATCAATTAAATTAGCAAAAAAATTTAATGGAGAATGTATTAATTCAGATTCAACACAAATTTTTAAAGGAACAGATATAGCAACAAATAAGATAACAGAAGAAGAAATGCAAGGAATAAAACATCATTTAATTTCGATAAGAGAGGTCAATGAAAAATACTCAGTAGCAGACTTTCAAAAAGATGCTAGAGAAAAAATTGATGAAATATTGAAAAAAGGTAAGACTCCAATAATTGTTGGAGGAACTGGACTATATGTTAATGCTGTTTTAATGAACTACAATTTTGCAAATGAAGATCACATTGAGAATTTTGAAAAGAAGTATGATAATTTTTCAAATCAAGAGATTTGAAAAATTCTAAATTCAAAAGATAACAATGAAGCACAAAAAATTCATCCTAACAATAGAAATAGAGTAATTAGAGCATTAGAAATAATTGAAATTAATAAAGGTATTGAAAAAACAAAAATTATTAAAGATAATAAAAAATATTTTTACAATAATTTACTATTTATTGGATTATTTCCCCAAAGAGACAAATTATATAGTAAAATAAACAATAGGGTATTTATCTTGTCAAAAAAAGGACTTTTTAAAGAAATTGAAAATGCTTATAAAGCAAATAATTTCAATAAAAAAGCTCAAGCTCTTAAATGTATCGGGGGTCCAGAAATTATAAGATATCTTGAAAAAGAAATTACTTATGATGAATGTATAGAATTGATGCAGAAAAATAATAGGCATTATGCAAGAAGGCAATTAACTTGATTTAGAAATCAACTAGAAAATATCAAATGATTTGAACATGATTATGAAAATTATGATCAAATCACAGATGAAATAGTTGACTATATCGAACTAAATATTTAGTTTTTAAAATTAAATACAAGTTAGGAGACTTACTTATGTTATCTGTATACGAGCGTGTAGAGAACTTAATTAAGGACAATAAAAATACTACTTTTAAATTAATAGGAAAACAAATTCTTGCTGACTGATCAGTTGGAATTTTTAAAAGTCAAAATGAGATTAGTGAATCTTGTTTCGTATCTTTAGCAACAGTTACACAATTTGCAAAAGCATGTTTGTGTGAAGGTTATAAAGAACTTTCTATTAGATTAAAAGTTGAGTATGAAAATGTTATGCAAAATCAGGCAAAAAGTGTTATTGGAAATGAAACAGAACAAGTGGGAATGAGATCGGTCATTTGTCATTGAGTGAATGAAAATGAAAATTTTTTATTTGATTTAGCTAATAAAATTAATGAAAAAAGAAAAGTTTGAATTTGCCCATCATATCAATCAATGTATCCAGCTAAATTTTTAGAAGATGTGTTGATAAACATTGGAATTCAAACAAAAATAATTGATATGTCTGTTAACTTAGAAGTAGGAAAACATTTGGAATTTAATAATGAACTAATAATTATTTTACTAACAGGAAGAGATACTGAAACAGTTGTAATTGCTTTAGATTATCTTCTAAAAGGTAATAATGATATTTACATTATAACTACTCCAAGTAATATATCAGAACTTCCTCAAATAAGAGAATTAAAACATATGCTTGTAAATTTTCAAGATAATAACTTTTTTTATAAGTATAGATGTTATGCATTAATTACATTGTTCTTTGCATTAAGTGAAAAAATAAATTAAAAATATATAAATCTAAAAAAACAAAAAATGTTGTAAAAGTATTGACATCTGTAAAGCAATTATATATATTTATTAATGTAATTAATTTGCGGGTGTAGTTTAATGGTAGAACTTCAGCCTTCCAAGCTGACTGTGAGGGTTCGATTCCCTTCACCCGCTCCATTATGAAAATTCAAATCCCATATGGGATTTTTTTTATTTATAATTATAAATAGAATTTAAATAGGTGAGTAAATGAAAAATACTATTTTAAGAGATTTCAATGAGCAAAGAACTACTTTTTTTAGAAGTTTACTTTTTTTACTTATTGAATCAATATTGCCAGGTTTAACTATTTGACTAACTGTTGGATTTGATTTTAATTTTACATTAAACAATAAATTACCATCTCCAAATGTAGGTTATGTTGCATTGATTTGTACTATATATTTCATATATACATTTTTGTTAACTTATGTTTTTTATAAATTAAAATGACATGAAATAGATCATTTTACATTTGCTCCCTTAATTACTTTAGTTCTTATTTGTATTACTATGTTTGGCAGTTTCATGGGAAATAAAGGTTTGTGAATATTGGCAAAATTTATTTCTATATTATTAATTGTTGTTTTATTAACTCCTTTATTTGTATTTATAACAACTCTTGTTAGAAATAATGGACTTAAAAAAATTGAAGAGTTTGAAAAAGTATATGAAGCATATAAAAATGGTGAAATAATACCAAATAATAAACTTTTAAAAGCTCAAAGATATCAAGCATATTTAATAAAAAAACAAGCAAAAACTGAAGAACTTGAAAGATTTAAAATGGATCTTGATCAAAAAATAAAAGAAGAACTAGAAAATCAAGAAAGAAAATTAGAATTGAAAAAGCAAAAAATTATAAACAAACTGGATGAAAAAGAAAGAAAACAAAGAGAAAAACAGAAAGACTAATAGTTCTTTCTGTTTTTCAATCTATTTAATTTATTTTCATATATTGTTTTAAATTCTATATTATTTTGCTTTTCAAACATGAAATGAGCTCAAAAAGTTCATAATAAATCTTGATACTTAATCATTTTATTTAATGTATCTAATTCAATTGATGAAATTATTTTTTTTTCAATGCATTTATTTATAAAATATCTTATTAAATTCTCATCATCATTTAAAGTTTCAGTTATAAAACTTGCAAGATCAAAAAACTTATTATTCAACATTACATAATCATAATCAATAAAAATTAATTTATCTTTTTTTATTAAAATATTTCCTGGAACCAAATCGTTATGACTTAAAACTAAATTCAATTTATTAAATATTGATTCATATTGTTTTATTTCATTAATATAGTAATCATAAATTTCTAATTTATTTATTGTATTATTTTGAAAACTATTTAAAAAATTTATATATTCAAATTTTTTAATTTTATCTGAATTTATATTTAAATTATGCATTTCAATAATATTGTCAATAACCATATCTATTATTTTTTCATTTAATTTAACTTTCTCAAGTGACTTGTAATCTTTTAAAAAATTATATTGAGATATTAATTTATTTTTATGTCATCAGAAATTAATAGGCTTTAATAAACAATTTTGTTCTAGACTTTTTAATTGCTCTAAAAAATTGAATTCATTTTGTTTATCTAAATAAATATCATGAAAGGAAATAGATTCCTTTGTTAAAATATTATCTTTAACAGTAATATAATTTGTATATCCTTTAAATTCCATTTTATTCACCTCTTATTGCAATATTATTATAATATTAATTAGAACCTAAAAGGAGATAATTAAATGAAGGTTATATGATTTGCATCACAAAATGAAAATAAAATAAAAGAGGTTAAAGAAATGATTCCAGAAATGGAAGTTAAGTCTTTAAATGATCTAAATGATACTTTAGATATTCCTGAAAATGAACCAACTTTTGAAGAGAATGCAAGGTTTAAGGCAAAGACTTTATCAAAAATAGTTGATGGAATTATAATTGCAGATGACTCGGGATTAAGTATTTCAAATCTTAATAACTTTCCTGGAATTTATTCAGCACGTTGAGCAAATCCTGAAAAAGATTGAAATATTATAAATGAAATGCTTTTAGAAAAATTATTACAAAATGGACTTGTAAATGAAAAACAAAGAAAGGCATTTTTACATCTACTATAGTTTTTATTGATAAAGAGAAAGAAATTGAGAAAGTATTTACAGGAATTATTGATGGTACAATTGTATCTAAACAAATTGGAGAAAATGGTTTTGCCTATGATAAAATTTTTAAACCTGATAATTATGATAAAACTTTTGCACAAATGTCAAAAGAGGAGAAAAACTCAATCTCACATAGAAATATATCAATTGAAAAATTAAGAAATTATTTAAAAAATAATAATTATTTTTAAAGGAGTTAAATATGAGAAAAATTAATATAATTTTATTTGAACCAGAAATTGCAGATAATGTTGGAGCTATTATGAGAACTTGTGCTTTAACAAATTCAAAACTTCATTTAATTGAACCTTTTGGATTTATTTTTGATAAAAGAAACTTTGCAAGAAGTAGTGCAAATAATTTTGAAGGCTGTGAGTACTTTAGATATGATAACTGAGATCATTTTCTTGAATTAAATCAAAATCCTAATTTATTTTGTATGACAAGATATGGTAAAAAACCAATCAGTGATTTTGATTTTGCACAAATAAAAGATGAAATATTTATAATGTTTGGTAAGGAATCAACAGGAATTCCAAAAAGTATATTAAAAAATAATATAGAGAAATGTTTTAGAATACCAATGGTTGAAAGTGGAAGAAGCTTAAATATTGCAAATTCAATGGGAATTGCAAGTTATGAAGTTTTAAGACAATGAGATTATTTGAACTTATCAAAAGTTGAAGTTGAAAAGGGAGAAGACTATCTAGAAAGAGATTAATAAGTTATAATAAAACTTATATGTAAAGAGGAGGCGTACAATGAAATTTTCAGATTTTGGATTTAAAAAATTTATAAATGATGCATTAGAAGAAATAAGTTTTATTTATCCTACAAAGATTCAAGAAAAAGTTATTCCTCTTATAAAAAAACATAAGTCAGTAATAGCACAATCACATACAGGAACTGGAAAAACTCATTCTTTTTTATTGCCTATATTAAACAATATTAATTATGATGAAAACAATAAAATACAATGTCTAATTATTACTCCAACAAGAGAATTGGCTAGACAAATTTATGAAAATACTAAAGAACTTTTAAAATTCAATAATAAAGGAAATGTTGCTTTGTTTGTTGGTGGAGATGATATTGAAAAATCAATTCAAAATGTTAAAACAAAACAACCAACAATTGTTATAGGAACTCCCACAAGATTAAAAAAAATGTATGAAGAGGGTAATTTATTTATAACAACTGCAAAATATGTTGTTATTGATGAATGTGATATGATTTTTGATCTTGGTTTTATTGAAGAAGTAGATTTAATACTTTCAAAAATGAGCAAAGATGTTAATATATCTTTATTTTCTGCAACCATTAATAATGGTTTAAAACCTTTTTTGAAAAAGTATCTTTCAAACTCTATTTTTATTGAAAATATTGATTCTAATCCGACAAATAAAAATATAGAACATATTCTTATTTGAACAAAAAATAAAGAAAATAAAGATGTATTGAAAATAATAACAAATTCAATAAATCCCTATGTTTGTATGGTTTTCTTAAATAAGAAAGATCAAATAAAAGAAATAATAAGTTGATTAAATGAATTTGGAATTAAAAATGTAGGAGAAATACATGGTGATTTAGATTCAAGACAAAGAACAAATATGCAAAAAAGAATTCAAAGCGGAGAATTTAAATGGATTGTAGCTTCAGATGTTGCAGCTAGAGGTATTGATATTGATGGTGTAAGTCATATTATTTCAATTGATCTGCCAAAAGATCTTGATTACTATATTCATAGAAGTGGTAGAACAGGAAGAAACCAATATTCTGGTCAAAGTTATGTTTTATTTAACTCAACAAACCAACATCAAATTGATGAGTTAAAATCAAAGGGAATCTTATTTACAAACTTTAAACTTGTAAATAATCAATTACAAGAAGTAAATACAGTTAAAAAGAAAAAAGAATTTAATGCTGATTTACCAGTTAATATTGAAACTAAAAAAATTATTGATAAATATAAAGGTAAAAAAGTTAAACCAGGATATAAAAAACGAAGAAAAGCAGAGATTGATCAGATTAAAAAAGAAATTAGAAGAAAACATATTAAAGAATCAATTGCAAAAATAAAAAAGGATAAATATAAAAAACGTAGAGAAGAGCTATTTGAAAGTTAAAAAATAAAATATATTTTTAATTACATTAACTATATTGTTTTTTTGAAGAATTTTAACTATTATATAATTGTATTAAAACAAAAAAGGGGAAAAGTAAGTGAAAAAATTATTAAATTTATTAGGTGCTTTTGGACTTGTTGTTTCAACATCAACAGCAGTGATTGCATGTGGTACAAAACCAACAGAACCTGGAACTGGTTCAGATTCAGATTACTTAAAGTTAATTGAAGAATTCAAAAATGATTTGCAATTATTAACAGATAACTATTGAAAAGAAATTAATAGTAATTTTTTTGATATTACTAATAATAATGAAAGTTTATATACTTTTATAAATCAAAAAAATATTACTAATTTAGTAAAAGAAAATGGTGGTACATTAAAAGGTGATGTTTTAAGTGATGATAATAAAAAATATTTAATTTCTGATATTAATAAGATTTTAAATACTAAACAAATGGAAGATTACTATAATAACAATGTCAATAAAGAAAAATATGCTTTATTAATTGAAGATATAAATTTTTACACAGGTTTTGAACCAGATTGAAGTTCTTTAGAAATTAATTATACAGATGATGGATTAACTAATTTAAGAGAAAATAATTCAAGTTTTATGTCTTATATAAATTTAAATCTTAATTTAAAGTTTGTTTATAAGGATTCAAATAAGCAAGAAACTGAATATATTTTACCAAAAAGATTTATTTTCACATTAACATCAAATCAATTGTTAATAGATTCAATTAAAAACTTGGAAAAAAATATAGCTAATGATTATTATTTAAGTGGAGGCAAATATAGTTGAATTGATAAAGAAAAATATAATTTTTCTAATAAAGAAGATTTATCAAAAATTTTTAGTCCATCAAATGAAGATTTAAGAAGCATATATGAAAATGATGACAAAGGTTTTCAAATTGATATAATTAATTTTATGAAAGAGAATTATTTCAGAGATATAAATGGTGTTCCTTTAGAATTTCAAGGAAATATTATTTTTGATAAATTTTTAAGTCAAGACTCTGTTAAATCAAATTCAAGAAAAGATATGAGTTTAGCAAAGGCAGATGATTTAAAAACTTATAATACTATTTTTAGTAAAATGGAGAAAAATCAAAAAGCATTTTTATTTAATCAAGAAACAGATATAAATCAGGAAATGTATTCTTATTTAAAAGATGAATATTTAAAATTTTATGACTCATATAGTTCAAGAAATAAAAATAGTCTAGCTACTATAGAAAATAACTCAAATAAAAAATTATCTAGTGATAAGCAACAAGCTTTTGAAAACTCTATAGAAACTGGACAAGTTAAATTAAAAGGATTATCATTAAATGTCAGTTCAACATATGTTCATCCAATAAATGATTTATCAATATTTGTTTCATTTGCTGTTTCAAATAGTGAAACAAAAGAAAGCAGAAATGATTATAGAAAATCTGAATTATTTGGTGCTATGTATCATAATCTTCAATTAGGTATTAAAACATTTCAAGAAGTATTTGATATACAAGCTAGAAATGGAAACGATTCTAATTTACCAATAGCAAGATTTAGTGGTCGTGGAATATCTTCAAGTGGAGCATTAGATAATATATGAAATGGCATTAGAGTTAGTGGAAATCAATATTATACTAATCTTAATGAGAGTTTAAATTTAAGAAGCAGTTCTTTAGATAAACACAGAGATGTTTTATTAGAAACAGGTCATCAAAGTTTATATAATTGAACTATTAATGGATCTATTCCAGTAGGTAGCTCTGAAATAAAAAAAACAACTTGAACATATATGCAAGTAAATAATAGTGGAGTAATAATAAAGGGTTATTATTATGGTGGAGATGAAAGCATATTTTGAAATTTCCAACAAAATTTTATTAATATAAATTTTAAAATAGATGGTATTTGAAAACAAAGAAACTCTGTGATAATTGAAAAAACAAATAAAACTACACGTTCAAATGGAAATTAAGAATGATTTTATATAAATCAATTCCATTTAGGATATTATTATTATTTAATATTAAAAATATATTTAGCGAATTAGTATTTTTGATATTAAATTTTATTTTATTACTTGCTTCTAGTGCATTTGGTTTTATTTCAAGTTTTTATAATGATGGTTCTTCATTAGTTAAAGGTTTTAACTTCTATGTTTTATTTTATTTATCTTGTTTACTATTTATTTTAATTTTAAGAATGGTTCAATTTTTTTATCATAATAAAATTGAAGATAAAACTATATATATAACATTATCAAATCAAGTATCAAGAACAAAGTTATTTTTAACTCAATGATTTTTAATGTTATTAATTTGTTGAATTAATATGGCTATTGCTTTTATTTTAATTAATTTATTAAATTTCTCATTAAATGGATTCACACTTGATTATCTTTTGCTAAGAATAACAACTACATTTTTAATATATGGAATTTTGATAAGCTTTTTCTTAATTAATTTTATTATTTTTCTAATATTCATTTTTTCCTTACAAACTACAACAATTATATGTACATTAATTTTATCATTTGTTTTTATTTCTAATTTACCAGTGAATTTTCAAAAATCAAATGAAAAAAATATGACTATTAAATTTAGTAACAATCAATTACTAACTATTTCAGATTTGTATGAGGTCTTTGATTTTCAAAAATATGTAAATGATAATCATATTAAATATAATTTTTTATCTAAATATATTAATGATAATTTTTTGGAGTACAAATTTGATTTTAATAGTTTCAATTCTAGTGAACAAAATATTAACAATAGAATCAATGATATATGAAGTTCATTAGGAATAGTAAATAAAGATTCAATTGAAATTGAACAATCTGATTTAACAATACGATCTTTACCTAAAAATGATTCTAATATTCCTGATACTTGAAAAGCAGGAAATAGTGCTTCAATTAATTTAACTTTGAAAAATACTTTTATAACTTTTGATGAGTTAAAAAACCTAATTGAAACAGAACAAGATACTACTAAAAAACAAATTTTGCAAGATTTGTATAATTTTTCATTATATATAGAAGATCAATATTCAAATATGCAAGTTGAAAAAGCAAATTTATTTAATGAATTTATCTTTATTGATGATGAAAAAAGTATAATAAAAAATACAACTACTAATTCAGAAATAAAACTTGATAAAAAATATTTAATATCTCTCTATAACTACGAATTAAATGGTACTTATAAAGAGGATTTCACTTTAGGCAATAATTCTAATACATATGAACTTGTTAGAAATAAACTAAATTTTCCTCTAATGACATCTGTAAGAATTTTAGAGCAGTATTTTATTAAATATACTAGTAGATATATATTGGCAACAGAGAAATCAGTAATTCTTAATGAAGGTGATTGAGGAAAATATGAAAAATCAAGAAATAATCTTCAAATTTACTTATATTTAAACTTTTTTAATGGTATGTGAACAAATTATACTTATAATGCTGGTTTTTCATATAATGATTTTTGATTCTATTCCTACTCAGAATCAAAAATAGTATTTGAAGAACAAAAAAATTTATTTCTGGGTTATACGGAATATAAATTAAATTTAAATGAAAAAAATCAAATTTATGCAGACACATATAAAAAAAATGTTAAACCTTATTTATATGTAGTTATTTTATTTGCTTTCTCTATGTTCAATTTAATTTTTACAATTTTTAAATTTAAAAGAAAAGATTTGAGTTAAAAAGGAAGAAAAACATGATAAAAAATATAGAAGTAATAAATTACATCAAAAAGTTTAAAAAAAATAAAGTAGGAAAATTCTCGTTTCAAGTTACAGAAGGAAAAATTACTGCTTTACTTGGATCTAGTGGTAGTGGTAAAACAGTTCTTATTAATTCAATAATAGGATGTTATAAAAAATATAGTGGAAATATTTTAATTAACAATAAATCAATTAAAAAAGCAAATGGCTTTAAAGAAAATCAAAATATTGGTTTTTATACTCAAATTGATTTCTCATTACAAAATTTTACACTGAAAAAGTATTTAACCAATATGTCATTAATTATGGGAATTAAAAGAAAATATGTTAAGGAAAAAATTAATTATTGAATAGACTTTTTTGATTTAACAGATTCAAAAGATAAAAAAGTTAAAAATTTTTCATGAGGAATGAAAAATCGTGTAAATCTTATTTTATGTTTATTAAAAGAACCTAATATTTTAATTTTAGATGAACCTGGAGCTAACTTAGATTCATATTGAACAAATAAAATTAAAAACTTGTTAATTAAATATAAAAAAGAGGGTAAAACAATAATAATTACTGCCCACAATATTGATGAAATTGCTGAAATAATAGATAATTATTTAATTATAGATAATGGTGAATTAATTTTCCAAGGTTCTAAAGAAGAACTTAATGTTTTTTCTAAGTATAAAGTATTTTTAAAAAGTAACTTTGATGTTGTAAAATTTAGAGAATTTTTATTAACAAGAGAAATACAATCTTTCAGATATGATGAAGAAGAAAATTCATTAGTTATAGCTGTAAAAAATTATAAACAACTTAATTATTTATTTTTATATTTAATAAAAAATAATTTACTATTAAAAAACCTAATAAAATTGCCTATTAATATGGAATCAATTCATAAAGCTTTAGAATCTAAAAAGTTAGAAAATGAAGTTTAAGAAACTACTAATTTCTGAGATAGAATTTATAGATCTTATTTTGAAAAAAGATATTAGAATTGTAAAAATAAAAATTCTAGACTTTTAAACAAGAGTTTAGGTTTTTTTTTTTTTTTTTGAAAAAACTAAACAATAATAGTTATTAATATTTCTAAAAAACATTAATAAAATGTTAGATATAATCTATTTTAATATAATTACAGCAAAAATATATTATTTTTATTTAAAATAAAAAAAGAAATTTAAATAAAAATTACTGAAATAATAGATAATTATTTAATTATAGAGAAAAGAACTATCTGGAAAACATAATAAAATATGTTACTTTAATATGTTATCAACTATTAAAACTTTAAAAGAGTGATAAAAAATAAATAAAATAAATGAAAAATTTCAAGGAGTAGAATACTTAATTCTTTAGATAATAAAGTAATAAAATATTTTTTTTATTTTTATTTAAGCAATACTTAGTTATTGTTTTATAATTATAAGTAAATGAGGTACATTATGGACATTACACAAAGAATTAAAAAATTAATTTCAGCAATTTCATATCAAGTTTATGAAAAAGAAACAATATTTAGACTTGCTATGCTAGCTTTACTTGGAGAAGAGTCAATATTCTTATTAGGTAAACCAGGGATTGCTAAATCATTGATTTCACGTAGATTAAAATTTGCAATTAAAGGTGGATCAAATTTTGAGTATTTAATGAGTAAATTTTCAACACCAGAAGAAATATATGGACCAATTGATTTAAGATTACTTAAAGAAGGTAAATATGTTAGAGTTGTTGATGGATATTTGCCATCAGCAAATGTTGGTTTTTTAGATGAAATTTGAAAAGCTGGTCCAAGTATTCAAAATACATTACTTACAATTATTAATGAAAAAATCTTTAGAAATGGTGGAACAGATATAAAAGTTCCATTAAAACTTTTAATTTCAGCTTCAAATGAATTACCTACAGAAGGTGAAGGACTAGAAGCTTTATTTGACCGTTTTATTATTAGATATATTGCTGAAGGATTAAAAAATGAGGAAAACTTTGAACAATTACTTGATGGAGAATCATCTCTTGATGTTGTTGTTGATCCTCAACTGCAAATTTCACTTGAAGAATTAGAAATTTGAAAAAAACAATCTAAGCAAGTTAAAATTAGTAGAAAATCATTAGATTTTATTCATTATTTTAGAAAAAAAATAGTTAAAGATACTAACGGACAAGCATATATTTCAGATAGACGTTGAAAAAAAATTTCTGGTTTAATGAAAACTAGTGCATTTTATAATGGGCGAGCAGAAACAGATATAGCTGATTTATTTGTTATTCCTTATTGTATTTGAGATAATGAAGAACAAGAAAAGCAATATTTTAAAATTTTTTTCCAAGCATTTTTAGAACAATTTGGATTAGAATGAAGAAATGAAAAGAAAAATTTAATGAATCAAATTGATTCTATTAATTCTCAAATTGGACAAATTGAAGCACAATATCTAAGACTTACACCATATACAGATCCTTTTAGAGGAGCTTTAAGTGGTACTTACTACTTCATTAATTTTACTGATGGGGGAGACACTTACAAATATTGTTTTATTTCAGCAGGTGATTGAAATAAAATTAGAAATTTACCAAATGAAGAGTTTGAAATTGATTTACATTTTGGACCAAATTTAAATAAATATGCAGGAAGTCAAAAAACTCTTGTAAAAGCTTATAAATCAGATCAAATTTTATTTGTGAGAGAAAATAAAAAATATTTATTACAAAATGACAATCCTACGGAATTTAATGATAGAATGTCTAGCTTAGCAGATAAAATTATTGATTTAGAAAAAGAATATAAAGAAATTTCGGCAAAAATGTTTAAAGAATATAAAAAATATATGAACATGAATTGTATCTTTTTCGAAGAAATTTATAATGAAAAAATAGCTGAAGCTTTAGATACAAAAACTAAAAAGCAATTAGAAAAAGAAAAAGAAGTAGAAAATGTTGATGAATTAATTAGCGATATTGATAATTTAGAATTTAATATGGAACTGTAATTAATTAAAAGAAGGTGACTATTATGCAGTTTGATCTAGATAAACCAATAAGTGAAATCAAGCAAGAAATTGAGAAACTTAGAAGAAAAGATCTTCATAATAGTGAATTTCTTGCTTTTAAAAAACAACATGAATATGCAGCAGAACAATTGGATGACAAAATCAATAATTTTTATTCTGCTTCTAATTTATCAGTAATTAAACAAATTAAATTACCTGAACCCATAAGAAAAGAAGTTATTTATTATAATTATATTTCTGAAAAATTTGATGAAGTTAGTTTTGCACAAAATTTAAACTTAATTCAAAATAAACTTGATGAATTTGATTCGCCATTTGCAACTTACATCGATACAATGCGATGAAAAATTGAAAATGGCTATTTAGAGTTAAAAGATAGAGATTGATTAACAGAATTTTTTAAAACTTGAACTTTTATGTTAACTAAGAGGATTGTGGACTATAGAATGAAAGCAGTTGAAGATTTAAGATACAACTATTTAGTTGAAATTTATTCAATTGTTAAAAATTATGGTAAATATGCAAAAATTTATAATACTATGTATGATGTTTTTGGAAAGTTTGCAAATATTGAAGATGAACTTAGAAATCAAAACATTGAATCAATAGCTAGATTTGCAGAATTTTTATATAAAGATCCCTCTATATTGATGATTGCAGAAATGTTAGGTAGATTAAATGGTGAAGATGATTTAATGGAAATTAACATTACTGAACAAGTTGTTACTTATCCTACACAAACTAAATTGCCTTACAATCCAGAAGAAATTGTTGGTCTAACTGTTTCAAAAGATTTAGAGCGATTATTGCCAATGGAATTTGCAAATCTTTTTGATGAGGAATTAGAGATTATTTTTTATAAAAAATTTGTTGAAAGTCAATTGCAAACATTTTTATTTGAATCTAATGAAAATGTTATTGAACACGAAATTGAAGAAGTTGAATATGAAGCACCAATTCCATTAGAACAAGGTAAATTTATTATTTGTATAGACACATCAAGTTCTATGGAAGGTGCTGGAGAATATATTGCAAAAGCACTTTCAATTGCTGTTGCAAAAGTGGCTTTAAAAGAATATAGAGATTTAATCTTTGTTAATTTTGCAAACCAACATGTTGAAGAATTTACAATACAAGGAAGAAATGTAAATATTCAAAAAATGTTAGAGTTTTTATCTAAATCATTTTATGGTAAAACAAATGCTAAACCAGCATTTGAAAAAGTTATTGAAAAAATGCATTCAGAAGATTTTAAAAGAGCTGATTTATTATTTATATCAGATTTTATGATGAATTCACTTCCAAATTCAACTAGAGTTAAAATTGCAAATTTAAAAGATAATTACAATAGATTTCATTCACTTGTAGTTGGAACAATGCCAAATGTTGAAACTCAAGATGTATTTGATAATGTAATGTATTATGATCCAAATGATCCATTCGCAACAAATCAAATTGTTAAATCACTAAATGAAACTTTAAGAGATTTAAGAGAACTTAAAGAAGAAGAGGTTGCTTATCGTGATGAACAAATTAATAAATTAAATTCAATCAGAGATAAAAAACGTTTTAGAGAAATACACTTAGATAGTCCAAAATCAAAAAAATTAGAAAAACAAAAACAAAAATTAAAAGAACTTGAACAACAAAAAAAACAACAAGCATAGGTATAGGAGAAAAAAATGATAGTAAGAGAAAAATCTAATTTACTTGTAGTTTATCTAGAACAAGGTGAAGAACTAGAAGCACAAATTCAAAACATAATAAGAGAGTATAAACTAATTGATGCAAAAATATCTGGATATGGTTATTTAGGCAGAATGGAGTATGGAGTTCTTTCACAATCGGATCCATTCTTTTTAGCAAAAATCTTAAAAGAAGGTTTGTTAACTGTGACAGATATAAATGGAATGATTGATAATCGTGAACCTTCTATAATGATAAGTTCAGTTGATGATAAATTTGAACGTCATCAAGGAAGATTAATTAGTGGAAATGTTGTAAACTCTTTTAATATAATTTTAGAAATTTACAAAACTGAATAAAAGATTTTTCTTTTTTTTTAAAAATAGCAAAATAAAAAAAAGTATAGTAAAATTATTTGTAATTTAAAGGGGTAAATAAATGAAAAAAATTAAAAATAAAAGTCAAAAGTTGATTATCATTTTAATATTAACTTTTACGGGATTTTTCTTTTTTTATCAACATTAATGATAGTTCCAGGTATGGGAATAGAGTCGCTTACTTTTATTAATAGTGTTGAAAAACAAATCAAAAGAATTATGCCTAAAGGCAAATATGTATTTGATCCAAGTCATCCATTATATGAAGAGATGATGAATAATGTCATTAAAAATTCATTTAAAGCTGATGCAATTTCAACGATAAATTTTTATAATTCAAAAGATTATAAAGATCATTATGATGAATATATTAAATTTTCTGATGATTGATATCAGCAACATTGAGCCGAAAAAGTAGCAAATAAAGAAGAGATAGATCTTTATCATGTAGGTTTAAATTTTATAGAATTTGATAAAGCAATAGCAACAAAATATCATTCATTTGGATTTGTAAATACAGGAATACAGTGAATGTTTAAATCTAAAGGCCTTAAAGATATTTTTTCAAAAGATATTTATGAACTTTCACTTGAACAGCAAACTATTTGAAATCAAGAAGTTTATGATAAAGAAATGACTTATAAAGGTCCAGGATTAAATGGTGTTAAAGTTGATTGATCAATTGGAACAAACATTGTAAATAATAAAGTTTGATTTCTAAATACTCAAATTGATTCAATAAAGTTTGCATTACAATTAACTAATCCATTTATGGATCAAAATTTAGATAAAAATGAAGAAATAAAGTATGTAACAGTAGATTCATTAAAAGCACCTAACTTTACAGCAACTCTAATATTTTTAAGATTTGCAATAGTTTTATGGTTTTTTAATATAATTATTATTCCATTAGGAATAACTGCATTCTTCATCTTAAAGAAAAGATGAACAAATAAAGATTAATAAGAAAAGAGCTAAAAAAAATGAAAAGATTATTGTCTATATTGGCAACAAGTGTTTTTTCTGTTGCAACTGTTAGTTCAACAGTATCATGTATGCCTCAAAAACCAATAGAAGATAAAAAGAGTCCATTAAATATTGGACTTGATATTGATAAAACAAAAGCAATAGATACAAGTGTTGATCCTTTAACACATAAAGGATTTACTAACTTTTTTATAATTGGAGATTCTTTAAGCGATGTTGATGGTTTAACATCATATGTAAAAGATAAATTTATAGTTAAAACAGGTTTAGAAAAATATGTTAATTTCAATCTTTCAATAGAGGGAAGTTATGGTTATGTTGATGATCAAAATGTTCATCATAATGCCTTTTCAAATGGTCCCACAACTGCATATAATATTGCAAATAATTTTGGTTTTAAAGATTTAAAACCAAGTAATAAATACTCAGTGTTGAAAGATGAAAAACAAGGTTATGGAAAAAATTATTCAATTGGAGGAGCAACAGCTGCAAAAATAGCTCCTCAAGCTGGAGGAATTATTTTAAATGATGTTAGTATTGAAGAACAAGCAAGAACTTTAGTTACTCAACAAAAAATTTCTTCAAATGATTTTGTACTTTTTGAAATTGGGGGAAATGATTTATTTTCAATGATTAGCAGTCAAAAAGCAGGTGATAACAAAAAAGTTATTGATTATATGAATGAATCAATAACAAGACTTAGAAATGCACTGTTTACATTATTGAATAATGGAATAAAAAATCTGTTTTTCTTAGGACCTCCAATTATGGACAATATTCCAAGTTATGCAAATAAAACTGACGAAGAAAAAAAAGAAATTATTGATTTAGGAAAAGAATATGAACTTAAAATGCAACAAGTAGTTAAGGAAGTTAATTCATATTATTCATCTAATTTTAAATTTTCTTCATTGTATGAAGGTGAAAACTCACTTACAGTTCTACAAAAAGGATATGGTGAACATATTTTAAGTAATGGGTTAATTCAAAATATAGATGAATATAAAAATAATCAGTCATTTACAAAGAATTTAAAAATTAAACTGAATGATAAAGAAATTAATACAAGTCAGGTTAAGAATTTAAAATTTGATGAAAATATTTATAAAAAATTAACTATGAAAAGTGATAAAGTTGAAGCAAATGTTGTTGTTGAATTAATTGGAAAAGAATCTTATTCAAATCTTAAAGAAAGAGATCAATTAATGTCAAAATATTTCTTTACAGATATAGTACATCCAACTAAAGTTGTTCATGAATATGTAGCTGAAATTTTACAAGAAAAGATTTTAAAGGAGTTTGGCTAGTATGAAAAAAATATTAAGCTTACTTGGAGCAAGTTTATTAACAATATCTCCAACAGTTTTATTGGTTTCATGTTCAACAAATAAAGTTAATTTTAATGAAAATTCAGTTCAAACAATTGTAGAACAAATTGGAAAATCTATATATTTAAGTGATACAAAAAACTATGATATTAATTATCAAATGGATGAAGTAATTAAAACAAATAGAATTAAAAATCTTTCAAGATCATTTACAGATGATGAAAATATAACTCAATATTCAAGATTTGCAGAACTTTATAATCAATACTTTGATGAAAATATGTTTTCAAGTGATTTACAAGTACAAGAAAATATTAATGTGCTTGGAAATATTCAACCAAAATCTTTGGGATTTGCAGAAACATTACTTGTCACAATACCTAATCTATTAGGAACTTTATCTGATGGAAAAATAATTAAATTTATTTTTAATTCGGTTTTAACTTTACCTCAAATTACAAATGTTTTAAAAAATAATTATTTAGTAGGTTATTTAGATAAGATTCTTTCACAAGAAAATACAAAGTTACTATCAAGTGCATTTTCTAGTGATATTTATGTTGGGTTTACAAATCAAGAAGTTATGAATTCAGCAATTATGGGATTTGCAAATTCAATTAATTATATGTTAAGAGAAACTAAAGTTATTGAAATTCCAACTAAAGATAATTTAACAGAGGAGAAATTTTTAGAAAGTATTGTTACTTTAACAAAAAATTTAACTTCAATTAGAAAAAAAGAAAAATCAATTAAATTAGATTTAATAAGAGATCTTCCTGCAATAGCAGAACTAATTAGATTTATAAGAACTTTAATTATCTACACTGAAAATGGAGTCAAAGCTTTATCCAATTCTAAAAATGAAAACTATTTTGATGATATTTCAAAATATAGAAAAGCAGAATTTAATTCTGTTGATAATAAATTTGATATTTTAACTACTGTTAATATGCTTATTAATACATACAATGATGGATCAGGAATAAGAAAAATTCTATCAGTTTTATTTCAAAGTTATAAAAATCCAAAAATAAAAGTATTTATAACTCCAAGATTTGGAGCTATTGCAAGTGAAGAAATTTACTCTGAGGGTATAACTTCATTGTTACAAGTGACATTAAATAGCATTTTCCCAACTATAGTTTTAAATAACAAACTTATTGATAATTCAATGAGAGCTTTAATAGAAATTCCAGATAAAGTTGTTATTTCAAGTATTATTTGTGAATTTATTAATATAATTATTTCAAATAACTCTCTTAATGATTTTTTAAGTGCAATTACTTATCCAGGATTATCTCTAATAATAGGAAATGATATAAGTGATATAATGAAAAATTTATCTCAAAATGAAAAAATAAAAAAGGGTAAAATTTGAGATGGTATTTATTCAGGTGACTATATTAATGAATTTATTAAAACATTTGCAAATAAAGAACTTTCAAAAACTATAAATATTAAAAACTTTTTAGAATCTAAAAAAATTGACATCTTAGGAACTAAACTTACAATCTTTGAAATATTTCAAAAAATAAATGAAACTCAAGTTAAAGGAAAAATAGAAGTAAATTTCGATAGGCTATCTTCTTTAATATTAGATCTTAGAATTATATTAGATTTAAATAATTCTATAAAAAATGAAGAGTTTGAATATAAGAATTTTACAAATAATATTGCTTCATTAGTGGAAGATCTATCAGGAGTAAAAAAATTGACATTATGATTAAGTCAATCATCTGATAATGACTTGTCGATAATAGAAAATTATAAGCACCAACAAGCAAATCTTAAAAAAGAAATTAATGACAATATTCTTAACCTAGAAGTTACAAATATGAAAATGATTGGTAAATATTCATATGAAATTAATTTTGAAAATAAAAAATATGAAATTAATTTAAAAGTAATTGATAAAAAGAAACTACAAGTAAAATCCATACTTTAATTTATATAAAAAATGAAATTTAATTAAAATTTCATTTTTTATATAAAAGGGTAGTGTTTTTCCTAAGTTTTTAGTATAATTAATTTAATCTTTATCTTTGCATCACATTGTAGAGGATAGAGGTAATAGAGAAAAAAATAAGAGGTGACTAAGAAATGATAGGTATTATTTCAACAGCATACTTTACAGTTAAAGATCGTCCAGGAATCAAAACTGTAAAAAAATATTGATGAAGAAATATGGTTATTCAACACGTTAAATATAGAGGAAAATCTTTCATAATTGCTACAATCGGTTATGGAAAAGCAAATGCCGCTATGGCAATTACTTATTTAATGGAAGAATACTCAGGTTTAGAAACAGTAATAAACGTTGACTTAGCTTTATCAACAAATGATAAGTTTGATACAACAGATACTGTTATGTCTACAAAATTCATCTATAGAGATGCAGATTTAACAGTATTTAAAGATATTAAATATGGACAAATAGTTCATGAACCAGAAGCTTATGCTTTTAATACTGAATTTGCAAGTCAAGTTAAAAACTTTAAATTAGGTGTATCAGATGGTATCGTAGGTACTGCTGATATGTTAGTTTATAACTCAAAACAGTTCAAAGAAATGGTTGACAAATACGGTCAAACAATTGACGTAATTGATACAGAAGCAGGAGCGTTAGCTCAGATTGCTAAAAAATCAAGTCTAAATTTCATTACAATGAAAATTATGTATAACAATGCATTATCACCATGAGATAATGATCCATTACATAAATTTAAAATTTATGAAACAACTAATACTTTAAAATATTTATTAGCAAGAATGTTTAACTTATTATCATCAAAATATGTAATTGATTTCACAAAATCAACAAATGATGAATTAGAAGTTATTCACGAATTATTTGAAATGGAACACGATGCATGAGTATCACGTTTCAAAACAAATACAGCATCACTAATTTCAGGTTTAGGACCATCATTAATGTTAGTTGACAAAAAAGGAATTACTCCAGAAGCAATTGATATTGTTGAAGTTATGAAATCTAAAATTGAAGATGAAGGACCAAGTAAAGTAATTTTAGGAGAAGATGAATGAAAAAATGCTCCTAAAAAATGATTACGTAAAATGATGTTCTTAACAAACATTAGTGTAAATGATGATGAATTATTATGAAATAAATCAGCTAAATATGATCTTAAAGCAGCAAAAATTCATTCAATTGAAGATGTATGTAAAGCAGTTTCAAAAGTTATTGCTGATCGTTCACAAGACAAATCATCATATACTTATGATGGAGCAACAGTACTTAAAAAACACTTGTTAGTTACTGTAGATGCAGCTATTTCATTCTACATTACACATAATCTAACACACGAATTTGTGGAAAGTCCACATCATGGTTCAAAACTAGTTTTAAATGAATTTGTAAAATACTTAAATCAACAGTTGGCAGATGTTGAATCACCTTATGATAAAGTTATTGTTTATTTCAAAATACCAACAGTAAATTCTTCAAAATTACCAATTTTTGTACAAACAAAAACAAAAGCAAATCAACCAATTGTATTTGCAGGTTATTCAGCAAAAGATCAAAAAACTTACACAGTTGTTGATATTACAAGAAATGACTATGACCCATTAAAAGTAGGTTCATTCAAAGTTACAGTTCGTTTAAAAAACTTATAGAAACAATCAAAAATCACTATGCTAGTGATTTTTTTTATTTTTTAGTATATAGTATTCTTATAAAAAGGGGTAACTTTATGGCAAGCAAAAAAGCTAAAAACATATATAAAAATGAAGTAGATGATAATGTTAGTCTTGCTATGGAAGATTTACTTGAATTGGCTATGTTAGAATTTGAAAATAAAGAAACCTCAAAAGATGATAATTTAAAATTAAGAATAGAGTATGAAGATGACAATGAAGAGTTTAATCCAACAGATTTAAACTCAATTATAAAGCATGCTAGAAAAATTGAACAGCAAAATAGTCAATTAAAATGAGTTGATCCAGATCAAAAGATAGAAAATGATATAATTTCTAAAGCAAAAAATGAGGGAAAATCAATTTATGATGCTGAAGTTTTAAGAGAATTAATTTTGCAAAGACAAAAGAAAAAACGAGAAACTGAAGGAATATCAAGTATAATTAGCAAAGTAAAAAAATAAGTTTAATAATTTTCTTCATTAAACTAGTATAATATTAACTGACTTTAAAATAGTAAAGGGACAAAAAAATGGACAAAAATAGGGTAGATATTACTGAATTAAGCAACGAAATATCAGATTCTGTTGATGAAATGTTAAATGATAAAAAAGTAGAATTTCAATCAACAGAAGAAAAAAGAACAATTAATAAATTAGCAAAAGAACTTAATAAAGGTAATGCAATTGATGGTGATGTATTACTTAACTTTGAAAATAAGGTAATGTCTCAAAGAGAGCAACAGCTTTTAGTTAAACAATATTTTAGAACTAAATTTATTAAAGACTTTTTTCAAATTGTTCTTGCTGCATTTCTAATTGCATTAACATTTGACTATTTTATTTCTGTTACTGGTCGAGCAGGACTATTTCCAGCGGGAGTAGGAGCAATTGCTCGTTTTTTTGCTACTTTAACTTTTCCAGGTAAAAACCAAGTTGATATGCAATCATCTTTCTATTTCGTTTACTATTTAATAATAAACATACCTTTATTTATTTTTGGATATATAAAATTAGGTAAAAAATTTACATTTACAACATTTTTATTTGTAATACTACAAATTGGTTTTGACCAAATTTTTCAAGCATTACCATATATCAATCCCAAAGAATTTCATTTAATTGTTAACTTTCAATTAATTTCAGGAACACCAGGAGCATGAAATACTGGTATATGACTATTTATTTTTGGTTCATTAGGGGGTATCTTATTAGGTTTTTCATATTCAATTGTCTATAAAATTGGTTCTTCAACAGGAGGATTAGATTTTTTAACAGTTTATTTATCAAATAAAAGTAATAAACCATTAGGATCACTGAATAGAAAAGTGAATTTAATTATTTTGGCATGTGTTATTGTTTTAAATACAATTATTATTCCTCTAGAATTAATTAATTCAGATATTAAAATCGATGTTTTACAAAATGGTGATTATATTAATAATCAGAAATTAATAGAATCAATGTGAGAATATGCTATGAAAAATGGCGCTATTGTAGGGGATGGAAATAGTTTACAATGAAATCCTGTTTTTGCATCTTGATTCGGTCTTTCTGGTACACCTAGTGAATATTTAAACTCATTGCCCTCAGAGTTTACAAAAGATCAATATAATTATTTAGTTGAATTTGTATGTAAAAATGGATATGGAAATGATTTAACAAATATTGATAAAGGATTAGTTGCAAAAATTAAAATATTATTTGTATTCGGACCATCATTGTTTGCATCATTTACTCTTGTAATGTGTGCTGGAATGTCAACAAATTACTTCTATCCAAAATATACAGTAAGAACTTATATGATTACAACAAATATGCCAAAAGAAATTAATAAGATGCTATTAGAAAATGGTTTTCAAAATGACATTTTAACTTGAGATAGTATAAACAGAATTAATGGAAACTATTTACACAGAAGTGTAATTATGGCTGCTATGTCAGTCATGGATTGAGATAAAATTGAAAGAGAAGTCTTTATGGCAGATCCGCATGCAAAAGTTAATGCAATTAATACCAAATCCATTAAAGGTTTGTTTAACTATGAAATTAAAAAGAATGATGATAGAGATATTATTAGAACAAAGATTGAAACTGATGAGCTTGAAAAAGAAAAAATTAGACAGATAGCTATTGTTAGAGCACATAAAGAAAACGAAAAACTAACTAAGAAAAATCAAAAACGAAAAACTAAAGAAAAAAAACCTGATATAGAAAAAGAAGAATAAAATTTATTTTTTTTAAATAATCTAGTAAATTTAGTTAATTTATTAAAATTTTTGTTTATAATTATGAGAGTAGTGGTGATTTAATGAACGATATTTATTTAAGAAATATTATTTATAAAATGTTAGATTTCAAACTAACTGAAATAAGGAAAGAATATAAGAATATTAGTTTTAATGATTTGTTCTCTTACCTAAGAGAGGTAATATTTAAAAATAATAAAATAGCAGATTTGAATGATTTATCCTTTTTTATTATGAATATTAAAGTTAATAAAATATTTGAGTATTTAAATATTAGTGCAATATTAGATCAAAGTAGTTCAATTGAAATGGATTTAAAAAGTATTTTAGAAAGATAGTGATTAAGTTGAATATCAACGAAAAAAATATAAGGAAAAAACAAAAGAAACCTATTCTTAAAAGTTTTGCTATATTATTGATAGTCTGTTCATTGATTTTAGGGATAGTATTTTCTACTTGAAAATTTTCAGAAAATATTAGATTAGGATCGGATTTCAAAGGTTACTATTCAGCACTTGTTTCAGTGGATAATCTAAATGAAGAAAATAATAATAATGGTCAACCAAATGGAAATTCAACAGAAGGTGCAAAAGCTTTAAATCAACGTTTAAATCCAATGGGAAATAATCAAATAATAATAGAAAAAGCTGGTAATAATTTCTTAAAAGTTTTATCACCAGTTGATGCATATCAAAATGAAACAGTATTTAGAAACCAAATACAAAAAAATGGTGGAATTGTTTTATTAGATGCTAAAAATTATTCTGATTTACAAATAACAACTAATAATAACAAAATTGAAAGAAAAGGTATTAACGAATTCTTTACAGGAGCAAAAGCAACTTCTATTACAGCTTCAAATCAAAAGCATCCAGCAATTTCATATAAATTAAATGGAGATGCTTTTAAAAGTTTATTACCTAGCAGTTCAGCTGAACAGCAAACAACATATGCAGATGATAAAGCATTAAATTTATTTATTCTTTTAGACGCAGATGGTTTTTACAATGATATTAGAAACTATTACAATTTAATTAAAGGAACAGCACAACAAAGAATTGAAGAATTTTTTAGAGTTGTAGTTCAACCTTTAAGAGAAATTTACAATAATAGTAGTACAAGTGCAGAAGTTAAACAAATACTTTTCGATTTATTTTATGGTAATTGAGATGTTAAAACTTCATCAGGAGTTTCATATAAACGTTCTGGATCACTTATAGAAACAAAAGAACCAAGTTTAGCAACAGCAACAGCATTTACTGAAATAGTTGGATCATTTAAATACTTATCTGAAACTTCAAAATATGTATATGATTCAAATGCTGTTACAAAGGATTTTGAAAATGATGGAAGATATTCAAAAAATGTAAGTCTTTGAAGTCAAAGTGGTATATTAACTGACAGTAATATGAAAGTTAATGAAATATTTGCAAAAATAAATCCAACTTTAATTCAATATGTTGGTACAAATGGGCAATCTTTTAATGAAGTATATTGAAATAACTTAAGAACAAATTACTTTTTATTCACTGGTCCAGTAACTGAATCTAAATCAACTACAGCTGGTGGAGGATATATTGAAGGTGATAACTTAATTACAACTGTTGACAGTTATGCAAAATCTGAAATTGGAGCATCATTATTTAACGCAGCTGGTAAGGGATTTGTATTTACAGTTAACTCTATTGCTACATTAGATGGAACAGTTACAACTATAATGCTTTGAGCAGGTTTAACTTTCTTGCTGATAATTGCATTATGCTTAATTATATATATGGGATTTTTCTATAGACTTTTAGGATTATTTGCAATGATAATCACATTAGCAATAATAGGAATGACATTATTATCATTAAGTTGATTTAATTTAACTGTTGGACCTGAAACAATTATATCTGCATTTATTCTTATAGCATTGAATATTGAAATATTCTCTACGTTATTTGAGAACATGAAAGAGAGTTATTATTTAAAGCAAAGAGGTTTAAAAACAAGTTTCAATATTTCTATTAAAGAAAATATAGGTTTAGCAGCTGATTTAGTTATTGCACTGTTAATTCCTTCAATGTGTATGTTCTGAATTACATCAAATGCAATAAGGTCAATGGCTATTATGCTTGCTATGGGTTCTTTCTTCACAGTTTTATTTACTATTTTGATTAGTGTAATTCTATTTAAATTAATTTTAAATTCTCCATGGTTTACTAATAAATCTAATTTATTTGCTTTAAATACAGACTTTGCAAATCAAGGAAAATTTCTTCTAAATTACAAAATTAGAAGAGTTGAAAATAAAATTAAAAAATTAGAATCAAAAGAATCAAAAAATGAAATATTAATTAACTCTTTAAAAGATAAATTAAAACAATTAAATGAAAAATTAACTTTAATTAAAGAAAAAGAAATTTCAAAAACTGATAAGAGACAGTTATTAGCAAAAGAAAAATTAAATAAAAAAGTTGATAAATTAAAATCTAAGATATCAACTTTAGATGAAAATAAAAAAGCTAAAAAAATTCAAAAACTGAATTTTAAAATCAATGAATTAATCTTTATTAGAGATGATAAAACTCAAAGTATAATTGAAGAAGAAGGGCAAATCATAACAAGTACAAATGAAAAACTAAAAATTAAAACTGTTGAAAGAAACATTAAAAATGGAGCAAAAATGATTTCACTATTTGGTGTATTTATATTGGCTCTTTCAATCGGATTTGGTTTCTTATTTGGTTTACGTTTTGATCATACATTTGGAGGAAGAACTGACTATACATTATGAGGAGATAATATTCAAACTGCTTATTATGGAATGGTAGATCAAACTTTTGAAGATCAAGATCCTAAAACAAAGGAACTTGAAGAAAAAAGAAATAAACTTAAAACTGAATATGAAGAATATGAAAAAACTCATAGTTCTAGTGAGCAATTATCAGCAGTTCGTCTTAAACAAGCAGAAGTTGTATCAGAATATTGAAATTTTGTATACTCAAAAACTTACTATGTTAATTATCTTTCAAATAGTTTAAATTCATCTAAACTTTACAAAAACCATAATTATTCAGTTTCTTATGGATCTCAATTTGTATATAATGGATCTTCAACTAATCAAAATTGAATTACTTTAACTGTTTATACACAAAATTTAAAACAATCTGCAATTATTAAGAAATTGTTTAATATTTGAGGTATTGATAAACAACAAAATATAACTGAAACTAATGGATTTATTACAAAAGCAATTAAACCAGCTACAATGTTATGAACATTAAAACAAATTGCCATAACAGTTGCTGTGATAATTCTAGCTTTAATAATTTATATTTTAATTAGATTTAAATGAACATACTATATTGCTATGATAGTAGCAATAATAGTTGCTCCAGTTATATCTGTTTCTCTAATAACTGCTCTACAAATTCCATTAGGAAATGCTTCAATTATTGCAATTGTAAGTAGTTTATTATTTACAATCATATCGCTATTTATGATTTTTGGAAAATCAAGATCGTTAATCTCATCAAAAAATGAAAAATCACTAATTGATTTCTTTAATAAAGAAATAGAAATTGTTTATGATACAAAAACATTTAAAAAACAAATGAATGATGAATTATTCAATCTTAAAAATGAAATGAGATTAAATATAAAAACAAATAGCTTGTCTAAAGAAGAGAAGAAAAAACTAAAATTGGAATTTAAAGAAATAAAACACAATAAAAAAATAGAATTTAAGAAAATTAAAAAAGAAAATAAAATAAAAATAAATAGAGTTGGTAAACAAAACAACTACTTATCTGAAGTATTAGTAAAATCATTTAAATTTGGACTTGTAAGATGTTCATTATTAATTGCTCTTTACTCATTAGTTGGAATTGTAATATTAGCTACTATGCCAACAATATTATCATTTGGTCTAGCAATTATTATTGGAACTGTTGTTACAAGTTTAGTTGTATTATTTATATCACTTCCACTTTGAGTAATCTTTGAACAAATAAGAATTAGAAATAAACTTGCAAGAAAACGTTTTATTAATGGATTATATGTTTCAAATGAAGAACAAATTATAGAAGGAATAAATGATTAATAAGAGGACAAAAAAATATGGACTTAAAAAAATATATTTGAGATGTTGAGGACTTTCCAATTAAAGGAGTTACTTTTAAAGATATAACACCTTTATTAAATGACAAAGATGCTTTTAAATATACAATTGATAAAATGGTTGAATATGTAAAAGAAAAAAAAGCAAATGTTATTGTTGCTCCTGAAGCTAGAGGTTTCTTATTTGCTTCTGCAGTTGCTTACGCAGCAAATTGTAGATTTGTATTAGTAAGAAAACCTGGTAAACTTCCAAGAGAAGTTAAAGACATTGAATATGAATTAGAATATGGAAAAGAACATATTCAAATGCATATTGGAGATTTGAAATCAACTGATAATGTTGTTATTGTTGATGATGTTTTAGCAACAGGGGGAACAATGAAAGCCATTGTTGATCTTATTGAACAAGAAAAAGCAAAAATTAACGGAATTGTTTTTTTAGCAGATTTGTCATTCTTACATGATCCTGAATTGTTTACAAATTTTGATTCAAAAAGTCTAATAACTTATTAATGAAATAATAATAATAATAATTTAGTAAAATTTCCTAAATAAAATTAGGAAATTTTTTATTTTACTAAGTAAATATTTTTAAGAGATTTAAAAACCTGGCTATAAATTAGAAATCTGTAGTTAATTTATATATAATATTAATATTGTTATCAAAGATAAAAGAGGAATACATTATGCATGGACAATCAACATCACAAGAGCAAGAATTTAATTATGTAGAATGTATAGAAGTTGATGTACTTGTTGCAGAAATGAAAAAATATATTAAAAATAATAAATTAATTGAAGAAGTAAAAAAAGCATATTATTATGCAGAAGATAAACACAAAGATCAAAAAAGAAAAAATGGAAATCCCTTTATAATTCACCCACTTTCAACAGCGTATTACTTAGCACAATGAAGAATGGGACCAAAAACAATTATTGCAGGACTTTTGCACGATGTTGTTGAAGACACTCCTGTAACATTTTCAGAAATAGAAGATATTTATGGTGTAGAAGTTGCAGATATAGTTGAAGCTGTAACTAAAGTAAGTTACTTTACAAAAGAAAATCGTGAACAAATGAAAGCTAATTATTTAAGAAAGCTTTTCTTATCAATGATTAGAGATATTAGAGTTATTATTGTTAAAATAGCTGATCGTATGCACAATTTATTAACTTTACAATATATGACTCCTGAAAAGCAAAAAATAATTGCAAAAGAAACTTTAGAAATTTATTCAACAATAGCTCATAGAATTGGTATGAAAACTGCCAAAAATATATTAGAGGATTACTCTTTTGAATACTTAAATCCTAAGGAATATAAAAGAATTAAAAATCTTTTAGAAGAAGATAAAAATTCTAGAAAAGAGTTAATACAAGAAATAATAGTGGAAATTAATAAAAAGCTTAAGTCAGAGGGAATCAAAAATGCTCAAGTTTTTGGTAGATCAAAGACAATTTATTCAATTTATAGAAAATTGACTCATTTTGGTAAATCATTTAGTGATATAAACGATATTTTAGCTATAAGAATCATAACTGAAAAGCAAGATGATTGTTATAGAATTTTAGGGTGATTACATCAATTATTTACACCTTTATCTGGAAGATTTAAAGATTATATTGCAACTCCAAAAAATAATTTATATCAATCATTGCACTCAACATTGTCAAGTAAAGATGGTGTTATTTTTGAATGTCAAATTAGAACCAGAGAAATGGATGATGTAGCAGAAAATGGAGCTGCTGCTCATTGAAAATATAAAGAGGGAGAAAAAACAATTGATATTGCAGAAAAGCAAAAAGAAATTGATCAAAAAGTTGATATGTTTACAAGATTAATGAATCTTGAAAAACTTGCAAGTGAAAATTTGGAAATAAATTATAATGAAGAGTCACAAAAAATTGATTTAAGTGGAGAAGTTATAGAAGAAACATTTAAATCTGACTATTTAGCTCCTATGATTTATATTTTGACTCCAGATGGAAGTGTTATTAACTTACCATTTGGCTCAACAGTTTTAGACTTTGCCTATAAAATTCATACAGAAGTTGGTAATAAAACTGTAGGTGCTAAAATTAATGGGGTATTTTCTCCTTATAACACAACACTAAACTCTGGTGAAATGGTTGAGATTCAAACCTCAAAAGATACGTATCCTCATGAAAAATGATTGCGTTTTGTTCGTACTTCAACAGCTCGAAGAGCAATTGAAGATTTCTTAAATGAACAAAAAGAAAAAGAAGCTGAAAAAGAAAAAATAACAAATCAAAAAATAATTAGAAATACTAAAAGAGAAATTGACAGATATATTATTGCAAACAATTTAAAATGAAATGTTAATTCTATTGAAGAAATTCAAAAAAAACTTAGTGTTCTTGATTATAAAAATATTGATGAGTTTTTATTATCTGTAGGTAATGGAGATTTTTCAATTCCTGAAGCAGTTGAAATAGTTTATGTATCAAAACAAGATTTAAAAGACATTAAACTAATTAATGATATGAAAACTAGAAAATATAAATCTACAAGAGGAAGAGATGATTTAAGAATAAATGGAATCGAAAAAGTTAGTTGTTCTCTTGCTCAGTGCTGTTATCCAATTCCAGTTGAACCAGTTACTAGTTTTATGTCAAAAACAAAAGGTATTCAAGTACACAGAAGCGAATGTTTAAATATAACAAATATTAAGAAAATTAAGAATTTACTTAAAACTGAATGAATTCAAAGTAAAACTGAAAATAAACAATATAGTGCAAAAATTAGAATGACTGCATATGATAGGCCTGGAATTCTACTTGATATAGTCTCTGTTTTTGCAGCTCAAAGAGCTAACTTAACAGAAATAAAAATTATATCTCAAGAAGATGATTACACTGGTAAAGGAAGTATGATTATAACTATCAGTGATTTAGATCAATTAAATATCATTTTAAAAACTCTTTCAGAAGTTCCTGGAATGATTGGAGTCACAAGAGCAACATCTTCTGAAAATCCTATATCTTAAAAAGTGTTTTAATGCACTTTTTTAATTATAGTTTTAGTATTTTCAAATATTGCTCTTAAAGATAAATTATGTTATACTATAATTAATATTTATTCTTTAATGCGAGGTGTACTAATGAAAAAAGAAATGATTAATTTATCAATTACAGAATTTGTTCAAGCTAACTTAGATTTTAGTATTGCTTCAAACAGAAAAGAATCTGAGTTCGATTTTAATTACACTAGATGAAAAACAATGATATTTTCAAGTCAAAAATTAAAATTTATTTTGAAATATACTCAATCTGTTTTACAATGAATTAGTAAAGTTGTTGATGTACAAAACTTTACTGTTTCAATTGATACAACAACAGTTGATAGATTTAATTTCTCTATTTATGAATTTGACAATCATATATTTAATTGTTCAATGTTTACAAATTTTTACTTGATTCCAGAAGGTGATTGATCAAGTAAAGTATTTGAAATGCACTTTTCAAAGTTTGACTTAAAAAATGGGGAATTACAGCATGAAGAGGAAACTAACTTTTGAAAAGGCGAAGATGGTTTTGAAAAATTTGTAAATATGCTTTATGCAATTATTAAAGAACCTTATAAATTTGAGAAAGTATCTCCAATTCAATGACAAATTGACTTTAAAGATAAAAAAATATCAAGTTCTCAAATAAGAATGCAACTTGATTCTTTAGTTAATAAGGGTGTAAGACCTGAAGATCCATATTTGACAATAGAACAAGCTATGAAAATTGAAAATGGGGCAAACCCAGATATTGTTGCAAGAGAAGCTAAAAAAGAAAGTGAATCTAAAAAAGTTATTAATCCTATTTGAGAAGAAGGAATTCAACAAGAATTAAAGTATAAAGATTTAAATTATGCAATGGCTAAATCAAGAGGAATTAGTATTGATAAAAAGAAAAGAAAATAATAAGTAAAGGAAAGTTTTTAGGAACTTTTTTTATTTTATTTTTAAATTTTTGGTTGTTTTTGGTTGTTTTTTATCATTTTTGGAATATTATATTAAAGAGGTGAAAGAGTGATTAGAGAAGAAAGAATGCAACTAATTTTAGATTATGTAAATAAGCAAGATTATTGTACTAATGAACAAATATCAAAGCATTTAAACATTCCATTCACCACTCTAAGAAGAGATCTCACTGATCTGCACAATGAATCTAAGTTAAAAAGAGTTCATGGAGGAGCAAAGACTATTAGAGAAAAGTCAATATTAGAAGCTGTTTTGGATGAAAAATTGCTAGCTAATGTTGAAGCCAAAAAAATTATAGCGAAAAAAGCATTAGCTTGTATCAAACCATTTGAAACTATATTTTTAGATGCGGGTTCAACAACATTTTTCTTAGCAGAGATAATTAAACCAGAATTTAATAATAAAATTTATACAAATTCAATTATCAATGCTCAAATTTTAGCAAAAAATGGTGTTAAAGATATAAACCTATTGCCAGGAAAATTAAAAATATCTACTGTAGCAATTTGTGGAGTTGAAACAATTTCAGCTTTATCAAAATATAATTTTGATTTAGCATTTTTGGGAATAAATGCAGTGGATAAGGAATTTAATTTTTTCACAACAGATGAAGATGAAGCACAAGTTAAGAGAATAGCCATTAAAAATTCTCAATTTGCATTTGGTTTAGCAGACAAGTCAAAAAACAACTCTAAATCACTTGTTAAATTTAGTGATAAATCACAAATAGCACTTATCAATGAAGAGGTATAAAAAATTATGATATATACATTGACATTAAACCCAGCAATAGATCATATTGTATTGGCCAATAAAAAAATAGAACTTGGTGTAACAAATTACTATAATGATGAATATAAAGTTGTTGGTGGTAAAGGCATTAATGCAGGAATTATTTTAAAAAATTTAACTGCAGATGTTCAAGCAATTGGTATTATGGGTGAAGAAAATAAGGAAATATTTTTAAATAAATTTAAAGAAATTAATTTAAATAACAATTTTTTTCTAAATTCAGGTTCAACAAGAGTAAATTATAAAATTAAACATTTAGAATCAAAACAAGAAACTGAATTAAATGGAATGGGGTTTAATACTAAAAAAGAAGTATTAAATCAATTAATCCAATATTTAGAAAATAGTTTAAAAGAAAACGATATTGTAATGTTAACTGGAAGTGTTGCTATGAGCATTGAAAAAGATATCTATGAGCAAATTGGAAAACTTGTAAATAAAAAGAAAGCTATATTGATTTGTGATGCAGCAAATGAATTACTAAAAAATGTCTTAAAAGAAAAACCATTTTTAATAAAACCAAATTTAGAAGAAATTTGCTCGACATTAGGTTTAAAATTTGATGAAAATATAAGTTTTGAAGAAACAAAAGAGTTAATTAAAAAATTAAAAAATTTAGGAGCACAAAATGTTTTATTAAGTATGGGATCAAAAGGAAGTTTATATTTTGATTCAAACAATGACATTTATAAAGTTGGAATTGCAAAAGGAAAACTTGTTAATTCAGTTGGAGCAGGAGATAGTATGTTAGCTGGATTTGTATATGGTAAATATAAAAATTTAACTATAGAAAATACACTTCAATATGCTGCAGCAAGTGGAGCTGCTACAGCTTTTAATGAATGACTTGCTTCAAAACAAGAAATTGAAAATTTAGTATCACAAATTAAAGTAGAAAAATTATAATAGGAGGTCACATGGAATTAAAAGATTTATTTAGTAAACAAATAAGCTTTTTTGATGTAGAATTAAATTCAAAAGATGAAGTAATTGAATTTTTATCTAATAAACTTCAAGAAGAAAAATATATAAAATCTGTTGAAGACTTTAAAAAAGCTGTTTACAAAAGAGAATCTGAAGGATCAACAGGTGTGGGAGATGGAATTGCTATTCCTCACGTTTTAAATCCTACAGTTCAAAAGTCAGCAATTGCATTTGCTAAATTAAAAAATAAAGTTGATTGACAATCATTAGATGATCAACCAGCTGATTTAGTGTTTATGATTATGACAAATGGAAAAGATGGAAATGAACATTTAACAGCTCTTGCTGATTTATCTGGTTTCTTAATGAAAGCAGATATTCAAGCAAAATTAAGAAATGCAAAATCTATTAAAGATGTACAAAGTGCATTAACAAAAGAAGATAAAAAAGTTGAAAAAGTTGAAAAGCCAGGAAGTTATGATGTAATAGGAATTACTGCTTGTCCAACAGGGATAGCTCATACTTATATGGCTCAAGAAAAACTTGAAGAATATGCAAAAGCAAAAGGTTTAACAGTTAAAATAGAAACTCAAGGACGTAGAGGAATTGAAAATAAATTAACTCAAGAAGATATTGCTAATGCAAAAGTTATAATTTTGGCTCATGATAAAGCTCTTGAAGGACTTTCAAGATTGAATGGGAAAAAAGTAATTGACACAAATACAAAAGAAGCAATTTTTAAAGGTGATCAATTAATTGAAAAATATCAAAAAAATGAAGGACTAACTGAAGTAAAAGCTGCATCTGATTCATCAGAGTTTAGCGAATTTACAATGAGAAAATTCTTAGATGTAAAAGGTAATTTACTTGGAGGAATTTCAAGAATGCTACCATTCGTTGTTGCAGGGGGGATTATTTTAGGAATAGCTTTCTTAATTGAATTTGCAGCTGGTAATGGTGATGCTGGTGGGAATTTTGGAACTGTAAATCCAGCAGCAGGATGATTTGCAGCTATTGGTAAAACATCAATGGCTATGATGGTTCCAATATTAGGTGCATTTATTGCATTTTCAATAGTAGGGTCACAAGGATTAATGCCAGGAATGGTAGCAGGATTATTCTCATCAAATATAATGGGCTTTGCATATTCAGGCAATGAGTCTGGATGAGATGGTCTATGAGGAAGACTTCTTCCTTCTAGTTTAAAAGGAACAGAATCTGGATTTATTGGAGCTATTGTTGGAGGTTATTTAGCAGCATTATTAGTTGTAGGATGATCAAAAGCAATGACTAAATTCCCTAAAGGATTACAAGGAGCAAGAGACATTGTCTTTATTCCTGTATTGTCATTATTGTCAATTTCATTAACAATGTTTGTTATTAATATTCCATTAGGATATGTAATGGGGGGAATTAGTTTAGGAATTCAAAAACTAGCTGAACTAAACTTATTATGATTAGTATCAATTTTAATTGGATTTATGATGTGTGTTGATATGGGTGGACCAATCAATAAAATTGCTTATTCATTAGGAAACTTAGCAGTTGGAGGAAAATTAGTTAGTGATGCTTCTTCACAAGGATATACTGATCAAACAATTATTATGGCATCAGCTATGTTAGCAGGTATGTTACCTCCAATTATGATAGCAATGTCAACAGTTATTTTCCCAAAAGCTTGAACAGCAAAAGATAGAGATGCTGCAAAAGCTAACTGATTAATGGGAGCATGTTTCGTATCAGAAGGTGCTATTCCATTTATGGTTAAAGATCCAAAAAGAGTTGCAGTAAGTGCAATGATTGGAGGAGCTTTAATTGGAGGATTAGTTGGGGCAGTAAAAATTAAATTACTTGCATCACATGGAGGAATATTTGTATTCCCACTACTAAGTTCAAGTTATTTAGAAAATAGTGCAACAATGACTGGTGGTTCAATTGCTCTAGGAGCTGGAGGAGCACTTGTAATATTGTTGGGAGCAAGCTTCTTATCAGCTATGATTTTAGGAATTTGAAGAACAGCAGATATTAAAACTGGTAAATTAACTCTTGACTCAACAAATGGAGTTAAAGAAGCAATTTTAGCAAAAATTGAATCTGTAAAAGCTAATGAAAAAATTCAAAATAAAGATGTAAAATTAAATTTATTAAATACTAAATTAAATAAATACAGTGATTTTGAAACTGAATTAGCTACAAAACAAAAAGCTTATCAAGCACTTGTTGAAGAAAAACAAAAACAAAAAGAAGCTAGAAAAGCTAGTAAATAATTTCTAAAAAACATCAAATTTTGATGTTTTTTTTTTTTTTTTCTTAAAAAAGAAATTTTAATTAGACAAAATAAAATATAAAAATTGAGCAGAATGTAAAGAAAAGACGGATAGAAAAAATTTATAACAAGAGTATTATTATTAGTATTTAAAATCTAATATTTCATGTTAAGTTACAAATTTAAAAATAAGTGCTAATATCATAGCTAAAACAAAGGAAGAAATTTGAAAAAGAGAAACATTAATGAATTGTTGAAAAAAATATTATAGTAGATTTATAAAAAAGCTATATTCAATTTTATTTAGAAAATAGTGAAAAATTATATTTTATATTACAATTCTCTTAGATCAAAATGATTCAAGAGATCTTAATTTTACATAGTTTCAATTGTTAAGGAGTTATTAGATTGAATATTAAATGAAAGCAAGATAATTTTTACAATATTGACTTTTTCAATTTCTAAAGAAGCAAATGAAGATAATAATATGAAAGTCACAAATGAGTAGAAAAAAATTAGATATTAATATAATCATGTCATATAAACAAAACTGAGTTATTTGTTTCAATTTAATATATGAAGATACTTAATAGGAGGAAAAACAAGAGTTTGTTTACAGTTTTTATTTATTAAGGAATTAATGTATTTTTCTATTTATTAAATGGCTATAATATTGTTTATTTTTTTATATTACTTTTTTAAAATAAAGATTAAATACAATATATTTTAAAAATTAAATCTTTATAGAAAAGTATATAACTAAATAAAGGAATATATAAAAAATGTCAATACCTACTTAAACAATAAAAAAACAAGATTTTTACTATTTAAGTAAATTTAATAAAAAATTAAGATGTTTTCAGAATGGAAATACATTATTTTTATTTATGAAAGATTTAATTTTATTTATTAAGTCTCTCAATTTTTAAAAGTCTTTACTTAATTTATATATTTTGGACTAACTTATTTATAAAAAAATTAAAAATTTATTAGAAAACACTTATTTGTTTGATAAAATAATTTTTGATAGGAAAAGAAAGTAAAGAAAGAAGGAGAAAATTTCAAGAAGTTATAAAAAAACAGTTAAAATATATCAAAAAAAGAAATAAAAGTTTTTTAAAATGCTTAAAATAATATTTATTTTTATATATATTTACTAATTTTGGAAATGAGTTTATTAATATTTAATAAATATAATTTGAGATAGCAGGTGAAAAAGTGCAAATTAGTTTAGATTTTTTAAAAGATAATGTTAAAAATTTAAAATCTTGAATATTAATTTTGATATTAACATTGATTTATTTTTTAATATTTAATATAGCTTTTTTTACATATAAGGCAAATTTATCTTTTAATTTTAATAAGACAGAAGATAGTAGTAAACTGATTTTTCTTAATGTTCTGTTTAATTATGTTGATTGATTTCTATATTTTTGTATAATTCCTTTTTTATCTTTTTGATTAGTTAATTATTTAAAAAAAATAAAAATAATTAATTATTTCTTTGAAAGAGATGCCTATAGGAATTTATATATTATGAAATATATTATTTTGTGATTTTTGAGTTCTGTTATTATTTTATTAATAATTACAACCTCTATGCAACTATTATTTGCTCTTTTTCACTTTTGAGTAATCGGTTTAAAAAATAGTGGTTTTATATTTAAAATATTTATTATAAAAGAATTAATATTAATTTTATATATACCAATTTGTTTTTTATTGATTTCGTCTATAAGTATAATATTTAATAAAATTATTATTATGTTTAGCAATCTAATTTTTTTTATTTTTGTCTTTAATGAGCATTCTTATTCACCAATATTTGATGATTGAATGTATGGCTCTACATTAGATAATAAAGAAACTAAATATCAGTATTCATTTCATGAAAGTCAATTGTTTTTTCAAAGTCAAATATTAAAACCAATAGAAAATAAAAATAAAAATTTAACTTTAAATATTGGAAATGTTGAGTTTACAACAACCTTTAATAATTGAAAAAATAATTTCTATTTCTTAGAAAATGATAAAAATAATAATGAAATAAAAATTCAAAAAATGTATTATGTTGATAATAATAAAAATAAAGATATTACTCAATATTCAGATCAATTAAAAGAAAATATGGCTTCAAATCCTAATGCAGCAAAAGAAATAATGTTTCAAAACTCTTTACAAATTTTAAGAAAAGGTTATGAAGTTTATGATATAAATGGAAAACTGTTTTTTTCAAGAAAAAATGAAAATGAAGTTATTACTGAATTAAAAAAACAAATAGAATTAAGTTATAAATATATTCATAAAAATGAATCTATTAATTTAAAAGACCAAGAAAAACCTTGAGAAAATCTAATTAGTGATGGAAGATATACTGTATTTAATTTAAATTAAATACAGGTAAATGAGTATATTATAAAGATTATCAAAGTGCTTTAGAAATTTATAAAAATCAATCATCTTTAATAAATTCAATTTCTGAAGAGTTTATTATTTATAAAATATATTCAACAACTATAAATAATAAATTAGTTAATTATGAGTGAAATTCTAAAACAAATACTAGAATTTTGGCAGAAAAAATCTATAATGATATTATAGTAGGGAGATAATAAATATGAAAAAATTATTAACAGTGCTTGGATCTTTAAGTTTGGTAGGTTCAACTTCAGTTACAGTCGTATCTTGTAAAGATCCAGTTACTCCACCAAAGGAAAATAAAACAAAATGATCTGATGAAGATATTCTTCAAAGACTAGGAAATTTGGAATTTGAAGAAATGAATAACGGAGATATAAAAATGATTTCAAAAGATAATCATTTTGAAATATGATCTGGTAGTGAAAATGGAAATAAATATGAAAGAGTTATTACAAAAGATAATGTAGAAAATAGTAAAATAAATTATTTTTATAATAGTTTATTGCCAACCGATGTAAGTTATGAAAAACCATTTGGAATTGAATTAATGTCTTCATTTTACATTGGAAAAAATCAAGAAGAAGTAAAAAAAGCTCGTTCTAAAGATATAGATAATTTTGTTTCTGTTTATGGTTCAGAAATAGCAAATGATATGCAATGAAAATTAAGAGGAAAAAATGCTTTTTCAATATATTTTGGAGATACAGCATTAGAAAATATATTTAAGTGTACAAATTTTTGATTAAACGATGTAGTTAAAATTAAAACAAATAATGGAAATGAATTTTATATAGGTTTATCTTCATTTTATGTAGACTTTTTTATTGGATATATAACAAGTAATTTATCAAGTTGAGTTAAAGAGTTTTTTGAGGAATATAAAGACCAATTAAAATCTCCAGATTTAAAAATAGAAGAAATTATTAATGAAAAAGAATCTGTTATTAAAGATAGTAGTAAACAGCATTTAAAGTTAAAAGTTGCTAATTCAACATTTAAATTTTTAGATAAAATTATATATGAAAATGTCAATAATTGAAGTATTTCTGGTTCACTAGATACTTTTTTAGAATCAAAAGTTAACAAGCATATTTCTAAATATAGAGAAAAAGGAGAATTAATTTATAGTTCATATATTTTTTCTCCTACCTCAGATCCTGAAGATCCAAGTAATAATAATTATGAAACTCATTATAATAGTGGTTTTCAAATAAAAAAATCAACTAATAATACGTTAGAATATAATAATAAAATTTATATAAAAATAGATCTTGTTTAATAAACTTAATAGCTAAAAAAGTTAACAAAATATGTTAACTTTTTTGTAAAAAGAAAAAAATGAAAGGAGATAATAAATATGAAAAAATTATTAACAGTACTTGGATCTTTAAGTTTGGTAGGTTCAACTTCAGTTACAGTCGTATCTTGTAAAGATCCAGTTACTCCACCAAAGGAAAATAAAACAAAATGATCTGATGAAGATATTCTTCAAAGACTAGGAAATTTGAAATTTGAAGAAATGAATAACGGAGATATAAAAATGATTTCAAAAGATAATCATTTTGAAATATGATCTGGTAGTGAAAATGGAAATAAATATGAAAGAGTTATTACAAAAGATAATGTAGAAAATAGTAAAATAAATTACTTTTATAATAGTTTATTGCCAACTGATGTAAGTTATGAAAAACCATTTGGTATTGAATTAATGTCTTCATTTTACATTGGAAAAAATCAAGAAGAAGTAAAAAAAGCTCGTTCTAACGATATAGATAATTTACTTTCTGTTTATGGTTCAGAAATGACAAATGATATGCAATGAAAATTAAGAGGGAAAAATGCTTTTTCAATATATTTTGGACTTTTATTTCTAGTAGAAAAACAAGTATTTAAGTGTTCAAATTTTTGATCAAGTGATGTAATTAAAGTTAAAACAAATAAAGGAAAAGAAATATATTTAGGCTTATCTTCATTTTATGTTGATTATTTTATTGGATATGTAACAACTAATTTAAGTAAGTGAATAAAAGAATTCTTTGAAGAAAATAAGGAATTATTAAAATCTCCAGATTTAAAAGTGGAAGAAATTATTAATGAAAAAAGCTCTATTGTTAGTCAAAAAGATAATCAACATTTAAATTTAAGAATTTTAAATGCAAATTTTAAATTTACTGATATTATTCAAAATGTAAATGGTGAAAAAAGATGAATTAGGGGAATAATGGAATCGTTTTTTGATAAAAAAGTAACAGAACAAAACTTTAAATATAAAAAAATTGATAACTCTTCTTTTAAAGATTATGTATTCAATTCTACATGAGATGATAATGATATAAATAAGGATAAGGAAAAACATTATAATGGTGGGTATGAAATAATGGGTCCAAATAATGAAAAATGAGAATACAATAGCAAAATTTATATAAAAATAGATCTTATTTAATAAACTTAATAGCTAAAAAAGTTAACAAAATATGTTAACTTTTTTGTAAAAAGAAAAAAATGAAAGGAGATAATAAATATGAAAAAATTATTAACAGTGCTTGGATCTTTAAGTTTGGTAGGTTCAACTTCAGTTACAGTTGTATCTTGTAAAGATCCAGTTACTCCACCAAAGTAAAATAAAACAAAATGATCTGATGAAGATATTCTTCAAAGACTAGGAAATTTAGAATTTGAAGAAATGGATAATGGAGATATAAAAATGATTTCAAAAGATAATCATTTTGAAATATGATTTGGTAGTGAAAATGGAAATAAATATGAAAGAGTTATTACAAAAGATAATGTAGAAAATAGTAAAATAAATTATTTTTATAATAGTTTATTGCCAACTGATGTAAGTTATGAAAAGCCATTTGGAATTGAATTAATGTCTGCATTTTACATTGGAAAAAGTCAAGAAGAAGTAGAAGAAACTCTTTCTAAAGATATGGATAACTTAGTTTCTGTTTATGGTTCAGAAATGACAAATGATGTGCAATCAAAATTAAGAGGAAAAAATGCTTTTTCAATATATTTTGGACTTTCATCACCAACAGCAGAGCAAGTATTCAAATGTTCAAAATTTTGATCAAGTGATGTAGTTCAAGTTAAAACAAATAGTGGAAAAGAAATGTATTTAGGTTTATCTTCATTTTATGTTGACTATTTTGTTGGATATGTAACAACTAATTTAAGTAAATGAATAAAAGAATTTTTTGAAGAAAATAAAGAACAATTTAAATCTCCAGATTTAAAAGTAGAAGAAATTATTAATGAAAAAAACTCTATTGTTAGTCAAAAAGATAATCAACATTTAAATTTAAGAATTCAAAATGCTAAATTTGAGTTTACAGATCTTATTGAAAAGGATAATGGTGAAAAGTATCAAATTGAAACAGCAATGAGTTCATTTTATAATAAGAAAGTTAGAAACCATTATTTAAAATATAAGGAAATTGAAAACTCTGCTTTTAAAAATTATAAAATTATTTCTGATTGAGATGATAATGATAAAACTACGGAAAAACATTATAATGGTGGTTACAGAATAATTGGTTCAAATAATGAAAAGTGAGAGCGTAATGATAAAATTTATATAAAAATAGATTTTGTTTAAAATATTTTATTGGATAAAAGGTTGAAACTATTTTAAGTTAGTTTTAACCTTTTTTATTAGTCTATTTATTAAAAAAGTAATCTTGGGCTTTTATTTATTCCAATTAAAAAAAAGTGTAAAATATTATGGTTAGAGGTGAAAAAAATGATACAAAAACCAAGAGGAACAGAGGATTTAGTTGATTTAAAAGTAAGAGAATACTTTGCTTTAGAAGTAATTATTAGACAAATAGTTGATTCATTTAACTATAATGAAATTAAAACTCCAATTTTTGAAAGTTTAGAACTTTTTAAAAGAGGTGTGGGACAAGAAACAGATATTGTTTCTAAAGAGATGTATACTTTTAAAGATAGAAAAGATAGAGAATTAACTTTAAGACCTGAAGGAACTGCTCCAACAGTTAGAGCAATTTTAGAAAATAAAATGTATATTAATGAAAACTTACCTTTAAAATTATTTTATTTTGGTTCAATGTTCAGATATGAAAGACCTCAAGCAGGAAGAAATAGACAATTTAATCAATTTGGAGTTGAAGTTTTTGGACCAAAAACAGCTGAAATTGACAGTGAAATTATTTGTCTATCTTCTACTATTTTAAATACAATAGGATTAGACAATCACACAATACACTTAAATTATTTAGTTAATGGTGAACAAAGAAAAAAATATATTGAAGATTTAAAAAAATATTTAAAACCAAAAAAACTTTGTGATGATTGCAAAAAAAGAATGGAAGTAAATCCTTTAAGAGTGTTAGATTGTAAAATTGATTCAAAACAATTTAATGATGTTATTGATATGAAAGATTATTTATCAGATCAAGATAAAAAATACTTTGAAAATTTAATATTAAATTTAAAAAATATTGGTATCAAACCAATTATAGATAAATTACTTGTTAGAGGATTAGATTATTATACTGGTTTTGTTTATGAAGTAAAAGATAAAAATGGATCAACATTACTTGGTGGGGGAAGATATGATGAGCTTGTAAATCAACTTGGAAATGTTGATTTATCTGCAGCTGGTTTTGGACTTGGAATGGAGCGAATTTTAATAGCACTTCAAGAAGAAGAAATTTATATTTCTCAACCAGTTAGTTTAGATGCATATATTATAGGATTGAGTGAAAAAGCAAAGCAGTTTTCAAATATCTTACTTTTAGCGCTAAGAAAGTCAGGATTAAAAGCTGATTTTGATTTTATGAGCAGAAGTATGAAATCTGCTTTTAAACAATCTGAAAAACTAAATGCAAAAAATATCATTATTATTGGAGACAATGAATTAAAAGAAAATGTTGTTATTATAAAAAATCAAATAACAAAAGAAGAGAAAAAAGTAACTTTTGATAAAATCGTAGATACAATAATGGGAGAATAGAAAATGAAACGTACACATACATGTGGTGAACTTAGTTTAAAAAATGTCAATCAAAATGTAATTTTACAAGGTTGAGTTACAAAAGTTAGAAAAATGGGAGCAATGAATTTCATTGATTTAAGAGACAGATATGGAATAACTCAATTAGTAATTGATGAATCAATTAGTTTAGAAAATGTTAAATCAGAATATGTTTTAGAAGTTGAAGGAAAAGTTATTGAAAGAAAATCTAAAAACTTAGAACTTAAAACTGGAGAAATTGAAATTAAAGTAAGTAAAATAATTTTAATTAATAAATCTGAATTGACTCCTTTTGAAATAAAAGATGGAATTAAGTCTCAAGAAGATACAAGATTGACTTATAGATATTTAGACTTAAGAAGAGCTGAAATGCAAAATAATTTACTTGTAAGAAGTAAAATGAATCATACAATAAGAAACTTTTTTATTGAAAAAGACTTTATTGAAATAGAAACTCCAATTTTTGGTAAATCAACACCAGAAGGGGCAAGAGACTTTTTAGTTCCTTCAAGATTAAATCAAGGAAAATTTTATGCTTTACCTCAATCACCTCAATTATATAAGCAATTATTTATGATAGCTGGTTTAGATAGATATTTCCAAATTGTTAAATGTTTTAGAGATGAAGATTTAAGAATTGATAGACAACCAGAATTTACGCAATTAGATATGGAAATGTCATTTGCAGATGCAAATGATGTTATGCAAACAATTGAAGCTTTAGTTAAAAAAGTAATTTTAGAAATTAAAGGAATTGATATTAAAGAACCAATTCAAAAAATTACTTGACATGAGTCAATGGACAAATATGGAAATGATAAACCAGATTTAAGATTTGGTTTTGAAATTCATACATTAAATGATATTTTTAAATCTACTCAAATACCTTTGTTTTCTAATCTAGAAAATAAATCAATTAGAGCAATTTGTGTTGATTCTTTATTGAATAAAAAACAGTTAGAGGACTTGAGTGAAGTTGCAAAACAAAATAGTGTCAATATTTTAGCATTTGCAAAATATGATTCTAATGAATGAACAGGATCAATTGGTTCAAAACTATCTGATGAAGAAAAAGTAAAACTAATTAAGGAATTTAATATTAAAACTTCTTCAACAATTCTATTTGTAGTTGAAGAATATTATAAAGCAAGTCAAGCTATGGGATCAATTAGAAATAGAATTGCAAAGATTTTAAACTTATTGAATTGCGAAGAAATGAAATTAGTTTGAATAGTTGATTTTCCTTTATTTGAATTTTCAGAAGAAGAAAATAGATATGTTGCAGCCCACCATCCATTTACTATGCCAGCAGATAAATCACTAAATAATTTTGATTCTAATAAACAAGATGCATTGGCAAAAGCATATGATATTGTTTTAAATGGTTTTGAAATTGGTGGAGGAAGTCAAAGAATTACAGACTCTTTATTACAAAAAAGAATGTTTGATGCCGTTGGTTTATCAAAAGAACAAATTGAAACAAATTTTGGATGATTTGTTAATGCTTATAAATACGGTGCTCCATATCATGCAGGTTGTGCTCTTGGTTTAGACAGAATTTGTATGATATTAACTGGCTCAGAAAATATTAGAGAAGTTATTGCATTTCCAAAAAACTCATCAGGAATTGATCCAATGACAAATGCTCCAGATATAGTTGCAAATCAACAATTAGAAGAATTAAATATTAAGTTAAAGTAATTATGAAAGATGTTTTTAAAATATAAAAAAATATTAATTTAAACACTAAAAAATGGAAAAAATCTTTTGCTTTTTCCATTTTTTTCTAAAATATTTGTATAATTTTAGGTATTTTAAAGTTTATAAAAATAAGGGGAGAATAAGAATTAAAAAAATTATTAAGTATTTTTGCTGTAACTAGCTTAGTTGCAACTACATCATCAACAGTTATATCATGTAAAACTAATAAAGGGGATGGAATTAAAAGTTTAACTTTAGCATCTGATAAACAAATAAAATGGTTATAAAAGAACTATTAGAAAATGTTAAAGCTGGAAAGACAGAATTTCCAGTAGAAATAAAAAAACAATCAAAATTAGATGAAATATGTAGTATACTGCAAAATATCTTTGGAATATACTCTTTGTCAATAGTTGAAATTGTTGAAAAAAATGAAGAAATTATTTTAAACAAAACTTTGGAAATATGTAAAAATCATTTAGGCACTTTTAAAGTTGAAGTTGAAAGAAAAGATAAAGGCTTTGCAATAAGTTCTCAGGAGCTAAATAGTGAAAATTTATTTTCTTAATACTGATATTTTAAAAAATATCAGTATTTTTTATTTAATTAAAATTTTTATAACTACCTTTAAAAATCATGAAATAAATACTTTTTGAATTTATTTTGGAATAATGCTCCATATTTAATTATTTTTAAACTAACAGAATTATTTTAGTTAAAATAGTCATATAAGAAGGAGAAGTTTTATGAATGAGATAAGAGTAGGAGTAGATATTGGAGGCACCCATATCAAATATGCATTTATAAAAGAAAATGAAATTATTTATAAAAATAAATTAGATACACCTAAAAAAGATATTATTGAGTTTATCTTTGAGCAAATTAATATTAGTTTAGAAAAAGAAAACATAAATTATGATGATGTTTTATCAATTTCTTTAACCATACCTGGAATAATTTTTAAAACCGGAAATGCAACATCTGTCAATTTAGGATGAGATAATTATCCTGCATTACAAGAAGCTAAAGAAATATTTAAAAATAAAAAAATAGCAATTTTAAATGATGCTAAAGCAGCAGTTTATGGAGAATACGTACATGGTTTAAAAATGAAAAAACCAAATGTTTTAATGTACACAATTGGTACTGGAATTGGTTCAGGAACAATTATAAATAAACAACTATATTTAGGCAATAATACTGGAATGGTTGGGGAAGTTCATGGGGGAAGTTTTCAAAATAAAAAAGATTGTAAATGTGGTCAGGGAGGATGTGTTGAAGCAGTATCTGGAGCTCAAAACATTGAAAGAATTTTAAATGAAAGAAAAAATGAATTAAGATTAAAAGATAGTGAATTGTTAAAAAAAGAAAAAGTCTCAATAAAAGATCTAAAAAATGAAATATTGAGTGACAATCAACAAATTTATGATATTTTTTATGAAAATCTTTTGCCATTGACTGATCATATGGCAACTATGATACATATGTTTGATTTTGATGTAATAGTAATTGGTGGGGGAGTTTCAAAACTGGGAGACTATATTTTAAAAATAATAGAAAAACAAATTAAAAGTAAAATCTTAAAACCTTATTGAGAAGCATTAGATTTAAGACTTGCAAAACTTCAAAATGATGCAGGAATAATTGGTGTAGTTGAATATTTAAAAAATAATTTAGAAGGTTAAAAAGTGAAATAATATATGATTAAATTTGATAAAAATTTTGAGTTTGGAGTTTCTCTTTCAGGTCCTCAAACAGAAGGTAATAAAAATAAAACTCATGAAAATACAATGGATTATTGATTTAAAAGTAGTCCACAAGATTTTTTTAATCAACAAGGACCTGCTTTGACTTGTGAATTTTATGATACTTATAAAGAAAAGTTAAAATGATTAGATCAAATAGGTTTAGAAACTTACAGAACTTCTATTCAATGATCAAGATTGATAGATAACTTTGAACAGTGTACAGTAAATGATGATGCTTATGAGTTTTATTTAAATTATTTTAAAGAAATTAAAAAAAGAAAAATTAAGTTAATTGTAAATCTTCACCATTTTGATATACCTTATGAAATTTTTAAAAAAGGAGGATGAGAAAATAAAAAAACAATTGAACTTTATTTAAATTATGCTAAAAAGTGTTTTGAATTGTTTGGAGAAATTGTTGATGAATGAGCAACATTTAACGAACCTTCTGCAAATGTTGAATGTCAATATTTATATGGATTTCATTTTCCAAAAGTACAAGATTTTAAAAGATCTATTCAAGTTTATTTTAATTTAATAGTTGCTCACTCTAAAGTTGTTAATTACTTTAAAACAATTTATCCAAATAAAAAAATTACAATAATTATAAGTGTCAATCCTGCATATCCAAAATCACAAGATAAAGCAGATTTAAAAGCAGCTGAATTTAGAAATATGATATTTGTTTATGGTCAGTTAAATTTAATTTTAAAAGGTATATGAACTAAAGAATTGCAAGATTTTTTAAAACAATATGATTTAACTCCTCAATATTTCTTAGAAGAATTGGAAGAAATAAAAAAGGCAAAGATTGACTATATTGCTTTGAATTACTATCAACCTTCAAGAGTTAAAACTAAAGAAAGTAAAAATCAAGAAGAAAAAATTATGCCTTGATCATTTTATGATTATTATGAATGACCAGAGAGAAGAATCAATCCATATCGAGGATGAGAAATATATCCTGATGGACTTTATGATTTGGCTATGCTAATTAAAAATGAATATGACAATTTTCCTTGAATGATAAGTGAAAATGGTATGGGTGTAGAAAATGAAGAAAAATTTAAAGTTGATTGAATTATAAATGATAATTATAGAATTGAATTTATTGAAGAACATTTGCAATTTTTAAAAAAAGCAATTGATGAAGGTTCAAATTGCTTTGGCTATTCATTGTGAACTTTTATAGATTGTTGAAGTTGAACAAATGCTTTTAAAAATAGATATGGTATTGTCGAATATAATTTAGAAACAAAAACCACAGCTATTAAAAAATCTGGAATATATCTCTCTGAACTTATTAAACTGAAATTTAAATAATTAAATCTCAGTTTTTTTGTTTAAAAATAATAATAGTATATAATTTCTAGATAAAATATAAAATTATTTTACAATTATAAAAGGATTTTTGTAGATAAAATATTTTTATATCTATATGATAATGAAATAAGGGGGTGAAAAAATGAAATCTTTCAATTTTCAATTGACATATAAGTACTTTTTTGGACTATTATCATTTTTTACTATTTTTTCTTACTATATTTGAAATATAGCAACAGGAAATGAAATTAATAGTACATATAGTGGAAATTATGAAGTATACACAATAGATTATTTTACAACTTTTACTTTATTATCAAATGTTTTTGTTCAAGCTTGATTTTTATATGCAGCAATTAATCACAAAAATGAAGGAAAAACTAAATTATTAAGTTATACAACTGCAAATTCACTTGTAACTATGATTACTATTACTTTGATCGTTTATAATGGTATTTTAATTCCAGTTGATGGTTTTCCAACTCATCCATTTTCAATTTTTGTTACTTTAATTGATCATGCAATAGTTCCAATTGCATTTATTCTTTATGTAAATTTATTTATGAGAAATAAAGAACAAGTTAATTTAAAAGAATTTTTCTTTAAAAAATTCTGAATCCAATTTATGATGGTTTTAACTTATTGCATCTTTGCCATGATTAGAGGAGAGTTAAGATATAACAGTTCTTCTGACTTATATTTTAAAGAGGGTGTAAGAAATCTACTTTATCCTTATTTCTTCTTAGATGTTCATCACGTTGGGCCAGGAGGTATTCCTGGATATGGATGATTCTTTATTGCATTTTTTGCAATAGCAGGATTACTTGTAGCATTTAGTTTTTTATATAACTTCATAAATAATAAAGTTATTACTAAGGATTTTTATCAAAAAATAAATAAATAAGTAATTTTAATTTTAAATATTACTATATAATATAAGAGTGTTAGACACATCTTTTGATAGCGTATAAATTATTGCCTTTAAAAGACTTATATAGAAAGGCAGTAGAAACAATGGGATTCGATAACAATAGAGATAACTTTAGACGTTCAAGAAATGAAAATGGATCAAGAGATAGTGGAAGATCTGGTGGATCTGGTCATGGTGGAGATCGTGGCGGAAGATTTGGTGGCCGTGGTAGAGACAATGGTGGAAGATCTGGTGGACAAGGTGGAAATTCAGGAAGAATTGATAACTTTGAAAAGCCATTATTAGAACTTTTAAAAGAAATTAATGAAAAATTAGATCTTTTAATTAAAAAATAATTAGTATTTAGAACTTTTAAATAATTTTATTTAAAAGTTTTTTTTATTTTTAAATCTCAAATAATTTAATTTGCAAAGAAAAATTGAATTTATTATTATTTTTGTTATTATACAAAATATAACTTGAATATCTAAAGTTCTAACAAAGCTAATATTATGATGTTTTTTAAATAAATAAAATATGAAAGAAGTTAAATTATATGAGAATAATACCTTATGAACTTTATGAATATGCACCAGATTTATCTTTAACTGCTTTAAGAAAAGAGTTTGGAATGCATGATTATTGTTTAAATTTAAATTTGAAAAATAAAGCAATGCAACCATTTTTGGATATGGGAAGAAATTATTTTAATTTACTAGTATTTAAATGGAATCAAGAAATGTTAAAAAGAAATCATTATATAAACACATTTCACTCAAATTATGCTTTAAATACTACTTTTACAGAGGAAAAAACTGATTATCTTTTAATTCTTGAATGTATTATTCAATGAGAGTTAAAAGACTTTGAACCTTACAATACAAAGTTAAAATGATTTGATATATCTATACAATATTTTCAAAATAGTAGTTTAAAAAATAAAAAATTTACTTTAACTCAATATAATAGTTTATTAAAATGATACAAAGAAAAATTTATGTGTTTAAATGATTCAAATAAGTTAAAACCTAAAAATTTAGATATTAATTTAGTATTGAATTATTTTAAAGAGTTTTTTAGTACATTATAGTTTAAACACTAAAAATGTTTTCTTTTAATAAAAGAGTTTTTATTTTTTCAAAATATAAAGATTTTTTTTTTTTTTTTTACTAATATAAAGGTGAAATAGAAAATTTTCTATTTCGAAAGAAAGGAATCTTATATATGGAAAAATATAATTTACCAAAAGAAAAAATTGAAGAAAGATATGAACAAATTAAACAACATATAAACATAACCCCTATGATATATGCAAATAAATTAAGTATGATTAGTGGTAATCAAGTATATGTAAAATTAGAGAATTTACAAAAAGCAGGTTCTTTTAAAATAAGAGGAGCCCTATCAAAAATGATGTCAATTAGTAAAGAAGAATTAAAAAAAGGAGTTGTAGCTGCAAGTGCAGGGAATCACTCACAAGGAGTTGCTTATGCATCTAACTTGTTAAATTGTCCAGCAACAATTGTTATGCCTGAAACAGCTCCACTTGCAAAAATCAATGCAACAAAAAATTATGGAGTAGATGTAATATTACATGGTAATTTTTTTGATGACGCTCAAGCAAAAGCATCAGAAATTGTAAAAGAAACCAAAAAAACCTTAGTTCACGCATTTAATGATTTAGATGTTATTATGGGACAAGGAACCTTAGGAATTGAAATTTTAGAGCAAGTAAAAGATGTTGATTATGTTCTAGTTCCAGTTGGAGGAGGAGGAATTCTTTCTGGAATAGCAACATATATCAAACAAGTTAATCCAAATTGTAAATTAATTGGAGTAGAGTCTGAAAATGTACCTTCGTATTTTGAAGCAAGAAAAACAGGAAAACCACATACTGTGGCAAGTAAGTTATCCATTGCAGATGGAATTGCAGTAAAAGAAACTGGGGACATTACTTTTAATCTATTAAATAGATATGTAGATGATGTTGTACTAGTTTCTGAACAAGAAGTTGCAGAAACTATTTTATTTTTATTTGAAAATTGTAAAGTTGTAGCAGAAGGTGCAGGAGCAGTTACATGTGCAGCTGTATTATTTAATAAATTAAACATTACAAATAAAAAAGTTGTTTGTCTTTTAACTGGTGGAAATATTGACGTTACATCATTTATTAACATAGCAAATAGAGCTTTAATTGCTCAACACAGAAGAGTAATTTTAAAAATAAATGCTCCTATTTCAAAAGATCATTTATTAAAAATTACAAATGTATTTGCAAAAAGATTTGTGCAAATACATAGAATAAGTGACTCACAAAATGACAATAAATTAGAAATTAACAGAGAAATTATTAAAGTTGTTTGTGATATTAATACAAAAGAAGAATTAAAACTAATAGTTGAGGATTTAGAAGAAATGGGATATGAAATAATGGACAAAAAATATATTGAGGAGATAATTAAATAAAATGAAATATATAAAAACTGATAAAGCTCCAAAAGCAATTGGTCCTTATTCTCAAGCTGTTCTTCTAGACAATGGAACATTATTTGTTTCAGGACAATTAGGATTAGATCCACAAACTATGGAATTAAAACAAAATATTAATGAACAAACTATACAATCACTTAAAAATATAGAAAATATTTTAAATGAAGCAGGATATAAAAAAAATAATATAGCAAAAGTTACTATTTTATTAAAAGATATTAATGATTTTAATACTGTTAATGAAATTTATAATTCATTTTTTGAGCAGCATAAACCAGCAAGAAGTACTTTTGCGGTTAAAGAACTACCAAAAAATGGTTTAGTTGAAATAGAAGCAATAGCTTTTAAATAATCAATTGAGACAAGAAGAAGCCTTAGGGTTTGTTCAAGAAAATGAATTATATTTAAATAAGAATACTGATACTTTGTATAAATACAGTGAAATCAAAAACAATATTAATTATTTCTACAAGTGTGAATTAAAATATTTAAGAGAAAGATATATTAAAAAAGTAATTTCAAAAGAAGAGTATCTATCAATTAAAGCCAAATTAAAAGAAGTAGTTAAAAACTACAATGATAAAATTAATATAATTTTAGATTATACTTATTCATTATCTCTTGATGCTTTTAATAAAGGAAATGAGTTAAAAGATAAAATAGATTATGTACAGCTAAAAAAACAATATGAAGATGAAATTGATGAGATTAAAAAAGAAATAATATTGGATTCTGAAAGAAAGCAAAAAATTAAATTAGTTAAAAATAATTATGCTACTTATAAAAAAAATATTTCTTCCAAAGTAATTAAATTAATAGGAATAATTATGGTACCTTTATTTCTTTTATCTGCTTTATTGTTAAATTATTTATATTATTTTGAAAAAGCAAATAATGGTAAAGAGTTTGACTTTAAAGATTCAAATCATTTAGTGGCTTTTATAACAGTAATAATAGGTTGTCTTTTAATATTAGGTTTTCTTGCATTTATGTCGATATTTACGATCAAAAGATTATTTTTAGATAAACAAGAAAATTTATTTGTAGTTTCAACAATTGGAGGTGTTGGAAGTTTTACAGATACTATTGGTGTTGGAAGTTTTGCAGTAACAGTTGCTCTTTTAAATGCAACTGATTCTGTAAAAGATATTAAAAAACTTCCAGGTACTTTAAATATGGGTCTTGCAATTCCAAATCTATTTGCAGGAACTTTATTTGTAAGTGCAATTGAAGTTGAACTAGCAACTTTAATATCTTTAATAATTGCTGCAATGTTTGGAGCATTTGTAGGAGCAAAACTTGTTAATAAAGTTAATAAAGCTTTTGTTGCAATTTTCGTGTCAATATGTCTTGCCATTGCAGGATTATTGATGATGTTAGCTCAACTTAAAGTTATTGGAAATGTTGAAGGTTCAAAAGATTTACCAAATGGGTTGGAAGGTTGAAAAATTTATGTAGGAGCTATTAGTTTCTTTGTAATTGGGGGACTTCAAAGTTTTGGTGTAGGTCTTTATGCTCCAGCTTTAGCAATAATTTCTTTATTAGGAATGAATATTGCAGCTGCTTTTCCAATTATGACTTGTGCTGCTGGTTTTTCAATTCCAACAACTGCATGAACTTTCCACAAAAATAATGATTATTGTCCAAAAGTAAGTTATGGATTAATGTTAGGGGGAGTTATTGGTACAATTGTAGCATTTTGTACAGTATTTGTAGGTATTCAGGGAGGTGCTGGTCTTGAAATGTCAACATTTACTTGATACTTAAAATGATTTGCAATAGCTGTTATGTATTATGCTTCAACAATGTTAATGCTAAAATTCATTAAATTAATTAAGGAAAAAGATAAAGAAAAAGTAGTTGAAAAAACATATGAAAATTTCTTTGAACAACAAGACTCCATGAAAAAAATTGAATATGAATTAAAAGAAATTTCTATGATTAAAGATATTAACTTAGATAATCTGAAAAAAACTTTAGAATCTAAAAAAATAAAACTTCATAAATGAAATTAAATTTTGTAAAAAACTCTACTTTAAAAAGTAGAGTTTTTTGTTTATTATCCATTGTATTAACTACAAAAAAATGTTATTCAAATTAAAAGTAAAATATACAAAGTATTGTATGTTTTCAACTCTAAATTGTTACATATAACAAAATTTACTATAAATAAAAGTCCAATAATTTATTATTAAAAATTAGCTTAGAAGGTTAAATAAAAAAACAAAATAGAAAATAATATTATTTATTTTAAGCTCAATAACTATGTATATATTTTTAAAATTTTAAGAATTTAGATATATTTTATTTTTAAAAAATATGTTATTTTATTAAAAGAGGAAAATCAAATGAAAAAATTATTAAGTTTTATATCTACAGTATCACTAATAGTTTCAACTTCAAATAGTGTTATTTCTTGTGGTGTTTTGGATGGTAATAACAATAAAAAAATAAGTTTATCATCTGTTATTTTAAACTCAAATTTAGATAAAATTGCAAATAATTCTGCAAGTACAATTTTAGCTACAGTTAAATTAAAAAACTCTCAATTTGAAACAGAACATGTTCAATTAACTAATATAACAAAAACAACTGCAACTATTGTAAGCAAAAATGATGGTTATTATATTGGAAATGTCACTGTTACTTTTACTATTAAAGAAGAAAATATAGAGCAAATAGATAAAGTATTAGTTGGTTACTATTATGATTGAGGAGGAACTGGCCAAGTAAAACCAAGTTTTCAAGAACTTGCAAATACAAGATATAACGTAATTGATGTTTCTTTCTTATATTCAAGTTCAGCATATCAAATGCCTATTTATCAACCCATAAATGCATATGAAGTAAAAGAGGGAATCAAATTATTACACTCAAAAGGCAAAAAAGTTCTTATTTCAATGGGTGGAGCTACAGGAAGCGAAATGAGATTTAGAACTGATCAAAAAGATCAATTAAAAAATACTATTCTTTCAGTTGTAAATGATTATGGATTTGATGGACTGGATATTGACTGAGAAGGTGGATGTTTATCTGATAGAATAAGTCAAAAAGTAACAATTGATGCACTAAAGGAAATTAAAGATGCTAATTTTGACTTTATTATAACTATGGCTCCAGAAATGCCATATTTAAAAAATAATACAGAAGATGGTTCAAAAGGAAGTTATATTCCATTTTTAAAAGGATTAGATAAATATTATAATTGAATTAATCCTCAATTTTATAATGGCTGAGCTTTTGGGACTTATGTTGAACAAGAAGAAGCTAAAAAATTTAATTTACCTTATTTAAGCAATATTTCAAATGATGATTTAGAACATAGAGCAGAATTTTACTATATGATGACAAAGTATATGACAACAACTTATAGTTCAAATAATGATTTTTATCTAATAAATCCTGAAAGATTTGTTTTAGGAGCTTCTACAAATGAATTGGCTGGTAGAGGCGCTGCAACTGAAGAAGCTATTAAAAAATCATATCAATGATTGAGTGAAGATGGAATATATACAAAAGGTCTTATGACCTGAGCTGTAAATTATGATGTTTATGAAGGTACTTTAATAATAAATGGCCAAGTAGTTAATTGAAAAAAATGAAGTTATGAATCATGATTTAATGAAACTCATGGAAAAGAAAATAAAAGTAAATAATCAATATTTTTAGTGTATAAATTATTTTAGGTGATAAAAATGAAAAGAAAAGAAGCTGAAAGTAAATACAAGTGAAATCTAATTGATCTTTATAAAACAGATGAAGAATTTTTTAAAGACCTTGACTTATACATTAAAAAAAATAAAGAATTGTTAAAATATAAAACCAGTTTGAATACAAAAACTGGTTTTCTTGGTTTATTAAGAGATTCAATAGTAATTGAAAGTTATATTTCAAAGATAAATCATTTTTTAAAACTTTTATATGTGGAGCAAAAAAATGAAAGATTAATTAATCTTGAATCAATTTATAGTAAAAAAATGCAACAATTTGATGGTAAATTTTCATGAATAAATGAGGAAATTAAAAATGTTGGAGAAAAACAAATATTGGAATGATTGCAAACTGATGAAAAGTTAAAATATTATTCAAAAAGTTATAAAGATTTTTTTAAACATATAAAGTATTTGCTTCCTCAAAGAGAAAGAGAATTAATTTCAAAAGTATCTAATTCAAGTTCTATAATTTATGAAATGTATGAAATAATGAAATTTAAAGATAATGAAGAAAAAGTATTAGACTACAAAGATAAAAAATATATTGTGAATCAAAAACTGCTTTCAGATTTATTTTCTCACTCAGATCCAATAAAAGATCAAGAACTTAGAGCTTTATGTAGTTTAAAATATAATGAAAATAATAATATTAAAAAACATAGTTTTGCAAAAGTTTTTGAATCTATTATAAAAGAAGAGATTGAATCTGCTCAAATTATTGGCATGAAAAGCTTTAAAGAGAATTTTTTTGATGATGATGATTTCTCTTTTCAAGATTTTCTAAATTTATTAAGTTTTACTTCTAAAAACTCTAAGGTTTTTTATAGTTATTATCAAATTATAAAAGACTATTTAAAATTAGAAAAATTTTATGGTACTGATTCTAATTTAGAACTTGTTAAAGTTGAAAAAAGAAGTTATTCAGTAGAAGATGCAAAAAATATAATTAGAAATTCACTGAAAGTTTTAGGAGAAGAATATATCTCTAATTTGGAATATTGTTGATCAGATAATAAAATTGATTATTTTGAAGATAAAAATAAATCAACTGGAGCTTTTACTGTAAATAGTTATACTTATGATTCACTTATTGCAATGAATTTTACAAATGATATAGATTCTATTTCAACTCTTGCTCACGAAATTGGTCATGCAGTTCATAATTTATTTGCTAAACAAAATCAACCAAGACCTTTAAATGGTTTTTCAAATATGATTGCAGAAGTGGCATCAACATTTAATGAGCATTTATTATTTGATTATTTATTGAAAAATGAAAAAAATGAAAATAAAAAATTAAAGTTAATTCAGAATAGAATAGAATTTATTTTTAATAATTTTTTTTCAGCTATTGCTGATGCAGAATTTGAATTTCAATGTTATCAAGAAAGTGAAAAGGGTACAGTATTAACACTTGATAAAATATCTGAAATTGTAAAGGAATCAAATAGAAAAATTTTGGGCAAATCAATTTTTGATAAATTCAATCCTGAAAGTTATAAATTTAGTTGAATATCTATTTCTCATTTATTTGAACAGCCATTTTATATCTATAAATATGCTGTTTCTATTGCAGTTTCATTTAAATTATATTCAGAATTTAAAAAGACAAATAATTCAGAACAAATAATAAACTTTTTAAAAGAAGGGGGAAATTTAGAAATAACTAAATTGTTTCTAAAGTATGGTTTTGATTGTAAAGATGAAAATTCTTATAAAGATATAATTAATGAAGCTAATAGTTTAGTTAAAGACTTTGAAAAATTATTATTAAAAAAACAACTTAATTAAAAGTTGTTTTTTTAATATACATTTGATAAAAATCTTGAGTAATATCTAGTAATTGAATTTGAAAATACTATTATTTCAATTGATAAAATATTGATATCTATTAAATTTTGTTCAGCTATCTTATTTTTTTTCTTTAACATTCTACAATATTTCATAATTTCTCTAACAACAAAATCTATATTTGTAATTACTTCTTTACTTGAGAAAACTTTTTCTGATAGCAAATCAATATATTCATCTTTTTTTATAATTTTAGAAACTTCTTTTCTAAATAATTCAAAGTATTTCATAATGCAATCATTGACTAGTTCCAAAGCATATTCTTGTTTTTTGCCAATATTTTTATTTTCAATATCGTTAAAATAAACACATAATAACTCTATTGATTTTGCTCATCCAAGAAGTGAAACATAATCAACAATTAATTTATGAAATTTTGATAATAATCTCAAATTTGAGTTTATTAATTTAAACTTTTGATTATAAAAGTTTGAATAGTTATCTATTTGCTGAAAAAATTCGATATATTTGTTATAGTCAGTTGTATATTCAAGTTTAAAATTATCGAGATTTTTATTAAATTTAATCAACCAAATTTTAAGTCTTTTAACATTTTTTTTAATATCCTTTTCTCAATAGGGACTAACATTTTTTAAATTATTAATATCTTTTTCACTTATTTTAAAGGGTTTAAAATTATTAATCATTTTATCAAACTTTCTATAAATTGATATTTTTATTATATATTAATAATATACAAAGAAAAGGAATACTTTTATGCTTGGCAAATATGAGTTTAAAAAAGAAGAAATTGAAGAAGTATTTATTTTTTTTGAACCTGCTGTTCATACAATTCGTGTTTTATTAGATGAACAATGAAAGCTGATGAATCATTATAATTTATTAGATAAGGATTTTTTAAAAATATTTAATTTCTTTAATAACATGCAATATTTAGATCAATTCAACGAAGGAAAAGATTTAATTGCTTTTTATTATAATGATTTTTGAAATATATTAATAAATCTTAATAAAAGTCAAATAGTGGATAGACATAGATTTTGACCTAATATAATTTCAATTTTTCAGATGTCAAAATTATTAGATAGATGAATTAAGATTAGTTATGATAATTTAAAAAAAGGGAAAAAAATATTGAATATTAAAGATTGTTTAAACGACACTAAAAATATTATTACAAATTATTATAAACACTTAAAAGAAGCTGAAAAAGACTTATTTTTTAATAAAAAAATAAACTCAGTTTTGTATTTATTTGAAAATTCAAATAATTTTGAGAATATGGAAAAATGTGCAGAGCTAATTTTAGAAACTATAGAAGAAAAACAAATAAATAATAATAAAATTCACAATATTTTTGAACCCGATTCACAAGATTATTGAAATACATTTAATATTCTTACAAGAATATCTATTTTATCTAGTTTCGCAATTTTATTAAAAAATTAAATAATTTTAAATTAATTTAAAAATCTCTATTTAAGCTTATTAACAAATAAACAATTAAATGCTTTTACATAGCCTAATATAATGTGATGCTTTATATTTACCCCTAATTTTGTTATAATAATTAATATTGAATCTTAAGGGAGATAAAAATATGCAAGTAAAAAAAATTATAGCTAAAAATTTCTTAAATCCAGGAGAGCAAACTTTTATTTTTAATGATGAACAAATTTTAACCCATGGTGTATATAATGATGCAAATGAAGTTTTAATAATAAATGATTTAATAAACGGTTCTTGATTTAATTCAACTATGAGTTTTGAAAAATATTATCCAAAATTTGCAAAAAAATTAAAAGGAAACGAGATGGATTTCCAAATTGATGCTTTATTTGTATTAACTGATGAAGAATTAGAGCAATTTAACAAAATTCTTAAAGGTCTTGGAGTTGCAAGACCACACAAATCAAAATTATATTATTATTCAATTAAATGTATATTTCCATTTATTTTCCCAATAGTTACTGTAGTTCCTGCAGAATTTGAAGATGAAAAAATAATAGGAATTGGAAATCATTATGAAAAATTCTTTAGAGCAAATTTAACTAAAAGAGATATTTTAAGTACAATGGGTATTTTTGCTGTAGGAAAAATTAGAGAAAAATATTTTGAATTTAAAGATATTGAAGTAAGTGAAGAGGACAAATTAACTTATAGAAACTTTTTAGATGTAATTAAAGCAGTATATCAATATGATGAAGAATTTATTAGAAAATTTGGTCAAGCAATTTACAGTATTGATGATGGAGATATTATCAATTATGCTGATGAATATGAGTTCTTTTTGAAAAATAAATATTTTAATGATTTTTTAGATACAATTCCTTTATTTAGAGAAGAACCGATATTTAGAGATTATTTTTCAAAACTTTTATATGATATTTATTTGATAGATATTAAATGAATCTATTCAGTTAGAACTTTAAATAATATTGTTGAACTTAGACAAAATGTATTTGATAATTATTGTGAAAGAGCATATTACTCAGAAGAATTAATAAACTTTTTTAATGTTAAATTTAAGCTAAATAAAAAGTTATTTAACTATATTGCTCCAACAAATCAATTTAGAAGAAATATAAACATGGACAAAACACTTATTTATAAGGATGAACCAAAAATAACATCAATCTTTGAAAAGGGCGCAGTTGATCCAAAAATTATTAGACCAAAAGAAGTAAAAACATTTAAAAAAAGAAGAAGATAAATTATAGATAAATAATTAGGAACTATTGTTCATAGTTTATCTATTTTTTTTATGGGGAATTATTATGGCAGAAATTAAAGAAACTGAATTATTATCTAATCTTGTTGATATACAACAATTATATAAAAATGCAAGAAACACAAAAATTTCAAATGAAGATACACAAAAGTTTATTGACTCAATTTTTGGTAATTATTTTTTAGATAATGACAATATAAACTTTTTACTTAAAAATGGTTACAATTTTTTCTCATTTGATGATGAAGAATTATGTTTTTGTTTAAGTGGTTTTCAATTTAAAAATTGCTGTAAATTAGAATTAAAGAATGAAAAAAATAAAAATTATATTCCGTTCATTAAAGCAATTATTAAATTTGAAAAATATAAAGATTACTTAGAATTTTCTTCAAAATTATTTGAAAAAGTATATTTAAAATTAGCAAAAAATGAAAAATGTAACTTACCATATTGTCAAAGTAGTGCAGTTGAAAATTCACTATATAATATAAATTTTGATGAAAATGATTATGTTTCATCAAATAAAAGAAATATATTTGATAATTATTATCAAATGGGTTTATCATTTTTTAATAGAGTAGAAAATAATCAATTTAAATTCTTTGGCTTTTGTAAGGAACACGATAATCAAATTAAAAGTATTAAAATAACAAAAGATAGTGTGGATCAAGATATTCTGCTTTTAAATTTTGTAACTATTGTTTATAAATTATTTATTGCAAGAGTTCAATTACAAGTTTTAAAAGAAGAATTTAGAAGTTATTTTAACTCTATAGATGAAGAAAATATTAAAACTTTATTTATATATAATTTAAAAAAAATATCTAATCATGTAAGTTCCTTATTAGAATTTTATAGTTTTTTTATTGAATCATTAAAAGGGGAATCAATGAAATATGAAATTATTAAATTTACTTTAGCTAAAACAAATAATTTTAAAATCTTTGATGTTATCCAACCTCAAATTACACCAGAAAATTTTAATGTTATTAATTCAATTAATAATATTTTTCTTACAGAAAAATTTGCAACTATAGTTATGCAAGAAGATAAAAAAAACTCATTTGTAACAATGGTTTTTGATAAAACAAATAAAAGTGTTAAAGATTTCTTTGATCAATATTTAAAAATTATTAAAAGAAATAGTAAAAGTGAAGAGGCATTTATTTCAAATTGTGCTTTAATTTTAGCTGACAATATTATCTATAATGAAAAATGATTTAACAAGTTAGAAGAGCAAGAAAAATACTTATACTCTGCTTTAAATAAATTTAGATTTGAACATCCAAATATGGGACAAGAATATTTAAAAATGAAATTTTTTGCAGGTTTTAATAAAGGAAATAATTTCTTTTAATATAGTATTTTTATATCCTATTGTTTTATTGAAATAAAAAATGCTGCTTTATTTAGCAGCATTTTAAATATTATAAAGAATGTTCTCAGTCTATATTATTTTCTTCATCTTTATTTTTTTTATAACAACTATCGCATACAAAAATAGCTACTTCATCGTTAATATTTTCATCATAAACATAGATTCTTTTTTTATCCATAAAATTTAAATCATTGTTACAATCAGTATTTTGACATTGCTCTTTCATATTTTTCACTCCCTAGTATTATTTTACTTAATATTGCTAAAAAAGATAGTTAGATATATTAAAAAAGAAGATTTTTATATAAAAAAAAAAAAAAAAACGATAATATATCATTTTTTAGAAATTACTTGTTTTTAATATAACATAATCTACTTTTTTAATATCTTTTAATGTTCTTCCTCCAGAATATGAAATAGATGATTGTAAATCTTCTTGCATTTCTTTGTAGGTTTCCATTAATTTACCTCTAACTTTAATTAATTCTTTTTTTCCTTCAACATATCTTTTTTCACCTTTATTATATTCACTTGCGCTTCCATAATATTCTTTAAATAATTCTCCATCAATTGTAACATTATTTCCTGGTGATTCTTCATGAGCTGCAAATAAACTACCAATCATGCACATAGTTGCTCCAAATCTTATTGATTTTGCAATGTCACCGTTAACTCTTAAACCTCCATCAGCAATAATTGGTTTATGAGCTGCTTTGCTACATCATTTAATAGCACCCAATTGTCATCCACCAGTTCCAAAACCAGTTTTTAATTTAGTAATACATACTCTTCCAGGTCCAACTCCAACTTTAGTTGCATCAGCACCTCAGAATTCTAAATCTCTTACTGCATGGGGTGTTCCAACATTTCCTGCTATTATAAATGTTTTATTTTCTAAGTGTTTTCTAATATGTTCAATCATATTTCTAACGCTTAGTGAATGTCCGTGAGCTATATCAATTGTTATATAGTCAGGAATTACATTTTCTTTTGCAAGTTTTTCAATAAGTTTATAGTCTTCTTTTTTAACTCCTACACTAATTGATGAAATCAATTTTTTTTCTTTCATTTTTTTTGTAAATAAAAATGAATCAACATTAAATCTATGCATTACATAAAAATGTCCTTCTTTTGCAAGCATTTCACATATTTCTTCATTAATAACTGAAGCCATGTTTGCTGGCATAACTGGCATTTTAAATGTATATTTTCCAAGTTTTGTTTCTGTGTTACATTCACTTCTTGAATTTACTACACACATACTTGGTATAAGTTGTATATCTTCATAGTCAAAAGCGTACATTTGTATTTCTCCTTATGTCCTAACAAATTATAGCAATAAAATATAAATAAATAAGGTTTTTTAAGTTATTTATTTAAAAATTTTTAGCTGCTTTAATTATTTGATCTGCTATTGTATCTATTGCTTCATCTGGATTTGTTGTTGAAACTGGAGCAATTTTTGTTCCTGCAAATAGAATAGGTTCATTTACTTTTGCACCTACAAAGTTTCATGTTCCTTTTAGAAACTCTGTATGATTTCCTCATGGATATCATCCAAAAGGAGCTCCTTGTGTAGTTAGGATTTGAACAGTTAAATGTTCTAATAATCCTTTTGCATCTCCTTTTTTAACATATTTATATGAAAAAGTTTGATCTGCTAATAGAACATGATCTAGATAATTTTTAATTAAACCAGACACGTTAAAATTATTCATTGGACTTGATATAACTATTTTATCTACTTCTTTTAATTGATTAATATATTTTAAAGCATCGTTTTCATTGAAATATACTCCAAAGTTTTCTCTTGATAAAGTTTTGTGAGCCATTTCTTCTTTATTTAAATCTAAATTAATTATTTCATCATCTGGATTTAAAGCTTTGTATTCTTTAATAAATCTATTTGTTAAAGCTAATGAAAATGATTTTTCAGCAGGACTAACTGTTCCTGTAATTACTAACACTTTTTTTGACATAATTTCTCTCCTTATCGCTAGTTTAATTTTATAATTAAATTAATAAAAATAATTTATTAATTTAAGAAATTATATATAAAATAAATAAAAGAGGTATAAAATGGAAAAAGTTACAATAATTATTATTGCTGGGGGAAGTGCTGGGGGAAAAACAACTGTAGCACAAACAATAGCAAATGAAATTTTTATGGACAAAGATGTAGTACATTTATCAATGGATAGTTATTATAAAGATTTTAGTGATTTATCTTTTGAAGAAAAGCAAACTTTAAATTTTGATCATCCCAGTTCATTAAATATAGAATTACTTTGTCAACATTTAGATAATTTAAAACAGTTTAAATCTATTGATGTTCCTGTTTATGATTTTAAAACTCATTCACTTAAAAATGAATTTATTAAAATAAATCCTTCAAATGTTGTTATTTTAGATGGTATTCTTTCTTTACATATAGAGGAAATCAGAAAAAGAGGAGATATTAAATTATTCATTAGAACTGATGATGATATAAGATTTATCAGAAGACTTTTAAGAGATGTTAATGAAAGAGGAAGAAAACTAGAAGATGTTGTTAATCAATATCTAAATACTGTAAAGCCAATGCATAAATTTTTTGTAGAGCCATCTATTGATTATGCTGATTTAATTATTCCTTATTATGAAGGTAACAATATTGCAATTGACATGGTCGCTTCAAAAATAAGTAGTCTGCTAAAAAAATAAAATCATTTTAACCATTAATATATAAAGAAAATGAGTTGGAAAACTCATTTTTTTGATAAAATTTTTCTCATATTTAATGTTTTTTTAGTAATTTTTATGAAAAAAACAATAAAAACCCCTTAAATAAAGGGTTTTTTAAGAAAATTGACATTAAATATTTAAATGTGATATATTTATTCTAAATGGAATATGAGGTAAAAATATGAATGAAAATAATAAAGATTTATCTTATACAGAAGATAGTATTCAGATTTTAGAAGGTTTAGAAGCTGTTAGAAAAAGACCAGGTATGTATATTGGTTCAACTGATTCAAGAGGACTTCATCATCTAGTTTGAGAAATTGTAGATAATTCAATTGATGAAGCATTAGCAGGTGTTTGTACAGAAATTAATGTTTCAATCGAAAAAGATGGATCAGTAACTGTAAAAGATAATGGTAGAGGAGTGCCAATTGGGAATTATAAAGGTACAACTCAATCAACTCCAGAAATAATATTTTCAGTTTTACATGCTGGGGGTAAATTTGGTGGAGATGGTTATAAAACTTCAGGAGGACTTCACGGTGTTGGTTCTTCAGTTGTTAATGCACTTTCAAGTAAATTTAAAGTAACTATTTATAGAGATGGTGTTATTTCTAAAATCAAGTTTGCAAATGGTGGTAAATTAGTACAACCTTTAAAACAAATTGGAACAAGTAAGCAAAATGGAACAGTTGTTAATTTTTTGCCTGATGAAACAATGTTTTCAACAACTAAGTTCTCTTTTTCAACAATTAGTGAAAGACTAAAAGAGTCAGCACTATTAAATTCAGGACTTAAGTTAACATTGAAAGATAATAGAAGTGATAAATATGTTGAATATATTTATGAAAATGGTTTAACAGAATTTGTAAATGAACTTAAAGGAGGTCAAAAATCTTTATGTTCTCCAATTTTATTAAAAGGAAGCGAACAAAATATTGATGTGGAGATTGCTTTAACATATACAACAGATTTTTCAGAAACAGTTTTAGGTTTTGCCAATAATGTTAAAACAAGTGATGGGGGAACTCATGTAACTGGTTTTAGAACAGGTTTAGTAAAAGCATTAAATGAATATGGAAAAACAGAAAATATTTTAAAAGAAAAAGATAAAAGATTAGATTCATCTGATATAAAGGAAGGCTTAATTGCTATTGTTACTGTTAAAGTTCCTGAAGATTTAATTCAATATGAGGGACAAACTAAAGGAAAGTTAGGTACTAGTGAAGCAAGAACTGCTTGTGAAAAAGTTACAGAACAAAGTATTAGTTTTTGATTACAAGAAAATAAAACAATAGCTATCTCTATTATTGAAAAAGCTCTTTTAGCAAGAAAAGCAAAAGAAGAGGCAAGAAAAGCAAGACAAGCTGTTAGAGATCAAAAATCTAAATTTAAAGCAAGAAATATGCTTGGTAAATTAACTCCTGCACAAGGTAAAAATAAAGAAGATAATGAATTATTCTTAGTGGAGGGAGACTCAGCTGGAGGAAGTGCAAAATCAGGAAGAGATAGAAAATTCCAAGCTATTTTGCCTTTAAGAGGTAAAGTTATTAATGCAGAAAAAACTAAATTAATAGACTTATTAAAAAATGAAGAAATAACAACAATTATTAATGCAATTGGTGCAGGTATTGGAAGTGATTTTGATTTAAGTGATTCAAATTATGGAAAAATAATTCTAATGACCGATGCTGACACTGATGGAGCACATATTCAAACATTGCTATTAACGTTTTTCTATCGTTATATGAAGGAATTGATAATAAACAAAAATATTTATATTGCTATGCCACCTTTATTTAAAGTAACAACAGGTTCAAATAAAAAGGACTTTATTTATTTATGAACTGAAGATGAATTAACAAAGTTTATGAAAAAAGCAAAATCAAAACTGGAAATTCAAAGATATAAAGGGTTAGGAGAAATGAACGCTGACCAACTTTGAGAAACAACAATGGATCCAGAATATAGAAAGTTAATTCAAGTTACAATTGATGATGCACTTGCTGCAGAAAATTCGTTTAGAACTTTAATGGGAGATAATTCTGAAAAAAGAAAAGAATGAATTGAAGAAAATGTAAAATTCACACTTGAAGAAAAAGTTGAATTTATTTAATCAATAATAAGTATTTAAAGGGGTGATAATAGTATGGAAAGCAAATTGAATTTTAATCAAAAGGTACAGATTATTTTAAGTAAATTTGAAGAGCACAATAAAATAAATAAAGATATTAAAAGATATGGAAATATATTTAATACTTTTGCTTTTACTTGAGAAATTAAAAAACCAAATTTATTTTTTGAATTAAAATCAACTGATTATGATGAAAATAATTTTTCCATTACATCACTTGCCGGAGAACAATCAATTGAAATAAATATTGAAAATGATAATGAAGTTAACTGATTAATAAAAACACTTAATAAATTTATTGAAAAATCTTATAAAACAATGAAAAAAGCAAGAGAATTTTCAAAACCTAATGTAGGAATTTTAATTTATGATGAATTCACTGATTCTTACTTTTTAAATCCAACAACAGGACCAATTCTTTTAAAATCCAAAGAAATTTTAAAAGAAATTTCTTCAACAAGAATTGATATTTTTAATATTTTTATTAATTTGCGTTCTATTGCTGTTGAAGAAGACAGAAGAATTGAAATTTTTGGTTATTCAAAACAACAAATCATCAAATCAATTAATCAATCAATTAATAATATTAAAGAGTGCTCTACTAAAATAAGAAAAATAGAGGGTATTCCAAGATATATTGCAACATTAAAGCAAGAAGAAGAAAAAATCTTTTATAATAATTATGCAACAGTCAATTATGATTTAGAAAGTGAAAATCTTAAAAAAGTTAATGAAGTTCAAGTAGAAGCTAATTTGGAAAAGATTGAAGATTTAGAAAAAATATATATTCAAATAAGAAGAGATGAAGAGATAAACAAAACAATGATGGATTTAGCAAGAAGTTTAATTGCAAAAAATGAACCTAAACTTTATACACAAAATTCAATAACAGGTATGTGAACATTATCAAAAGAAGGTAGAGATACCATGAGAAATCTAAATATAATTGATTTCATTAATACAGATATTAGTGAAATCAATTATGAAATATATTAGGAGGAAAATATAATGGCAGTTAAAGATGAAAAGGGAATTATTAATTTTGCACTTGAAGAACTGATGGGTGATCGTTTTGGAAGATATGCTAAATATATCATCCAAGAAAGAGCCTTACCTGATGTTAGAGATGGTTTAAAACCAGTACAAAGACGTATTTTGTTTACAATGAATGAAATCAATTTAACTCATGACAAAGCATACAAAAAATCAGCTCGTGTTGTTGGGGATGTAATTGGTAAATACCACCCTCATGGAGATACTTCTGTTTATGATGCTCTTGTTCGTATGAGTCAACATTGAAAATTAAATATTCCTTTAGTTGATATGCACGGTAATAATGGATCAATTGATGGAGATAGTGCAGCTGCAATGCGTTATACTGAAACAAGACTTGCAAAAATTTCAAGTATAATTTTAGCAGATCTTCAAAAAAATACTGTTTTATTTGCTCCAAACTATGACGATTCAGAAAAAGAACCAACTGTTTTACCTGGATATTTTCCAAATATTTTAGTTAATGGAGCAACTGGAATTGCTGCAGGATATGCAACAAATATGCCTCCACACAATATTGTTGAAGTAATTGATGCAATTATTGCAACAATTAAAAATCCGCAAATTAAATTAACAGATATTTTAAAAATTGTAAAAGGTCCAGATTTTCCAACTGGGGGAATTGTAATGGGACAAGAGGGAATTGAATCTGCATTTGAAACTGGAAAAGGAAGAATTATACTTCAATCAAAAATGCACAGAGAAGAAGACAATATTGTTATTGATGAAATTCCTTATGAAGTTGTTAAACAAGATCTTGTAAGAAAAATAGGAGATGTTGTTGACGCAAATCCACAAATTGAAGTAAAAGAAGTTAGAGATGAAACAGATAGAACTGGATTAAGAATTGTAATTGAATTATCTCCAAAAGCAGACTATGAAATTACAAGAAAATTCTTATTAAAAAATACACCATTACAAGTTTCATATAATTATAATAATGTTGTTATTGTTGATAAACAACCAAAACAATTAGGTATTATTCCAATAATTAATGCTTATATAAAACACTATAAAGAAGTTTTTACAAGAAAAACTCAATATGATTTAGATAAGGCAGAAAAAAGATTAGAAATAATTGATGGTTTAATAAAAGCAATCTCTATTTTAGATGAAGTAATACAAATTATTAGAAATTCATCAAATAGAAGTGATGCTATTGCTAACTTGATTCAAAAATATGAGTTTAGTGAAACACAAGCTATTGCTATTGTTGATTTAAGACTTTATAGATTAACTTCAACTGATATTGTTAAATTAGAAGAAGAAAAAAAAGAACTTGGACAATTAATCTCTGAATTTAAATCAATATTAGGAGATGTAAAAGTTTTAGATTTAAAAATAATTGAACAATTAACAAAAACAAAAACTGAATTTAAAGTTCCTAGAAGAAGTGAAGTTGTAGGCGAAATTGAAAACATTGATGTAGAAATTAAAAAAACAATTGTAGAAAAAGATTACACAATTTGAATCTCACAAGATGGTTATCTAAAAGCAATTGAAGACTCACAACTTGGAAAAAACTCAATGGAAGACTTTAAACGTAAACCAAATGATATTTGAATTTCACAAGTGCCTGCTTCAAGTTTAGATTTTATTTTATTAGTATCAAGTGCAGGAACATACTATTCTATTCCTGTTTATAAGATTACTCCAAGTAAATGAAAAGAAACAGGAATGCATATAAATAAAGTTGCAACAATTTCAGGAAATGAAAAAATTCTTGCTGCATTTGTTGTAAAAAAATTTGAAAATGCAAAACAAGAAATATTGTTAGCAACTAAAAAAGGTATGATTAAACGTACTCCAATTGAAGATTTGAAAACAAAATTATTTTCTAAACCATTTAGAATTATTAAATTACAAAATGAAGATGAACTTGTGTCTGCTTCATTAGTAACATCTCAAACAAGAACAGTAACAATGCTTACAAGAACTGGATTTGCAGTTAGATATGATATTGCAGAAATTCCTTCTGCAGGTCCAAATGCAAAGGGTGTTAAATCAACAGTTGTTAAAGATGAAGATATTGTTGCAGGTAAAGCATTTACAACTGGAGATGTTCTAATAATTACAAATAAAGGTAATGTTAAAAAAATTAAACAAGATCTTGTTCCAATTATGACAAGACCAAAACGTGGTGTTAGATTATATCCATGAAATAAAAAACGTGATGAATTTGCAACATTCTTATACAATGTTCAAACAAAAGATATTCTAAATATTTTAGATGAAGAAGATAACTTAACACAATTAAATGTTAAAAACTTTAAATTTGCTGAATTAGAAGATGTACCTGAAGATTTAGATATGCCAGAAATAATAACAAGTACTTTAGAAAAATCATTTATTATTAAAAATGGTGATATGCCACCAGCTCCAAGAAGTGGTGATGAAGAAATTGCTAAAGTTATTGAACCTAAGAAAAATATTGTAGAAAAAGAAAAAGTTGAAAAAAAGAAAGTTGTTAAAGAAACACAAGAAGTTGAAAAACATATTGAAGTTAAAAAAGTAGAAAAAAATGAAGTACTTGAAAAAACAAATGAAACTAAAAATATTGAAGTAAAATTAGTTAACAATTCAAAATTAGAAAAAGATAATTCAAATATTGAAGATGAAGATACAAGTGAACTTAAAATAGATATAGATGATCTAGTTTAAAAAACTTCTAACTATTTAATATTCTTAAATAGAAGAATTACTTTTAATTTAAAATAAAAAATTATAAATACTTTCTAAGTATTTTTTTGTTTTATTTATGGTTAAATTATTAAGAAATGAGTGATAACTTGATTATTCAAATTATTGGTTTATATGAAAAAGATAATAGAAATTTAGCGAAATATTTATCAAAAAAATACTCAATGATTTTTTTAGATATATCGTATTTTACAAACAATAATAAAAAAGAAATGATTGATAAATACAGTTCATTTATTTTGAATAACAAAGATTTTATTATAACTGGTTCAATGAGTGAATTAATTTATTCATCTTTTTATAATAGAGATTACTTAATTTGATTGGATAAAAAAGATGAAGAAAAAATAAATAATAATATTAAAATACATAAATTTAATTCTTTATATAAAGAATTTGTAATGGCTAAGTCTTTTAAAATAATTATTGATTCAAATTTAAATTTAAAAGATCAAGAAAAAATATTTTTAAGTATTATGGAGAAAAATAATTATGATTACATACAAGGGAAAAATAAGTAGATTTATTTATAAAGGAGAAAATGGATTTGCTATAGCTATTTTTATTTTATTTAATAATGAAAAAAAATCTATTACTTTGACTGGACCTATATCTTTAATGAAAATGCAAATTATTTATGAAGTTACAGGAGAAGAAGTTGAAGATATAAAAAGAAATCAAAAAAACTTTTCTGTTAAAAGTTTTACACAAGTGAAACATTTTGATAGAGAAGGATTAATAAAATATTTAAGCTCTCCAGCTTTTCCCACAGTTGGAAAAAAACTTGCAGAAAATATTGTTGATTATTTTAAAGAAGATATTTTTAAAAAAATACTTGAAAATAAATCAGAGCTTTTGAATATTAATGACATGACAGAATCAAAAGCAGAAATTATTTTTGATGTAGTTTGTTCAAAATTTGGAGATAACAAAATACTTGATATATTTATTGAAAACAATTTAAAGATGGAGTTTTTAAATTCTCTGCAAAGAGAATTTGAGGATTCAAATATTATAGAAGATATTTTAAAAAATGATTTCTATAATTATGCAAATATAAATAAATTACAACCTTTTTTTGAGGTTGACAGAGTGGCATTGACTTTCGGTATTGAAGAAAATGATGAAAAAAGAATATCATGATATGCTAGTGAATATGTAAAGGAAATTTTATTTAGAGAAGGTAATACTTATACTTCTTTAGAAGAATTAACTAAAAAATTAAAACAACAATTTAATTTACCAGATAAAGAACTTTATAATAAATTGCTTTTTGCAAAAAATGAAAAGATACTTTATTTTAAAAATGAAAAAATTTATACTAAAGAAAGTTATGAAGATGAACAATACATCGCAAAAGAATTATCTACTCTTTTGAATAAATCAAATTCCTTTGTAAAGAGATTTGATTTTCAAGAAAAAATTAGTGAAGTGGAAAAATTTATTTCATTAAGAAGTGGAATTGAAAATTTTAAATATAATGAAGAACAGATTGATGCAATAAAAAAATTTATTGATAATGATATTTCAATTATTACTGGTGGTCCAGGAACTGGTAAGACAACAGTTATTACAGGAATTATAAAAATTTATGAATTAATTTATAATGATTCAAATTTTGCAATCACTGCACCAACTGGAAGAGCTGCAGGAAAAATAAAAGATGATTCTGGATATAAAACCTCAACAATTCATAGATTATTGCAATATTCAGGAAATGATATATTTGAAGCTAATGAAGAAAAACCAATTTATAAAAACTTAGTTGTCATTGATGAGTGTTCTATGATTGACAATCACTTATTTGCTTCTCTTTTAAAAGGTGTAAAAGGAATTAAAAAACTTCTATTAGTTGGAGACATTGAACAATTGCCAAGCGTTAATTATGGAAATTTATATCAAGATTTAATTGAATGTAATCAGTTTAAAACTACAAGACTTATTAAAAACAATAGACAAAAAACTAATAAAGGGGAATTGAATTCGATAATTGAAATATCTAATGCTATTAAAAATGAAACTATTAATGATTTTGATTTTGAAAACTCTACAAATGTAAATTTTGTATTTTCAAAAGACTATAGTCAAGTAGTAAATATTTTAAAAGAAACTTATTTAAATTTAAATCCTTCAAAATTAGAAGAACAATTAAATGAGATTCAAATTATAGCTCCGATGTATAAAGATCAATTAGGAATTGATAATATAAACAGCATTATTCAAAATCTAATTAATCCAGCAACTTCAAAAGTGTATAAAAGATTTGATGCAGAATTTAGGGTAAATGATAAAGTAATGTATATTGAAAACGATCCAATTTTTGAACTTTCAAATGGAGATGTTGGATATATCAAAGAATTAAATTTTATTGGTGATAAACTAAAAACAGCAAAAGTAGTATTTAATGAAAGAGAAATTGAAATGGGAAATAGCTCATTTCAAAAAATTAAATTAAGTTATGCTTGTTCTATTCACAAAACACAGGGAAGTGAATATAGAAATACCATTTTAGTTCTAGATGGAAATAATAGAGCTTCAAATTTCATTTTGAATAAGAAAATGCTTTATACTGCAATAACTAGAGCAAAAGAACAATTAATTATTATTTCAGATAATAATTTATTTATAAAATCTTGTTATAAAAACGCAAAAGAAAGATTAACTACACTAAAAGAAACTATAATTTCACTCAATATTGAATAATTTATATATATAATATAAAAGGACAAGGGGAAAAGTAAATGAAACATAAGAATACATATACAATTGCTATAGTTATTACTGTATTGCTTGTAACAACATTTATAGTTGCTGGTTCAATTTACAGTTCAATTGATGTTACAAAAATTTTAGAGAATAAATTATCAGAAAAGAATAATGACTCTTGAACTAATATCCAAGGACAAAATTTTGAAGTATTAAAAACTACAATCACTAACCCATTATCATTAGCATTTTTCTTATTTGGTATAGGAGGAGTTGACGAACTTAAAGCAACTTCAGATCCATTTAAACTTATAGTTTTTACAATAACTTCAATTATTATTATTCCCACTTTATTAATAGTATTTTTTCTTTATATGTCAATAATAATAACATTAACTTTAATTGAATTTATTAAAAGAGATTCAGAGGTAATGACACTAAAAAATGTAGGTAAATATGGTATGTACGTTTCATTTATTTCATCATTTTTATTTGCATTAATAGGGATTATAATATTTTGTTCAATTGAAAATAATCTTCAAAAGAATTATCAAGGTTTTGAAAAATATGATTCATTCTCTATCATGACTTTTTTAATACATTTATCAAAAGGAACAATTTTTAGTTGAGAAAAAAATGGATTGCTAAATAGTCCAAATATTGTTACAACTGTAAATGTAGCTTTAGTTTTCTTAGTAATTCTATTGCCAATAGCTTTCTTTTGTTTAATAATATTTTCATCATTTTATATTGCAATTTTTGTTGCCAAAAAAGATAGTAGATCTTCAAGATTTTTCAATTGATTAAAAAATATTAGAATTGATTCATTAAAAGAATACATTCAATTAAATCTTAGAAGTCCTTGAATTTGAATATTGTCAATTACTTTTGCATTTACAATAATAATTCCTGGTTTTGTACATCCTTATACAAACGTAACACAAATTTTAATAACTCTAATTAGTATTATAATTATACCAGTTGCATTCTTGCCAATGATAATTGGCTATATTATGGCTAAAAAAATTAAGAGATTTAATTATAATAGATTAATGTTTATTCAGATTTTATTATTAACATTAATAATTTTATTAATTCAATTAAATGCATCAATTTTCTTAAAAGATTATATGTTCAAATTTACTTGACTAAGTGCATTTCTACCACTTGTTACTTGTACTATATCAATGTTTGCAGCATTTGGTTTCATTAAATTTTCAGATAAATAAAATAATACGAATGTGTTATTTTTTTGTTTAAAAATCAAGGAAATGACTTAAAATATAATTGTTAGGAGTCAAAATATGATTTTAAAAAATGCAAAAATAGTGTTAGAAAAAGAAATCATTGAAAATGGATGATTAGAATTAGAGGGTAAAAAAATTAAATCAATTAATCGAGGAAGTACTGATTTAGAGGGTGTTGATTTAAAAAACAATTGATTAATGCCAGGATTTATTGACTGTCATGTTCATGGGGGCTATGGTGTGGATTTTGAAAGCGGGACAATTGAAGCTTTTGAAAAATTCTCAAAAAATGTTGCAATTGAAGGTATTACAAGTTATGTTCAAGGAAGTGTAACAAATTCTAAGGAAAATAATGAAAAGTATCTTCATCAGTTTGCACAATTTATGAAAAAAGAACCAATTGGTTCTAAATGTTTAGGATTACACTTAGAAGGACCTTTTATTTCTAAAGAGAAAAAAGGAGCTCATGAAGTTTCTTTATTGGAAAAACCAAATATTGACTCATTAAAACAACTAATAAAATATTCAAATGACAATATTAGAATTGTAACCTATGCAGCTGATTTACAAGATGGTAGTTTTACAAAATATATGTTAGAAAACAATATTTTACCAAGTGTTGGACATACAAATATGAGATTTGATCAATGCTATAAAGATTATGAAATAGGTTTTAGACATGTAACTCATTTATTTAACGGAATGAGTGGTGTGAGTCAATATGAACCAGGTCTTGCAACATTTAGCTTATATCAAGATGATATTTTGTGTGAAGTAATAACAGATGGAATACATATTGAAAAAGATACTTTAAAATTAATTTACAAAATTAAAGGTCCAGAAAATATTTGTATTATCACTGATGCAATGAATGCAAAAGGTTTACCAGATGGTGAATACAAATTGGGGAATTTGGAAGTTATTAAAAAAGGTATGAAAGTTTCTTTAAAAAGCAGTGGAGTTTTAGCAGGAGCTGGAGCAACCTATGATCATAATGTTAGAACAATGATAGAAGCAAATCCCGAAATTAAAATGCCAGATTTAGTTAAAATGACTTCAATCAATATTGCAAAACAGTTAAAAATATTTTCTCAAAGAGGAAGTATTGAGGAAAATAAATTTGCAGATTTAGTTGTTTTAAACAATGATTTGCAAGTTTTAAAAACAATAGTAGAAGGAAAAGTAATATATGAAAAATAAAATTAATCCTAGAAGTTTCACAATGATAAAATTTTTGTTAACTTTAGGTTTAATTTTTAATTACTCAATTTCACTAGTATCAGTTATTGATGTTTTTAAAAGTAAAAATAATAATTTATTATTAAATACAAAAACATACTTAGCAGTTCAACTACTATTATTTATTTCAGCGATTATAAGTATTTTAATTTTTTTCTTAGTTAGAAAAGATGTTAATAAGAAATTAAGTTATAAGTATAATAAGAAAGAAAAAAAATTAATTTATATAATATGTTTTCTTGTAGCTTTAATTTTCTTGATATCTTTAGTTAATTTACTTATGTTTTTATTTTTATTTAAAAATATTATTATAATGATATTTACATTTTTAATTATTCAGTTATTATTAGGAATTGGTGTTTCAATTTTGGAAAGTTACTCAAGACTTACAGAACAAGCTTTAGTTAATAAATTATGATTTAATAATGAAGAAAATACACAAAATGTAGATAAAACTTCTAAAACTGAAACAAAAGTTTTAGATAAAAAAGATGATTTTAACCCATTTATGGAGGAAAATAATGATTAAATTTGGAACTATAGGAACTTCTTTAATTACAGAAAACTTTATTCAATCTGCAGTTAAAAATCCGAACTGTAAAATAGTTTGTTGCTATTCAAGAGATAAAACAAAAGCACAAAATATTATCAGAGAAAATAAACTTTATGCCAAAGCAGTTGACAATTTTGATCAAATGTTAGATGAAGTTGATGCTGTTTATATTGCTTCACCAAATGGTTTACACTATGAACAAGCAAAATACTTTTTAACACAACAAAAGCATGTTTTGCTTGAAAAACCTTTAACGCTTTTATTTGATCAAGCAGTTGAATTATTTGAAATTGCTAAAAGAAATAATGTTTTTTTAATGGAAGCATATAAAACTTTTCATTGTCCACAATTTTCACATTTATTTGAATTTGTAAAAAATTATCAACCATTTATAGCAAATTTAAATTTAAATAAATATTCTTCAAGAATGGAGAAAGTCAAACTAGGTCAATTTGACTCTGTATTTGATGCAACCCTTGGGAAGGGATCAACTTATGATATGCTGATTTATCCAGTTGAATTAAGTATTGCACTATTTGGTCCTGTTGTTCAAGTAAAGGCAATGGGTCAAAAACTTACAAATGGAAGTGGAATGAGTGATTGTGTTCTTTTAACACATGAAAGTGATGTTCTTACAAATATTGTTTGTAGTAAAGTAAGCACAGGAAGAATTCAAAATGAATTACTCTCTGACATAGCAACACTGACTTTTAAAAATGTTATACAATTAGAAGAGATTAATTTGTATAATCATACAAATTCAGATGAAGTTCAACTAATTCATAAATCAAATAATGATAAAGATTTATTTGAATATGAAATATCTGTATTTTTAAAAATGATATATGAAAATGATTTTTACTTAAGGGACTATTTATTAGATATTAGTTGTGAAGCAATAAGAGTTTTAAATTTAGTTGAAAAAAATCAAGAAAAATTAGGAGATAACTAAAATGAAATTAAATAGATATATAGATCACACTTTATTAAAAGCAGATGCTAAAAAAAAGGAAATCGAAAAATTATGTAATGAAGCTAAGGAATGGGATTTTGCAACTGTTTGTATAAATCCATGTCATATTAGTTATGCAAAAGAATTACTAAAAGGTACAAATGTTGGTATTACAACAGTTGTTGGTTTTCCTTTAGGAGCAAACACAAGTGAAGTAAAAGTTTTTGAAGCAAAACAAGCAATTGAAAATGGTGCAACTGAAATTGATATGGTTATCAATATTGGTGCAGTAAAGGATGCTAATTGAGATTTAGTTTTAAATGATATGAAAGCTGTAAAAAAAGCATCTCCAAATAACTGTGTTAAAGTTATTTTAGAAAATTGTTTGTTAACAAAAGAAGAAATTGTTAAATGTTGTGAATTGGCTTTAGAAGCTAAATTGGAATTTGTAAAAACCTCAACAGGTTTTTCAACATCAGGAGCTAACTTAGAAGATGTTGTTTTAATGAAATCAATTGTTAAAGATAAAGCAAAAGTGAAAGCAGCTGGAGGAGTTAGAACTTTTGAATATGCAATTAAAATGATTGAAAATGGTGCTGAAAGATTGGGTACAAGTGGTGGAGTTGCCATTGTAAAAGGTGAAGAACATAAAAATGGATATTAAAACATTTTTGTAAATATAATAAAAACTGCTTTTATAAAGCAGTTTTTATTTTTTGAAAAAAGTTCTTTATTATTATAATCCTTTAAGAATTATAATAATAAAGTTTTTTATTTTCTATTCTTATTTTTAATTAGTAAAACCATTTTAATTTGTCTATTTTGAATGTTTTTTTTTTTTTTTTTTGAAATAAGATATTTCTGTAAAACAGTTATAAAAATGGAAATATTTCCCTTTTTATATAAATTAAAATTTTTATTTAAAAGAAAGAAAGAAATAATTATTTTAATTTATAGTTAATATTTAAAACTTTAATATAGAGAGTTTAGTATTAAAGATTTAAATTTAATTGAACTTTTTACAACTTACCTTATAAATCAATATCAATTGTATAAATTTAAGGAGGAATAGATATGAAAAATAAAATTAATGTGTATTCAGAAATAGAGCCTTTAGAATCTGTTTTATTACATAGACCTGGTAAAGAAATTGAGAATTTAACCCCTGATTTACTTGAAAGATTGTTATTTGATGATATACCTTTTTTAAAGGTTGCTCAAGAGGAACATGACAAATTTGCTGAAGTTCTTATAAATAATAAAGTTCAGGTTTTTTATATTGAAAAACTTGTACAAGAAGCTTTAGATCAAAATCCTAACTTAAAAGATAAATTTGTAGATCAATTTATTGATGAAGCAAAAATTGAAAAAGAATGAAAAAATAAATATCGAGAATTTTTAATGAGTATGTCTAATCTTGACATGGTAAATGAGATGATAGGAGGAACTAAAAAAATTGATTTAGATCCAAAAGATAAAAGTGATTATCCGTTTATATCAGATCCGCTTCCAAATTTATTATTTCAAAGAGACCCATTTGCTTCTGTAGGAAATGGAGTATTTTTAAATAAAATGTGAAGTGTTACAAGAAACAGAGAAACAATATTTGCTGATTTTGTGTTTAAAAATCACAAAGACTTTAAAGAACAAATTGAAATATATTATGACAGAAATAATGAGTTCCCAATTGAAGGTGGAGATGTTCTAGTTTTAAATAAAGAAATTTTAATTATAGGTATATCTCAAAGAACAAGTATTGATGCTGTTAGATTACTTTCTGATAAGTTATTTAAAAATACAACATTTAAAAAAATAATTGCAATGGACTTACCTAAATCAAGAAGCTATATGCACCTTGATACTGTCTTTACAAATATTGACTATGATAAATTTATTGTTCACCCATTAATTTTTGACGATATTAATAACTTTAAAATAATTGAAATATCACAAGAAGGTGAAAAAGAAATTAAAGAAAGTTTAGTTAAATTTTTAGAAGATATAACAGGCAAAAAAATTCAACTAATAAAATGCGGTGGAGAGGATTCAATTGCTGCAGGAAGAGAACAATGAAATGATGGAACAAATGTTTTGGCAATTGCTCCTGGAGTTGTTATTGCTTATGAAAGAAATTGAGCTACAATTGATCTTTTAGAAAAAGCAAAAGTAAAAGTTTTAAAAATACCAAGTAGTGAATTGTCAAGAGGTAGAGGTGGACCTAGATGTATGTCTATGCCTATTGTAAGAAAACAAAAATAATAAAAAGAAAAGAGGAATTTTAAAAATGATAAATTTAAGAGGAAGAAGTTTGCTAACAGTATTAGATTTTTCTAGAAGAGAAATTGAATACTTACTTGATTTAGCAAGGGACTTAAAAAGAGCGAAATATGCTGGAAATGAAGTTCAAAGATTAAAAGGTAAAAATATATGTCTTTTATTTCAAAAAACAAGTACTAGAACAAGATGTGCTTTTGAAGTAGCAGCAATGGATCAAGGAGCTGGTGTAACTTATATTGGTTCTGAAGGATCACAAATGGGAATTAAAGAATCAATTGCAGATACTGCTCGTGTTTTAGGAAGAATGTATGATGCAATTGAGTTTAGATGTAACAATCACAGTGATGTAGTTGAACTTGCTAAATATGCTGGAGTTCCTGTATTTAATGGTTTGTCAGATAAATTTCATCCAACTCAAATGATAGCTGATTTTATGACCATTATTGAAAAATTTGGAACTTTAAAAGATAAAAAACTTGTTTTTTGTGGTGATGCAAGAAATAATATGGGAAATTCATTAATGGCTTGTTGTGCAAAATTAGGAGTTTCATTTACAGCAGCAGCTCCAAAACAATTATGACCTGATCAAGATTTAATTAAAACTTGTAAAGAAATTGCCAAAGAAACAGGAGCTGTAATTGAATTTGAAGAAGATATTAAAAAAGCTGTTGTAGGAGCAGATGTCATTTATACAGATATATGAGTTTCTATGGGAGAACCAGATTCTGTTTGAGATGAAAGAATAAAATTATTGAAACCATATCAAGTTACTATGAATTTATTTAAATTAGCAAATAAAGATGCTATATTTATGCACTGTTTACCTTCATATCATGATTTAAATACTGATATTGGTAAAAAAATTAATGAAAAATATGGTTTAAGTGAAATGGAAGTTACAAATGAGGTTTTTGAATCAAAAAAATCATGAGCTTTCGAAGAAGCAGAAAACAGACTTCATTCAATTAAAGCAATTATGGTTGCTATGATTGGACTTTAAAAAATACTACTTTAGCAATTTTAAATTTGTGAAAGGAGTATTATGAAAAAAATAAAAGATAAAAAGAAATTTCAAATGCCAACAGCTTTTACAATTCTTTTCTTTATAATTACATTCTTTGTTCTTCTATCTTGAATATTGCAATGAAGTGGTGTAACTTATGAAGCTAATAAAGAAACTCATACTGTACAAGCGTTAGGTATATTAGATATATTTTATTCAATCATTCAAGGATTTCTTTCTAAAGCTGAAATAATAATTTTTATATTAGTTTTAGGAGGATTTATAAATGTAGTTTTAGAAACCAAAGCTCTAGAAGCTTTTACACAATCAGTGTCTAAAAAATTAGGTAATAAAGCTATTTGATTGATTCCAATATTAATGCTATTCTTTAGTTTTTGTGGTTCAACATATGGAATGGCAGAGGAGTCACTTGGATTTTATTTAATTATAATTCCTTTAGTATTGTCATCTGGATATGATAAGTTTACAGGTTTATTAATAGTATTGTTTGGTGCTGGAGCTGGTGTTTTAGCTTCAACTGTTAATCCATTTGTTATTGCAGCTGCAACTGATGCAGCTGGGGGTAAAATCTCAAGTGGAGAAGGTATGGCTTGAAGATGAATAAGTTGAATGTTTATTAGCACATTTGCGATTTTATATGTAATGTGATATGCAATTAGAACTAAAAAAAATCCCAATAAATCAGTTACATTTTCAACTTTAGAAGAAGATAAAGTATTCTTTTTAGGAGAAAGTGTTGAAGAGATTAAATTTAACAAAAGAAGAGTTGCAACTTTAATTGTATTTTTAATAACTTTTGTAATTATGGTCATATACTTAGTTGCATGAGATTCAATTTTAGGGGGAAATAAATTTGAATCAGCTGGTAAATGAATGAATAAAAATATTCCCTATCTTACTGCTCTTGTTCCAGGTTTTGGAAAGGGATACTTACCAGAAGTTGCTTTATTTTTCTTTGTAAGTTCTTTAATAATGGGAGCTATTAATTGAAAAGGTGAAAAAAACTATGTTGAGCAAATGATCGTAGGTACAAAAGATATGTTAGGAGTTTGTCTTGTAATTGCAACAGCAGCTGGTGTTGGTGTTGTAATGGAAAAATCAGGTATTCAACTTCTATTTGTAAATGGACTTTCAAGTGTAATGAAAGATATGAATAAAACTTTATTCATATTAATCTCATTTATCTTATTCCTACCTTTATCATTTGTAATTCCTTCTACAAGTGGATTTGCAGCTGCTATATTTCCAATTTGAGGACCATTGGCAGTAACAATTGGAGCAGGTTCAGGAAGTGTTCTTGCATTTAGTTTTGCAAGTGGAATTATAAACCTATTTACTCCAACTAGTGGAGTTGTTATGGGAGCTTTAGGAATTGCCAAAATGGATTATGGATCTTTCTTAAAAGAAGCATGAAAATTCATTTTAGGAATTACATTAGTTTGTTGCTTATTATTAATTATTGGATCATTTATGCCATCAAGTATATTTTAGAAATGGAGATATAAAATTATGTTAAAAATTGTTGTTGCTCTTGGAGGAAATGCTTTAGGAAATACACCAAATGAGCAAAAAGAAATAGTAAAAGAGACAGCTAAGAATTTGGTAGATTTAATTAGTGCTGGACATAAATTAGTTATTGTTCATGGTAATGGACCTCAAGTTGGAATGATAAATCAAGCATTCAATATTGCAAATACTTATGATAAAAAATCTCCACTTGTGGATTTTCCAGAATGTGGAAGTATGAGTCAAGGATATATTGGCTATCATTTGCAAAATGCTATTAAAAATGAGTTTGAAAAAAGAAAAATGAACTCCAATAACGTTATAACTTTAGTTACTCAAACCAAAGTTAGTAAAGAAGATAGTGCTTTTAAAAATCCAACAAAACCAATTGGTGATTTCTATGAAAAGCAAGTTGCTTTAGAACTTAAAGAAAAAAATAACTGAGATATGATAGAAGATGCAGGTAGAGGATATAGAAGAGTTGTGGCTTCACCTAAACCAGTTGATATAGTTGAAAAAGATGTAATTAAATATCTTCTAGAAAAAAACGTTTGTGTCATATCAGGGGGAGGAGGAGGAATTCCTGTAATTGAAGAAAATAATCAATTACAAGGAGTTGCTTCTGTAATTGACAAGGATTTTGCAGCTGCTAAAATAGCTGAAATAATACAAGCAGATAAATTAATCATTCTTACAGCAGTCAATAAAGTTCTTATAAATTATGGTAAAGAAAATCAGACTTCTCTTGATTCTGTTACTCTAAAAGAATTGGAAAAATATATTGGTGAGCATCATTTTGCACCAGGAAGTATGCTACCAAAAGTTCAAGCAGCAATGGAATTTGTAAAAAATAGTGGCAATCAAGCTTTGATTGGTTCACTTACAGAAACAAAAAGTGTAATTGAAGGAAAATCTGGAACTATTATTAAAAAATAAATTATCAATGAGTATAAAATTAAATTGATGATTAGATAAGGTTGTTTATAAAGCAACCTTTTTTTGATATAATATAGTTGTTATTTTGTATCTTGGGGAGGTTTATAATGGTAAAACATGGTTTTGAAATTGAAAATTATAATTTATCACCATCAATTAGAAAAAGAATTGATGATTTAATAAATTTAAATTTAAATCCTTCAACAATTAGTTTGATTACTGCTGAATTTTCCTCAATAAGTGATGAAATAAAGCAAAATATAGGAAAATATATAGCAAGACTTTTAGAAATAGAAAATTTTTTGCTTGAACAAGAATATAACAAAAGTAAAGATGCAAATTATGGCTTAAATTTTAAACAAGAAATAAATATCAAAAATCGTCAGACAAATCTTTTGAGAATACAACAGATTTTTGCTAAAAAAGATAATGAAAATGAAAGAGTAAATATTCAAAATAATGATCAAGATGTTAATAATCATTCTGGATATTTAAAGAGTTATAAAGAGGCAATGTTTATTAAAAATGAAAATGAAAAAAGTAGAAATGCTAAATTAGAAGAATTAGCAAATAAAAAACGAAGAATAGAGATGGCAGTTTTAGAAGAACAAGAGAAAATAAAAACTGCTCAAAAACAGTATCAAAGAGCAAAACTTGATGATGATGAAATTACTCAAGAAATAAAGCTTAATATTATTAAATTTGCAAATGGTAGATTAAAAGAAATATCTGAAGCTATTGAAACTTACAAAACAGTTGACAAAATACCAAATGAAGTTATTGATAGTAAAATTATAAACTCAAAAAATCAACAAGAAAACTTTGAAAATAAATTAAGCAAGGATAGTTTTTTTAATGAAGAGGATATCACACAAACATTGGAAATAGATTTAGAAACATTTTTTGATGTGCCTGGATTTGAAGAAGATGATAATTATGAATATGATGAATATTATGATTATGACTTTGATGATTACAATGAAGAAGAAAAGGAAATCAAACTTTCTGATATTGATTCAATAAAAAAACAAACAAATCAACATAAATATAATGAATTAGTTTCAACTAAACAAGAATCAAAACAAGAATCAAAACAAGAATCAAAACAAGATAAAAAAATATTAAAAGAAATAAATGCTGAAAAAATAATAAAGAAAATTAAAAAGAAAAATAGAGCAAAAGATAAAGAAATTGAAAGAATTTTAAAAGAAAAAGAACAACTTGAAAAAGAGCTAATCAAATTAAAAGAAGAAAAGAAAATTATTGAACTTAGAGAATGAGAAAATAAAAAGAAAAAATTAAATGAAAATTTTGAAGAAACATTAAAAAAAGAAAAAAGAAAATTTGATACTACTCATCAAATTCTTGAAAAAAAATGAAAAGCTGAGTCTATTAATCAAGTATTAAATTCAAAGAAAAAGGCTTTTAATGCTGTAAAAACTATAAAGGAAAAATCTAATAGTAATCCTGAAATAGATTCAAACAATGAATTGATATCACTTGAAAAAGCAAATGTGCGTAAAGTATTATTTGAAGAACTGCAAAGTTTAAAAGAAAACAATGAAGAAAAAATCTCATTTCAAAATAAAAATGATATATCAATAGAAGTTAAAAAACAAAATAAATTTGAAGAAGATGAAAAAAGAATAGGTTATTTGGAAAGAAAAAGATCTCTTAATATAATTTCAAAAGAAGAGTTAAAAGAACTTGAAACTAAAAAGAAAAATAATAATCATATTTCTTCAAAAATAAATTTAAAAAAATATAGATTAGTTACAAAACATAGCTCATAAAAGAATAAAAGTTGATTTATTAAAGGGAAAATAAAATGAAAATAAAATTAGTTGAACCTAAAATTGAGTATGAACAAAAATTAATAAATGCAATTAATGAATTTTTTGAAGTTGATAATATAAAAAACGACATTAATGGTAGCTCAAATATTACTAGTTTCGATTCAATTCAAAAGTGATTAGATTTTATTAATAAAAAAAATCTCGATGTAAATTTGGTTCCTTTTAATCAATATTTAGTTATTAATGAAACTAATGAATTAATAGGATTTGTAAATATAAGATTATCTTTAAATAATTATTTACTAAATTTTGGAGGGCATATAGGTTATTCTGTAGTTCCTAGCCATAGGCAAAAAGGCTATGCAACAGAAATTCTTAATCAAGCATTAAAAGAATGTTGAAAAAATAATATATTTGAAGTATTAGTTACTTGCAAAAAAGATAATACAATTTCTGAAAAAGTTATTCTCAAAAACGGTGGAGTTTTAGAAGATTTGAGAGAAAATGATAAAATAGAATATAAGAGATTTTGAATTAATAAAACAAATGGCGTTATTAGTTAACAAATAAAGCCATTTTTTTTATGCTAAAATAACGTTATGAGGTATGATAAATAATGCAAGCAGGTCAACAACTTTTCAATGGTTTTGATATATCATGATATACAAAAAATAGAATGAAGAGCTTTCTTAAAAAAGTTGGAGCAAGCTTTGGTTTTGTAATTATTTTAATGCCTATCTTTGGAATTATTTTATCTATAGGAAATGCTGCAAATGTAAGTTTTTTAAAAGAAATAGGAAGTATTTTATTTTCAAATATTGGTATTTGATTTACACTTGCAATAATAATTGGTTTTACTTCAAATAAGGGAGCAGCAGTCTTTACAGGAGTTTTATCTTATCTTGTAGTAAATGTTTTTATTGCAGCTTCAATAAATAAAAATAATGAAAATACTTTTTTTAATATTTGATTTTGACATAATCTTTCAGTAAATGCATATTTATCAAAATTATTTTTTGGTGGAATAGAAACGTTTAACTCGGGAGTTATTGGGGGAATTCTAATAGGAATTTATGTAACTTATATTTACAATAAATTTAAAGATACTCAACTTCCTAAAGGATTGGAATTTTTTGCAAGAGAGAAATTAGTTATTATTTTATCTGTTATTTTCTCTTTAATTTTTGCATCGCTTTTTATAATTATATGACCTGTATTTGGTTTTATATTAACTGCAATAGGAAGTGGAGTTGCTAAATCTCCAATTGGACTAGACTCATTTATTTTTAGAACAGTTCAAAGAATGTTAATTCCTTTTGGATCTAGTTTATTGTGACAATCACCAATGTGATATACCCAAATAGGAGGTAGTTTAAATGAATATCAACAAGATTTATTAATTCAATATTTATATAGAGTAACATCTCAAGAAAATCTGCAAACAATTAATTTATTAGCTTCAATTCCAGAAAAAGGCCACAGTCAACAAGAAATTATTGAGATTTTTTCTAAATACTTAAATGAATATATAAGCTATGATTGATTATTTAAATCTATGAATGAATGATTTGAAAATACAAATAGTATTTTTGCTACTAATCCAAGTGGAGATCAAATTATTTGAAATATAGTTTCAACAAATAAATATATAACAGTTGATGATTGTTGAAATTCTGGATTAAGAATAAGTAGGTTTATATCTGGGGGATATGTTAATTCAATTTTTGTTCTCCCAACATTGAGTTGTTTAATGTTTTTAATGACTCCAAAAGGAGAAAAAAGAGCTAAAGTGGGTATTTATATCACAGCTGCATTAACTGCAATGCTTGTGGGTGTGACAGAGCCTGTAGAGTACTTATTTTGTTTCACTATGCCATTATTCTATTTTTCAATATACTGTCCTTTTAATGGTCTGATAGCTGCAATTACCTCTTTATTTAAAGTTAAAGTTGGAACTTCTTTTTCAACAGGTTTATTTGATTTTACACTAAGTGGAATTGTTCCAACTGTAAATGGCGTAAATACAAGAATATGAATTATTCCATTAATTGGTATTTGTTCATCAATTACAATCTTTGCAATAGCATTTTTCTGATTTAAATTTTTTAATAAAAAAGAAAATTTAATTAATATAAATGCAAGAAAATTAAGAGACTCTTTACAATTATTTATTGAAGATTTGGGAGGATTTAAAAATATTAAACAGTACTCTTTAAAAGAAAATCAATTAGAAGTAGTATTTAAAAATGTACCTGATTTCAAAAGTTTATTTAATTATGTTAATAAAATTGAAAAACAAGAAAAAGGACTAAAACTTTCAATTAAACCAGAAAATGAAGAGGTAGTATTATTATTCGACAAAATATATGAAAATAGAAAGACAAAGAAAGAGATTAATAAAAGTATTTAACTCATATTTTTTATAATTTTAAAATAAAGAAAATACAATTTTTTGTTAATGTTATTTTTAAGTGTAAAATTATTTTGAAGGGATAAACTTTGTCATGAATAAAAAAAACTTAACAAAATTTCTATTTATAATTTATGCAATATTTGCAAGTTTTTTTATTATGAGTGTTTTGGGTCTATTTTTAGTACCATTATTTAATAAAAATTATGATCTAATTACAGTTTTTTCATCTATTTATTTAGAAAGTATTATAGGATTTGTTATTTTCTATTTTTCCATTGGATTTATTTTTTGTTCTATAGCATCATTTTTTATGATGAAAAGTTATGAAAAAGACAAATTCACTAAAAAAGTTATTTGATTTTCAATTCCTGGGTTTTTAGCAATGATTTGAGCAATTCCAATGGGTTTTATTTTATATAAATATATAACTTATTTTAAAAAACAAAAAAAAATTATTACAAGAAAAAGATTTAATTGAAGAAGATAACAAAGAATCAAAATTTTAAAATTAATATAAAAAATGAGATACTTCATTCTACAAAGTATCTCATTTTAAATGTTGTCATTTATAGTTTTTAAAATATTAAAAGCAACTTTATCTTTTTTTAATTGTTCAAATTCAATAACTTTTTTTGATTTAGCCAATAATATTTTAATTTCATTAAATTCAGATTCCATTGCATTTGCTAAATTAACAATTAGCATATCTAAATTCTTTTCATTTAATTTATTTCATGCTTTTTCTAAGTTAAAATCATTTGCAAGAGAAAAACCTACTAAAAATTGATGAGTTTTTTGTTTGCCAAGTTCTTTTAAAACATCAACAGAAGGGGATAAAGAAATTTTCAGATCTTCATCTTTTATTGATCTTTTTTCTATTTTTTTGTCAATATAATTTTCAACTTCAAAGTCATATAAAGCAGCACTACAAATAACTACATCATATTTTTTATAATCTTTTAACATTTCCTCAAGCATTTCATTGTTTGTTTTTACATAAATATTATCTTTATCAATATTGTTTGCTATTAAAGTATCACCAAACACTGTTTTAAGATATTTTGAGTTATTTTTTAAGATATTTCTTAATTCACTGCCCATTTTGCCACTACTTGCGTTTGTAATGTATCTAACTTTATCAATATAGCTTCTAGTTTTTCCAAAATTAAGCAAAATTGATTTTTCTTTTAATTTATCGAATCTATTTAAATAATTATCTATAACTTCTACAACTTCAATAGGTTCTAAAGCTCTTCCAATTCCTTCATGACCACTTGCTAATTTACCATATTTGGGCTCAATTCATTCAACTTTATTGGTTGAAATCAATATTTCTTTGTTTCTTTGATTTATAGGGTTTAAATACATATTTGAATTCATACTTGGAAATAAAATAGTATTATAGTTTGAAACAGCAAATATTAAACTTGCAATATCATCTGCTATTCCACTAGATATTTTTCCTATATAATTATAACTTGCAGGATATACTATATTTAAGGAACTTTCAAAGGCAATCTTTATGTGATCTCCATAGTGATGATTATCATAGAAATCCCTGTCAAAAATATCTTCTAAATGATCAATATTGTTTAAATTAACAAATTTCTTAGCATTTTTTGTAGCAATTATTTTAACTTCATATCTTTCTTTTAATAAGTTATAAACTTTCAATGATTTGCTTGCAGCTATTCCACCTGTGATTATTAAATTTACTTGTCTTTTCATATTTTAGTGTCCATTTCTTTTATAATTATCTTATTTTTTTTTATTTTTTTCATTTTTTTCTTAAAAAATATAGACATAATTAAATTAACAATCTATAATAAATTTTGACTAGGAGTTGAAAAAATGGCAAGTGTTGTTGTACGCGAAGGTGAACCAATTGAAAAAACACTAAAACGTTTTCAAAAAGTAGCTGCTTCAAATAAATCTGAAGCAAGAAAACGTGAATATCATTTAAGTAAAAAGGAAAAACGTATTTATAAACAAAAGCAAAATAAAAAATTTGGATAAGATCCATTTTTTTTTTTTTTTCTTATTTAAGTTTCTTCTTAACAAATAAGATATAATATTAATATATTTAATTATTAAACAAGGAGATAACTATGGCAATAAAAAATTCACAATCAAATGAGGTTAAAGTTTTAAGACCAGATGCTGTAAGCAAAAAAAATCCAAATCTTAATAAATTTGATAAGAAAAAAATTATAATTCCAGAATTTACTTCAAAAGTTGAATTACTAAAACAAGCTAATAAAGTAGCTTCTTATAAAAATTCAAAAGGTCAAAATTATCTAAATGATTTACCTGAGGGAGTTAGAAAATCAATTGAAGAAAAAGAAAGAATTAATTTAGCACTAAATTTTGGTAAAAGTAATGAAGCTGAAGAAATAAGAAAAAGACTTTCAATTGAAAAAAAACCAATCGATAAAAAAAGAGCAAATGAACTAAGAAATGAAAGAGAAGCATTTTTTAGAGCCAATATTGAAAAATTACAAATGTCAAATTCATCTAAAAAAAGAAGAACTAAAAAAGCTAGTATCTAATAGAAAATGAAATTTTAAAAAAATTTCATTTTTTTTATATTTTAGTCGATTTTTTAAAGGGGGATTAATATGTATTATTTGAAATGTACAATAAAAGATATTTCAACAGATTTAATAATTATTGAATCAGCCAATATTGGCTATAAAGGCTTTAAACTTTTTAATGACTTTGTAGAAAAAGAACAAGAGATAAATTTATATGTAGTAAATTATAAAAATGAGTTTATTAATGAACTTTTATTTTTTAATAAAAAAGAATCTAGAGATCTTTGTGAAATTCTTTTAAATATTAAAAATGTAGGAATAACAACTATCAAAAAAATATTTTTAAAAATGAAATATGAGCATTTTATAAAACTATGTGAAGAGCAACATATTGATGAAATTATTTTAAAAACTAAACTATCAGAAACAATTTGTAAAAAAATTGTACAAGAGATTAGAAACAAGATATTTAATGAGAAATATAATGTAAAACAAATGAGAGTTATAAATTCTTTAAGCAAATTAGGTTATAAAATTTCAGATATTTATAAATCAATTCAACAAATTGATTTTAATTTAACTGAAGAAAACATTTTAAAGAGTGCTATTTTAAATTTAAACAGTTATGGAAACTAATATTTTTAGACCAAATTGTTTAGAAGAATTTATAGGACAAAAAAATGTAGTTTCTAATTTAAATGTTTTTGTTCAATCTGCAAATAAAAGAGATAAAAGTTTAGATCATATTTTAATTCATGGTCCTTCTGGTTTAGGTAAAACAAGTTTGGGTTATTTGGTATCAAAAATAATGAAAAAGAAAATATATGTTCTTAATGGTCCAAGTTTGCAAAAACCAAGTGATATTATTTCTCCTTTAACTTCTTTAAAAGAAAATGAAATTTTATTTATAGATGAAATTCATTCTGTTTCAAAAGAGGTTTTTGAAGTTTTATATCCAGTTTTAGAAGACAATAAATTAAATATTATTATTGGTAAAGAATATAATTCAAAAGTTGTAAATATAAAAATTCCTAATTTTACTTTAATAGGAGCAACAACTGAATTAAATAAATTAACTACTCCATTCATAAATAGATTTCCAATATCTTTTCATTTTCAACATTACAGTGATTTTGAAATTTTTCAAATACTTAAGATAAATAGTAAAAAATTAAATATAAATTTAAATGATGAAATATTTAAATATATATCTAAATTTTGTCAAAATACACCTAGAGTAGCTATAAATTTATTGAAAAGAATATATGATTACATAATAATTCTTGATAATAAAAATATAGATATAAATTTAATAAAAGATATTTTCAAAAAATTAGAAATTTATGATTCAGGTTTAAATTCACAAGAAGTTAGTTATTTAAAATTATTAAATAAATACAACTATTTAGGAATTGAAACAATTCAACAAATGTTGGGTCTTCAACAACAAATAATAATAAAAAATATTGAACCTTTATTAATTAGAAATTTTTTAATAGAAAAAACAACTAAGGGAAGAAAAATTACAGCTAAGGGAAAAGAATGAATTGAAAAAAATTTATAAAACTATTGTAAACTTAAAATGAACACTTATAATAATTTGTATAGAAAAAGGGAAAATAACAATATGAAAAAATTATTAACTGTTTTGGGTAGTGCAATGTTAACAACTAGCACATTAGGAGCATCACTAAATACTGTTTCTTGTGGTGAAAATTATACATTAGCTGATTTTCAAAAATTATTGAGTGAAATTGAAAATCTTGAGGAGAACAAATATACAGAAGAATCTTTACAAAATTTAATGATTGTTATGATTGAAACCTCAACAAATGTTATTTTAGGTAAATCTGTTACTAAAAATTATAAGAAACTTAAAAATGCAATGAATGCTTTAGTATTAAAATAAAATTATTTATGGATTTATAAATAATGAATTAGGATAATAAATTATCCATAATTTATTCTTTATAAATTTTTTTATTTACAAAAAAATTTATAAATTAAGATATTTAATATAAAATGTATTTTTTTTTAAAAATAATTATTATCTTTATAACCAAAAATTTTTTAAGAAAAACTATATATGAAAAGTGATAAAATAATAAAGATGAGGAAATAACTATGAAAATAGCTGCATTTAATATAATTGATAGTGTTGAAAAAAATGATATAGGTTATTTTGAAAACTCTGTAGAATTCTTTAAAAATAAAGGTTTTAAAGTAATTGTTCCAGAAAATAAAATGACAGACAATAAGCAAGAATGAATTGAAAAAGATTTTGAAAGAATAATTAATAGAAAACCTTTTATTGCTTTACCAACTTTTTGTAAAGCAAATGAGGTTAATTTTATTAAAAAAGCTAATTGAAAAAAAATTAAAAAATCAAAAGTAATATTTTGTGGTAATTCTTTTATAACACCGTTTTTAAATGCTATTTCAAAATTTACTTCAAATGAAGTTTTATATGGACCAAATTTTATAAGTAATTTTAATTTGGAGTCTAAAGATGATACTTATGTTTCTTTAATAAAAAAAATATCAATAAAACATGATATTGAAGAAATCCAATTAAATAATCCTAAATTTTTTGGTAAGAAAATAGTTAAAGGTAATTTAATAGGAGGAGAAATTACTTCTTTTTTAGAAATGTATAAATCTGGATATATTTCAAAAGTAACAAAAAAAGATATTTTATTAATTGATGGTATTTTTAAAGATAAAGAAGATATTAAAAAAATAATATTTATTTTGAAAAGATATAAAATATTAAATAAAGTTAAAGGAATTTTAGTTTGCCAATCAGTTATTGACAATCAAGAAATGTTAAAAATATTTTTGTCAGAAATGCAAAAAATTAAAAAAACTAATATTGCTATTGGTTTAAAAGGTATGATGTCAGATGAAATAAATATATTAAAATTAAACAAAGAAATAATAATTAATTTTAAAGAATTTAAAATTTTACAATAATTGAAGGGATAAATAATGAAAAATAAAGTATGATATAAAAATTGACTTTGATATAGTCATCTTGTTTTGGCAGTAGTTTTTTTAAGTTTTTTAATTTGAGGTCTTTATTTGTGTGCTTTTAAAGAGTTTTGATATATAGATGAATGATCATCTAATAGATATTCATTAAAATATTTTACAAACTTTGATGTATTAATGAGTTTTTTTTCAGTTCAAGTGAATATAATGACAATAGTTTGATTAATTTTTTATGTATTAAATTTTAATAAAAGAAATTATGGTGTTACAAGCACAAGATTTAGAATGACTATTATGAATTTAAATTTAATAGTATTTATTATTTTTTGAGTTGGAATAATTTATTTCTTCTCAATTGATCCCAATGAATTAAGCAGATATACAAAAGGGCAAATTGCATGTACTATAGTTACTCATTTTATTGCTCCTTTAACTTTAATTGCATTGTATTGATTTACTATGGGTGAGCAAAAGTATAATTATTTAGATTTATGAAAAAAATGAGATCTTCACATAACTATTTTATATTCATTTTTATATATGATTTATGTTTATGTGAGAGGAACTATGTATGAAAAAGATTACTTCTTTGCACCTGCATGACCATATCCATTTTTAAATTTTAATAATTTATTTGTTGGAAATTCAGTTGTAGGTTATATGTTGTTATTATGTGTTATATTTATTATTTGAATTGTCGCTCATCATTCACTTTTAATTTTTATAAATAATTTAGCTTATAAAAATAGAAATAAAAATAAAACTTCTAATAAAATAAGTAAAACTCAAGTTGTAAAACATGAATAGTTACTATATGGCAGTAAAAAAAGTAATGTTATAATAATAGTAATTCAACTGTGGAGGTAATTCAAAATGGAAAATAAAGTTTATAATTTAAAAAAATCAAGTTTAGGAAAAGTTTCTTTTTTAGAAGGTACATCATTTTGTATGATTGAAGGAAAAACAAATAATAATCAAAAATTTAAAGAACTTATTATTGTAAGAACTGTTGAAGAAGCTATTAAAAAATTTCCACAATGATGATCAGAGGTTATTTACTCAAATATAGAAGATAAATTAACATTTGATAATAAAATAATTGATTGACTAATTCAGGAATGAGAAAAAGGGATTATATCTTTAAAAAATGAAATGTATGAAAACTTTGCTATTGAAGAAATTAAAAATATGAGTCCAGTTGAATTTATTAGATCTGAACCTGAAATGATAGCATTAACATTAGTTCATATTACAGTTAGGCACACAAATGGTTTTTTAAGTGTGCCAGTTAATAATATTGAAATTTCAATTAGATTTGTTAAAAATATATTGACCATTAATTTTTGAGAAGAAGGAAATCCAAAAACTGAAAAGCCTCAAATCTAAAAGATTAAATTTTAATCTTTTTTTTATTTGCTATAATTTAAATGGTGAAAAACATTGAAAAAAATATTAAATCTTTTATCTTCAATAACAATAATAAGTTCTTCAATTTTAACTGTAACTTCATGTGGAAATCCAATATCAGGAAGTAGTTTTTATAATACAAATTACAATAAAGCTTTTGGTATTATATTTTCTACAAAAGCTGAAGATAAGAGCATAAATTTTTCAATGTTACCTGATTTAAAAGCAATTCCTAAACCAGATCCTGGGCGATTAAAACCTTCTACTTTTAATTATGCAACTGATAAAATAAAAAAACTTAAGCTTAAAGACAACGAAATAAAACTGAATTGTGAGAATTATGTATGTAATCAAAATAACTCGTTTAAGGGTAAAAAACTTACAAGAGAAGAATACAATACAAATGATGAAGATAAAATTATTATTCAATATGCAATTGATGATTTAGCTCAATGATTTTTAATTCCCCCAGATTTTAATGAAGAAATATTTTATGATTTTAGTAATTTAGTTTTAAATGCAAATTATCAAAATAATATTTATTTTTTTAATAAAAATAATGAATTAGAAACTGAAGAATTAATTCTATGATCAAAACAAGATTATATTAATATATCAAATGAAAATAAAAAAATTGAGAATTCCTTTACTTTTTTTGACAAAGATATAAGATTGACAACTGAAATTATTGACTTAATTTTAAATTCAAAAAATTCTAAAATTGAAAATATTATAACTTTACCTGAAAAGAATAATGAAAATAAAAATAAGCGATTAGTAATTAATTTTGAAGATATTGATAAAGAAAAAGAAACTTTGACAAAACAAAGTGTGGAAAATTTATTTAAGTATTATCAAAACAATTTAAAATTTACAGAGAAAGTAGAAACTGAAAAACCTGAAAGTGATAATAGTCAAGTTGTTTCAAAAAAAACTTATAAATCTGATAATTTGAAATCTTTTGAAATTGAAAAAGCTGAAATTAAAGAAATAGTTATTAATATAAATTATAAATTAGATGTGAAGGGAGAGAGCAAATAATGAAAAAAATTCTTTCAATTTTCTCTTCAATATTTATAATTCCTCTTGCATCAGCATTAAGCGTTTCTTGTGAAGCAATTGTAACAATTGCATCAAAAAGTTATAAAGGTAAAACAGATGAAATAAATATATTTTTTAATGGTAAAAATATCATAAAACCTTATAATTTAAAATACCTAGAATTTATAAATGACTCATGAGAGCACTTTGGTTTTGAGTCAAGTTTATCTTCAAATAAGATTGAAAATAATCTAATCCTAGTTACAACTGATGAAGAAAAAAATTTTATTAATGTTTTATCAGAAATTTATAAACCCTTAGTAATTGCAACGGATTTATATGATTTTACAGGAATGACTATTATAGTTGAAAATATATTTTTAAATTCAATTAATGTAAAAAGAGTTAATGAAAATGACTATAGCACAACTATTGAATCAGAACTTGCATTAACTATAAAAAAAGGCTGAAAAGAGCAGGGGAAAATACTAGCTTCTTTAAGTAATTCAACACCTTTAGATAAAGCAGAAACATTTTTATTTATAAATAAAATTATCAATGGAATAGAATTGAATTTGAAAGTTAGTGATAATATGGTAAAAGATGAAAAAACTAATGAAAAATATTATGAAATTCAAGGCTCATTATCTGAGACACAACAAGCTCAGTTTACTTCAAAATTAATTTCTAGAGCAAATGCAAAATTATCTTTAGATTTAACAGATAAAATAACTTTTGATGATAAACAAAATACATTACAAATTGATGGTATTAACTATAAATTTGTTGAAAAAAGCAATGTTTAAACATTGCTTTTTTTAAATACTTTGCTGCTTTTAAAAATTTGATCTATAAGTTCAATTTTTCCTCTTAATTCTTCGCTAATCATTATTCCTTTATTAAAAATAATTATTTTAGAGTTTTCGTTAATTTTTTCTACACTAATTTCATCAATTTCATTTTCGTTAATTTCTTGACCAATTATATTCTCAAAATAGTGTTCTATAATTTTGCTAGCTTCTCTTTTCTTTTCAAAATCAGGATCATTTTCCACAATTTTCATTTCATCTTTGTAAAAATCACTTTGTTTTGGATTTTCCATATTTCAGATTTCTAGCTTTTTTAATGTTTTTTTTAGATTAGCTTCTAAAATATATTGAAGATCTTCATATTCAATTTCAGCTAATAGGGTATCTTCTCCAAGTTTACTCATTAAACTATCAATTATATTTAAAGATTTACTTAAATTTTTTATTATATTATTTAGTTGCATTTTCATAATTAATTCAGTTATTTTTTCTTGAATATTACTTGGATTTTTTTGAATAATTTCAAATAATTCTAATTGGGCATCTGCTCCAATATTTTTCATATCATCACCATTTTTGATATTTAAGCTATATTTTTCAATAAATTTTTTAATATCTTCATATTTCTTAATTTCTTCAATCTCTAATTTAATATTATTTAATATATATGAAGTAACATTTACATCTGGAGAGAAACTTCCAAAACCTGGATCATTGTCATCTAAAAAACTTAATTTGAAATTATCTATCTTTTCAATTATAAATTTTTTGAATCATTTTACAGAAATCTCATCTGTATATTCTTTTAAATTTTCCATATATTTTCACCTATACAAATATAATATATTATATTGGTTAATTTTTGAACTGAAAAATATGATATTATTTATTTAAAGTAGGTATATTATTATGAAAAGAAATTCAATAAAAATTATCGATGAAGGATTCTTTTTATTAAATGAAAATCAAAATTTCAGATTTGATAGAGAAGCATCTAAAAAAATTCTTGAGAACATTCAATTTCCAATAATAGTTTTAGATACAGAATTTTTTAATCATTCTCATGATAATGGAAATAATGATAATCAGTTGTATAGCGAATCAAATAAGGATTTAGTTTATGTTATTCAATATTCATTTGCTAAATCATTAAAAGAAATCTCTAATAGAGATAATAAAAAAGCTATAAAATCAATAACAATAAAAAGAAACTTTAATGATAAAACATATGATTTTTTTGATCAATATTTAAAAATGATTATTTCATTTTTAAATATGTGTAGAAATAAAGAAATTAGAACAATTGTTTGTGCAGGAGCAAGCAATGATATAAAAATTATTAATCAATGAATTAATGAAAATAAAAAATTATTTGCACGAAAAACTTTGAAAATGGCTTTCTATAATAAGGAATCGAAAGAATTAAATGCAAATTATTTTGATATATATGATATTTTAGAAAAAACTTTTTCTTTTTCAAATACTACTAAAACAGGAGAAGAATTTTGAAAAAGAGAAAATTTACCTAAAGGGAAACAAAACGAAGAAATGATTGCCTTAACAGGAACTAAAAAATTTTTTGATTGATTCGAAGAAATAAATCAAAATTTATTAAAAGATGAAAAAGATGATATTTACTCAATGTGTTGTAATGCTTATTCATTTTTCTCAAAGTCAAAAGATGCAAAAATAGATTTTGAAGAGTATAAGCAAATGAATAGAAATATAAAGAAAGTTATTGATCATTGTTATAATGATGTTTTAAAAGTTCTAGAATTTTTATCTTTTGTATATGAATTTACTCATGTATCTTATTCAAAAAATGTTTATATAAAAAAATATTAGTGTTAAAAAAGTAAAATTTAATAATGTTGGTATAATTATAATTGATTAGAGGTGCAAAAAATGGCTAAAAAAAAGAGAACTAATTTCTTATTATTAAACTATTTTAAACCATCAATTTATCTTGAAAGCTATGAAAAAGTCAATTTAGATTCACTTAAAAATAGCGGAATTAAACTTGTAATGTGTGATATGGACAATACATTAATAGGTTGAAATGAAAGAATTCCTTCAATTGATGTTATAAATTTTGTAAAAAATGTTTACTCTCATAATATGGAATTTGTATTATTTTCAAATAATATAAGAAGTAGAGTTGAAAATTTTGCAAAAAAAGCAGGAATTAAAAACTATTTTTGAGATTGTAAAAAACCTCTTTTAGGAAAAATGAAAATTGTAAAAAAGTTATTTAAATATAAAGAAGAGGAAATAATTTTAATAGGAGATCAATTAGTAACTGACGTTCTTGTAGCAAATAGAGCACATATTAAAAGTATTTTAGTATCACCTTTAAGTAGAAATAAAGAAGAAAGTAAAACTATTCAATTTTTAGAAAAACATATATTAAAAAAATTGTCACAAAAAAATATTTTACATGAAGGTTTCTATAATGAAGGAGAAATAGGGGGTAACTATGAAATTCTCTAATAAAGATAAAGTAGAAGAAAATGATGAAAATTTTAAAAATGATCAAGAAAACTCATTAAAAGCAGAAGATAATTCAAGTAATAAAATTAAACAAAAAAGTAAAGTTACACTAACAGAAGCAACTCCAGGTATTGGAAATACAACAAACTTTAATTCTAAAGGTCCCAAAAAATGCATTGGTTGTGGGAGACAATTACAAACAACTGATGATAGACAACCAGGATTTAGTTTAAATATTGAAAAACAAGATTTGTGTTTAAGATGTTTTAAAATTAAATATTATAACAAGCTTGTAGAACAAGAAATTAATGATCAAGACTTTATTAATATAATTGATGAAATCAATTCAACAACCAAAAAAATAAGATATTACTATGTTGTAGATATTTTTGATTTACCAGGAAGTAGAATGACCTGATTAGAAAAATTAATTTCTAAAAAGGAAGTTATTATCCTTGTAAATAAAATTGATTTATTTCCTAAAGCTGTTAAAAAAATTAAAATATTTAATTATATTAAAAAGTTTTTTGAAGATTCACCAATACGAGATTCAAAAATCATTTTAACAAGTTCAATTAAACAAGACTATGTTTACTCTCTTTTAAATGAATTAAAATCAGTAGACTATGATCAATATATTGTGGGTATTTCAAATGCTGGAAAATCAAGCTTAATAAATGCTTGTTTAAAATTGAATAAACAAATTCCTTCAATAGTTACTTCGAAATATGTAAATACTACTTTAGATAAAATTAAAATTAATTTTACAAAGAACAATTTTGTCTACGATACACCAGGGCTTGTAAAACACAATCATATTGCCATTGCAACAGCTCCAAATTATTGAGATTTCTTTTTCTTTCAAAAAGAGATTAAACAAGTTACTTATCAGTTAAATGCTGGTCAATCAATATTTTATGGAGGACTTGCTTGATTTACTTTTGAAGAAGGACAAGCAATTAATGAAAAAAGTGGAAAGAAAATGAAAACTAATTTTCATTTATATATAAATAAGCAAATGCCTTTGCACAGAACTAAAGCACTAAATGCTCAAGTTTATTTTAAAAAAAATCGTCATTTGCTTGCTCCAAGATTATTAAGCAATGATATAACTTTTGAAACTAAAATGTTTGAATATAATGATGAAAGAAAAATTGATTTACATATTTCTGGATTGGGATGAATTAGTTTTAAAACTTATAAAGATTTAAAAGTTTCAATAACAGTTCCAAAAACAGAATATGGAATTAAAATAACACAATTAGAATCTTTGATATAAAATAAAAATATAAAAGATTTTTAGTAATTAGTAAATATTTTTTATTTTTACTAAAGTATTTTATATTTGAATAAAAACTAAAAAAATTCCATAATTTGCTATTATTAAATACTTAAAAATGTTATATTTATATTAATTAATTTTGGGGAGGACTATAAATGAAATTAGTTTTAGCCATTGAAATAGGCATTACATCATCAAAAGTGGGTTTAGTCAATCAATATGGAGATTTGCAAGCTAAGTTTTCAGTTGATCATGATTTAGATAATTTATTGCCTAATTTATATAATAAAATAATTGAAGGTTTAGAAGCTATTGGTATTAATTATGAAAAAGAAGTAGAAAAAGTAGGTATAGCAATGGGTGGTTATGTAGATCACATTTTTGGTATAATAAAATTTTCTGCAAATTTGCAATTAACAAATTATAATGTAAAAGAAGAAGCTGAAAAATTATTTAATAAACCAATTTTTGTAGTAAATGATGCAAATGCAAGTGCATTGGGTGAATTTTGAATTGGAGTTGCAAAACAATTTGATTCTATTATTTTCTACTATATTGATAAAGGAATTGGTGGATCTGTTATAACTGAAGGTAAATTAGCACCAGGAGCTAGAGGTTTTGCAGGAGAATTTGGTCATGGTGGGGGAATTTTTCAAACAAAATATCCTTGTCCTTGTGGATTAGAAGGATGTATTGAGCCAATGTCTTCAACTTCAGGAATTGAAAATCACTTTAAAATATCTTTTAAAAATAAAAGAAATCATCCAGCAGCTAAATTTTTCAAAAATAAAGAGGAAATTACATTTAATGAAATAGTTGAAGTTTTTAAAAAAGAGGAATATCCTGTTGAAATAAAGGACTTGCTAGAAGAAGCACTTGAACCAATTATTATGCATATGGCTTTAATGATAAATGCTTTAGATCCAGAAGCAATTATTTTAAGTGGAGAATTGACTTTATTAGGAGACAAACTGATTGAAATTATTAAAACGAAAATTAAAAAGTATATAATTGATATGTTTTTAGAAGAATTAACTATCGAAATTGCTGAACTTGGAGATGATTCAACAATGATAGGTAGTGCGTATTATGCATTAAATGATTGAAAAATATTTTAATTTTCAATCATTTTTTTATGAAAGGAGCTTAAATTATGGAGCACTTATTAAAAAGAATTAATGAACTAGCTGCTATTGCAAAAGAAAGAAACTTAACAGAAAGTGAATTAGAAGAAAGAACTAAATTAAGACAGGAATATATAAAATTGTTTAGAAAAGGATTTGAACAACAACTTTCAAATGTAATAATTGTTGATAAGAATGGCAATGAAATAAAGAAAAATAAAAAATAAAAGAAGTTGCAAACCTTGTAAAATAATTTTTAAAAAAAATAAAATTATTTTATTATTTTTATCTATAATAACTTTAAGGGGGAATATATGAAGAAGTTATTATCAGGACTTATGATTTTTACAGTAGTAAGTTCAACAAGTGTTAATGTACTTTCATGTGGTAGAAAAACATTTGGAACAGATTTGTCAAAATTAGAGGATTATAGTTGAAATAAAGAGGAACCTTATTTTAAAAATTATAATGAAGTCTCAACAATAGACAGTCCAGAAAATTTTAAAGATTTAGGAAAAGTAGAAGCTTCAAATAAAGCTGAATTTTTTGATATATCAAAAATTAATACAGGTTTTAAAACACAAAATGAAATTGCAAAGCAAGCAACTACAGGAGTACCTTTAAATAGTAAATTTTTACCTAATGGAGGTAGACTTTCTGATGTTCAATTAATTGAAAAAAAAGATTATTATACAAGAATTAATAAATTAGTTGATTGAAAGTATGATCAAGATTTAGATGCGAAATATAATAAATCAAGAATTAAATTACAAGATAGTGAAAAAGTGCAAGATAGATGAGTTGATTCTCAAGATAAGAGAGTTAAAGAAATGAATATGTCTACAATAATTGATTCTACTTCAAATGAAAATACAATTGTTGGAAGAAATAGAACTTATGAGAGATCATTTAATAATTATCAATATAATGATATATTGGTAAGTTGAGCAGGAGCAATAGATGAAGGAATAATAGTTCCTCCAGGAAAAAATCAAGTTGAAAAAGCTCATATTAATGGAACTAAAATATTAGGAAATATTTTCTTAGATGGATATCATGGTTTAACTAAAGAAAGTATCAGTGGTTTTTTAGAAAAGGATAATTCTGGAAACTATTTAGTAGTTGATGTCTTAATTGAAATGGCTAAAAAATTAGGATTTGATGGTTGATTTTGAAATAATGAACCAAATGGTTCAAATCCAAGTGGATTTGTTGTAGATTACAATATAACTGTAGAAATTATGAGACAATTACAAGAAAAAATTAAAAAAAGTGAAGATGAAGAAATTAAAAATTTAATGGTTATTGGTTATAAAAATTATGGTAGTTTAGCAGTAGACAAAAATGGAACTGTTTCTGATAAAGAATCTGAACAAATTTATAATAATACAAATCAATTTTTAAATGACTTCTATGTTTTTCCAAATGAAGTTAAAGCATTTACAGATGCAAAAAATATTAAAGATAAAAAATTTGATATTTATAATATGTTTAATGCAGGTGCTTGAGTTGGAGGAAAAATCTGACTTGACAGTAATAAAATTGGAACAAGAGATTATAGAGATTTAACTCATCTTTTAGTAGATGAAAGTGGAATTCCATATGATTCAACTAATGCAGAAAGTATGAAAAAATTACAAAAAGATTATATGGACCCTAATGGAAAAGTAAAATTTGCAAAAGCAGATAGTGAATATGCAGGAGCTCAAAACTCTTTATCTTTATTTGCAGGTCATGTTCCTTATGATTTAGCATCTCAAGATATGGACAAAATATCTAGTGAAAAAAGTATGGATTTAGATACTTATGGTATGGTTGCTGCAAATAACTATGATGATATTTTATATACTGGAAAGAAAAAATCTCTTGCAAATGACGATATAGGTCTTGCCTATTTTCCAAGTAATAAATTTGATGATGAAATAAGTAAATATCCTCATAAATATAGCTATGGTGTAGGAAATATTGTTGCAGAAAAAACTACTTTAATTGATTCAAATAAAAAATTCATTACTAATTTTTCTACTGGACAAGGAAATAGATTTGCAACTCTTGATGGCTCTTCTAAATATGAGATTAAAAATTTTCCATGAAGTAATACAAATATAGCTGATGTTCAACCAACTTATAAATGAATGGTAAAAAATAGAGAAAAACAAATTTCTGCATTTGATGGAATTAGTGGTTATTACGATTATTATGATCCTTATTTAAAAGGTAACTCAATTGCTTTAGGATCTGGTTATGATAATAATGGAAAAATTAAAGAGGCAAGTTGAACTAAAGGTGAAAAATATGATTGAACAATTATGGGTTCTAATTATTTAACAAATGAGAATAAAAATGTAGAAATTATTTTTAAAGCTCCTGAAGAAATTGCAAATACTGTTCAGCTGTCTTTAAAAGATTCAAACAATGTAAAAACTAATACAAATATGTCAACACCAACTAATTTAGGTAATGGTTGATGATCAATTAAACAAGATGTTGCTAGCTCAATTTCTAAAATTGGTATTAATTTCACTGCTGTTGAAGATAAATTTAAAATTAATGTTGGTCAAATTTCTGTAGTTAAAGGAGATTCTAAAAACTTATTAGAAGATTCAAATCCACAAACTAAAATTCAAAGTGAATTGGAAATTTCAAGAGGAGATATAAAAAATCTAAGATTGAATTTTGAAAATTTAATTGATGAAAGTATATACAGTTATTATGAAATATATAAAAAGAATGCAAATGATAAATTAACTCTGATTGGTATGTCTAATTCAGATAATTATTTCATTAAAAATATTGATAAAAACACAAATGAATTTTACTTAAAAACTACAAATAATTTAACTAAAAAAATAGAATGAATTAAATTTGAAATTTAGGTGATAGAAAATGATTCAAATTAATAATGTATCAAAAAGTTTTGGTAAAAAAGAAGTTTTAAAAAATATATCCCTAGAAATTAAAGATGGAGAGGTTTTTGGTTTATTAGGTTCAAATGGTAGTGGAAAAACTACTTTAATGGAAATTTTAGTTGGACAATTAAAGCCAAACTCTGGTGAAATTTTAGTGGATAATAAGAAAAATGGTTACAAAAATATAGGTATACAATTTCAAGAAGGATTTTGACCAAAAGGTGTAACTTCATCTTTAATAATTAATTATTTCAAAAAGAACTCTAAAGCTGTAAAAAGCAAAGAAGTTCAAGAGTTAATTGATATTTTTGAAATTCAAGATTTTTTAAAAAAAGATTTGAATAGTTTAAGTGGGGGTCAAAAGCAAAGGCTAAATACTCTTTTAGCTGTTATTAATGATCCAAAATACATTTGTCTTGATGAAATGATAACAGGTTTAGATTTAAAAATGCAATTTAAACTAATAAATTATTTTGAAAAAATGAAAGAGCAAGGAAAAACAATAGTGATTATTTCACATATTCCTGAAGAAGTAGAAAAGTTATGTGATAGATTCGTTATTCTTAAAGATGGAGAATTGTTTTATTATGCAGAAGTTAAAAAAGCTGTTAAAGAATTTGGTTCAATAAGAAATTTAATGATGATTTATTATAATGAGGAATTGAAAAAAAATGTTTAATAAAAATGATAAAAATACCAAAGAAAATGAATCAAGATTTCTTAATGAATCAATAATGCTTTGAAATAATTTAAAAGTAATATCTATATCAGTTTTAAAAAACTTAAGAACATATTTATACATATTTGTTCTTCCATTGGCATTTATAACAGCTGCAATTTTTTATAGAACTCAAGGTGGATCAAGTGAAGTAAGAGTCGCTCAAATAGCAGGTTTCTTTCAAATCTCTTCATTTTTTATAATATTTCTAGTAAATATTACTATTTCGGAATGAAAAAACTCGGTTTTCTTAAAAAGGATTCACTCATCAGGAGTTTCAAAAACGAATTTCTTAATTTCTATAACATTATTTAATTTTTTAATAGGTATAGTATCTTTCCTTGTGAATTTTGCATACATTTTGATACTGTTAACATTTGTTATTAAAAGTACTTCAACTCAAAAACCATTATCTTCAGAATTGGAACTTATTGATTCAATGGGTTGAAGTGGTGTAGTGCTCTCTCTTATTTTCACTTTACTAATATCAATATTCTTAGGAACTGTAATTAGTGGTGTTTTTAAAAGTGTTGCACTTTCTCAAACAATAACAACATTCTTTATTTTATTTTCAATCGTTTTTTCAGATAACTTTTTATCTCCTGAAGTGATGGGAACTGTAAAAGGTTTAGTAGGTGTATCATATCTTGTACCATATAAACATTCAATATGAATTGGTTATTTAATGATTTCAAATGGTGCAAAAGATCTTATTTATCCACCAGTTACAACGAGATTATTTTTAAGTTTTAATCTTATTACATGATTACCAATTTTAACATCAATAATCTATACAAGTTTATTAGGCGTGGGAGCATACTTTACTTTTAAGTGAAATGCAAAATAAAACTATATTTTAAAAAAGTTAATAAAATTAATAGTAAATTATATAATAAATTTTAAAAAGAAAATAAATGAAAATTTAAAAGTTAAAATTAAATTTTCTTTTTTTTTTTTTTTTGAAAAAATGGATAAATTAAAACTCAATCAATATTCTTTTTAAATCTAATAAAAATGAAATAAGGTATAAAAAACATTAATAAGATATCGATAAAAATAATGGAAAGAATATTAAAAAGTGAGGTGTTATAATATGAATAGTAAGAACATTATATTGTGTTTTTCTAAAGAAAACTATGAAATAAAGGGTTCTATGACACTAGATGAATTCAAAAGGTACATGAATTTGCTTCCAAAAGAAGAAGCAATTAAGATAGGAAAAGCAATGAGAAAAGATGTTAATGAATATTTAAGTTTGGTCCCTAAAAGAGAAAGAAAAATTATAGAAAAATCTGTTGGACAACTTAATCCAATAATTGATATTGAGCAAAATGATTGAAAAGAAAAATATTTAGAAGAAAAAAATAAAAGAGAAAAATTAGAAAAAGAATTCAATGAATTTAAAATTGAAGTAAAGCAACTCATAACTGAATTAAGACAAGAAATTAAAATTTTAAGACAAGAAAATCAACAATTGAAACAAGAAAATCAACAGTTAAGAAAAGAAGTTCAAATATTAAGAGAGAAAGTAAATTATTACGATAAGAAATATAATAATGAATGTTTTTCTAAAATTTAATTAAAAAATAAAAATAATATTGAACAAAAAAGGACCTTGTACTTTTAAGGTCCTTTTTTTACTTAACTATTTTATATGCCTTTTCTGCAGGTCTTCTTGTTTTTTTAAAGGAATGGTGAAATTCTTGATTAGTATCAACTTTACCAATAAACATTCCTACTAATACTTTTTCATTTTCTAAATCAATTAGTTTATGATTTGCAAGTATTTTAGCAACACCTTGTTCATCAAATCCTTCACTTGGACAAACATCTAATCCTAATTCCTGAGCAGTATTTAATACAGTTCCTAATGAAATGTATGCTTGTCTTGAAACTCATTCATCTCTTGACATTTCTAATGTAGAAAGAACATGGTCTGATCCAGAAATCATAGTTTTTCTAATTTCTTCAAATTCATTAGGAATATTTCTTTCTGTTTGTTCTTTAAAATGTATTTTTTTTAAGTATTTTTCTTTAAAACCAATTCAAATAATAATTGCAGAAGATTGTGTTACACCAACTTGATTTCATCAAGCAGGTTTAATTTCTTCTTTTATTTTTTGATTTTCAATTAATATTGCTCTAAATGGTTCCATACCAAATGAGCTTGGAGCAAGTCTAATTGATTCTAATAATTCAACTTTTTGCTCATCAGTTAATTTGAAATCTTCCACATATCTTTTTGCAGAAATACGATTATTTAAAAATTCTAAACTTTTTGTCATTTTTATTTTTTCTTTCTATCATTAAAAGATTATATTTAAATAATAAAAAACTTTTGAACTTAAAAAGCCAAATTAAATTTTTTATATTTTTATTTTTTTTCGGTAATTAAACCATTTATCTTTTAACATTTAATTTTTTTAGTAAGTAGTATAAATATTTTTTCTATTTATATTACTTAATTATTATAAACTAAATATGGACAATAATATATTTTTTAAGTCTAAATATTTATAGTTTTCAAGTTAGAATATTATTATAACAAGGAGTTAGAATAGTGAAAGATATTAAAAGCATAGCAGCCACTGATATGGATGGCACAATTATTTATGAATGAGATAGAATTAGTGAAGAAAACAAAAAGCAATTATTAAAGTTTCAAAAAAAATCAAATAAGAGTTTAACACTAGTAACAGGAAGAAATTATTTTATGGCAGATTTTGCAGCAAAAGAATTAGATATCGCTTTGCCTGTAATTTGCTCAAATGGAGCATCAGTTATTAATCCAAAAACTTTTGAATATGTAGCTAAAAATCATTTTTCAAAAGAAGAAATAAAAGAGCTTTTAGAGCATTTTTTAGATACAAATATTGATATTTGTATCTCAAATGATTTTAGAACTCATTATATAAAAGAAGATGATTGACAAGATTTATTAATGGGAAATCAAAGCTCAATTGATTTTTCTCATTTTCCAAATGCTCAAGTGTTGTTTAAATATGATAATTTAGAACATTTAATCAAAACAGGATTAGATCATGATGAAAGTTTTCCAGTTATTGTGGCAAACACACAAACTGAACAAGAATTAAAAATGGTATTAGAACTTGTTAAAAAATATAATTTACTAGCATTGGAATTTCCAAAAGAGGGAAGCTGTAGAGTTGAAATATTTAAAAATGGAGTTACTAAAAGTTGAGGATTAAATGCGCTTTTAGATCATGTTGGTTTAACAAAAGAAAATATTCACGTATTTGGTGACGAACACAATGATTATCCGATGTTTAAAGATTTTCCAAATTGTTATGCAATAGGAAATGCAATTGAAGGTATTAAAGATTTAGCAAAAGAAGTTATTGATACAGTTCAAAATGCTGGTGTTGGAAAAAAATTAAATGAAATGATAGAAGAGTTTCAATAGAAATTTATAAGGGTAAAAAATGAAATTAAATGATAAGTTTTTTTTGATTGAAAATAAACAATCTAGAAATAGAATAGTTTTAGCTCCAATGGACAGTCAAGTTGCAATTGATGGATTTGTCAATGATATACATATACAACATTATGGAGCAAGAGCATATGGTGGGGTTGGAACAATCATTGTTGAAGGAAGTGCAGTTACAAGTGAAGGCAGATATAGGGAAAAAAGTTTAGGTATTTGAAAAGATGAACATATTGAAGGATTGAAAAGACTTGTAAATATTGCTCATTCTGGGGGAAGTGTTATAGGAATTCAATTGTTTCATGGTGGAGCAAAATCGCAATTAAAAGAACAAACTAAAAGTATTAATAATTATTTTGATTTTTTAAATCAAAGGAATTTAAAAATACTTGATTTAAAAGAGTTTTATGAAATTTGTGATGAGTTTGTAAAAGCTGCCAATAGAGCAAAACAAGCTGGTTTTGATTTTGTAGAAGTTCATATTGGAGATGGAGTTTTACTTTCAAATTTATTGATAGAAGAGTTAAATACAATAATTACTTCAAAAGATATTGAAAAAAGAATTGAACCAATTGTCTATATTTTAAAAAGTATTAAAGAAAATATTGACATTCGTGTGGGAGTAAGAATTTCAGTTAATGATGAAAATCCTGATGGAATTAAAGTAACAGATTATAAACAAATTATCTCTTTAATTGAACCTTACATATCTTATTTACATGTAAGTGGAGGAGATATTCTTTCAAAAAGAAAATCAACAATTGGTGCTGAAAATAAAGTTAAATTGCATAGATTAAACTATTCAGCTCAATTAATTGATTATACAAAACTGCCAATAATCACTTGTGGCAATTATGATTCAAAAGATGAAGTAAAACAAGCTTTAGAAAAATCAATTAGTGCTGTTGCAATTGGAAGAGCACTAATAGCTAATGCAAATTTTGTTATGACAAACTTGTTAGAACCAAATGAAATAGATGAAAGTTATCATTGAAATAACAATCCTTGATATAAACACCAAGATTTTTATAAGTAGTTGCTTTTAATTAAAATTAAAAATTAGATAATAAGATATTAATATATAAAGTGCAATTGAGTAGTTTCAACTCATGAAGGTATTAAAAAAATGATATGGTTTTGCTTATGTAAACAGAGATGAATTTAGTTTAAAAGATTTAAAAAGATATAGAAAAAAATAGTTTTTTTGATATAAAAATCTAATTGAAACAAATGAAAGTGAATTATAATTAATAATTAAATAAATTATTTGAGTAAAATATTTTTATGCTTATAAAATATTTTACTTTTTTTTATTATATATAAAAAATATTTATTAAGTTTTTTACATATAATAAAATATTTTAGAAAAGAAAAAAAAGGAATAAAATATGAAAAAAATATTGTCAATTTTAACTACTTTTATATTAATAACACCAACTGTCTCATCTGTCTTTAGTTGTCAAAAACTAAATCCCTCAAAACCTGAAACTATTCCACCAGTTGAGAAAGTTTCAAGTAGAAAAACTATTTATATAGATAGTAATGGTTTAAAACAAGAAACTGAAGAGTTAGATTTTTTAAATATAGATGCCAAAGAAATTCTTGAATTAGGTTTTAGTAAATATGGAGAAACAGTTAGAAATTTTCAAGGAAATAAAGTTCCTAAAGAATTACCAAAGCAAGTAAATTCATTGTTTAGTTTTTTGGCTCTAAATAAAAATTTAATAATTGAGAATTTAGAAGATTGAGACACATCTAATATAACTTCTATGAGTCAAACTTTTCGTGATGCAACAAATTTTAATACAGATATATCAAAGTGAAATACATCAAATGTAACGGACATGAATGAAATGTTTTATGAATGTAAAAAAATAAACTTCTCAATTAAAAATTGAGATACATCAAAAGTAAAAAGTATGAGTTCAATGTTTCAAGGCGCTAATATAGCTAAACAAGATTTATCAAATTGAAATACATCAAATGTAAAAAATATGAGTGGTATGTTTTTAAAAGCTCAAAATTTTAATCAAGATATTGGAAATTGAAATACATCAAATGTAACAAATATGAGGTCTATGTTTTATGAAGCACAAAGTTTTAATCAAGACATTGGAAATTGAAATACATCAAATGTAATGGATATGAATAGTATGTTTAAAAACTCACCAAAATTTAATCAAGATATTAGTAAATGAAACATTAATAAAGTTACTTTACATGATGATTTTGATTTTACAGCAAATAGGCAATGAATAAAAGCATATAAACCTAAATTTGAAAGAAACTAATTAGTTGAAGTAGTTTTAATTAAACAAAAAAATAGAGTATAGATCTCTATTTTTTTATTTTCTTAATTAATATCTGCTATATTTTTTGAGAAGTATGGCACATATTTATTAGATAAACAACAAATAGAATTAGTCTTTTTATTTTTTTATAAAAGTTTGTAAAGTTGTTTTTAATAAGAATAAAATAAATAATAGAGAAATTACTAGAAGTATATCTTTTAACTATTAATTGAACTTTATTAAATTAGCAAGAAAGTGATATTGGAACATAATATACAAGTAGAATTTATTTTCAAAAATTTGATATTAATTTAAGTTTAAAATGAAAAGTTGAATATAGATCTAAGTTTAAAAAATTTGTAAATATATAAATAAAAAAATAGATAAATAACATTAGCAAAGTAATGTGATAAATACATTTTATTAATCTAATACTTTTTCTATTTCATTCTAATTAAAATTTTTATTATCTAAAAAATATAATAATTTTTATAAAATTTCTAATAGTTATTTAATAGTAATATCATTGTTTTTGTTTTATAATGACTAATGAAAAGGATAAAAAAGATGAATAAAATAATTAAGTTATCTCCATTTTTCTCAGAAAGAATTTGAGGAGGAGAAAGATTAAAAGAATTTGGATTTAATATTCCAAATAATAAAATAGGGGAAGCATGACTTATTTCAACACTTGAAAATGGAATGTCATATTTGAAAAAAGAAAATATATCTTTTAAAGATTATTTTGAAGCTAATAGAGATAAATTTGGACTTACTAATAATCAAGAGTTTCCATTATTGACAAAAATAATTACTGCAAATGATTATCTTTCAGTTCAAGTTCATCCAAATGATGAATATGCTAAAACTCATCATAACTCTCTTGGAAAACCAGAAAGCTGATATGTTTTAGATTGTCCTGAAAATGCTAAATTAATTTATGGACATAATGCAAAGACTTTAAAGGAATTTGAAAATTATGTTTCAAAAGGTGAATGAAATAAACTACTTAAAGAAGTAGAAATTCAGAAGGGTGATTTTCTTTATGTAGAACCTGGAAAAATTCATGCTATTACTCCAGGAGTAATAATTTATGAATTGCAAAGATCAAGTGACATAACTTACAGACTTTATGATTATGATAGAGTTGATGATAAAGGAATCTCAAGAGAATTGCACATAAAAGAAAGTTTGTCAAATGTTTCTATTCCTGATACTAAAGAAGTTATTATTAAAAATTCAAAAGATTTAAAATTTAAATGTGATTTTTTCTCAGTTGAAAAAATTAACTCTATTAGTAATCAAAAAACAATTTGAAAGAATTTTAAAAATAATAAATGATTTCAATTAACAATAATAAAAGGAAATTGTACTATTAACAATATTGATTTTAAAATTGGAGAATCAGCAATATGCATTGATAATTTAAAACAATTGGAAATTTTAGGTGATGCAGAAATCTTAATATCTTGATTATAAAAACATTTTACTTATTATAAATGTTTTTTTTTTTTTTTTTACTTGATCATTTTTTGAAATTAGTTAGAAAATATTTTAGAAAGGAAACAGATAAATGGAAAATATTTATAAAGAAAAACTAATCTTTTTGAATTTAGATTTAAATTCAAAAGATGAAATTTTAAGATATATATGTAATAAAGCAAAAGAATTTGAATATGTATCAGATTCACAATCTTTATTAGAGTCTTTTTATCAAAGAGAGAAGGAAGGAACTACTGGATTTGAAGATGGATTTGCTATACCTCATGCAAAAATAAAAGGTATTAATCAAGCTTTTATAATTTGTGTAAGAACAGTTAATGGTGTTGAATGAGAATCATTGGATGGAAAACCAACACAGGTAATTATTGCTTTAATTATTCCTGAAAATGCTTCAGTTGAACATTTAGAAATTTTAAGTGCAACTGCTAAAAAATTGATGAGTTCAGAGTTAAGAGAAAAACTAAAAACTGTTGAAACTTCAAAAGAATTTGCAAAAGCTTTAAAAGTTGAGATTAAAAAACCAATAGCAACAAAAGAAACTTTAGCAATAAATGGTTATAAAGGAAAAAATATTGTTGCTATCACAGCTTGTGTTGTTGGTGTTGCTCACACTTATATGGCAGAAGATAAACTTATCAATGAACTTTCTAAAATTGGAGCAAATATAAGAGTTGAAACTCAAGGAAGTAAAGGAGTTGGAACTGAACTAACTGAAAAAGAAATTGCCAATGCAGATGTTGTTATTATTGCAGCAGATACAAAAGTAAATTTGCAAAGATTTAATGGTAAGCTAGTTTATTCAACTCACGTTGCAAGAGCAATTAAAGAACCTTTAAAAGTTTTAGAAGATGCTTTTGCAAAAGGTACAATTCAATCAAATGTTGAATTTAAAAATGACAAATCAATGAATAAGCAAAAAGAAGGTGTCTTACAACATATTTTTGCAGGTATTTCTTATATGATTCCTGTAATAATTGGAGGGGGAATTTGTCTTGCATTTTCTATAGGTCTAGCAAAAGCAATTTGAGGACCAGAAGCAAGAACTTCAGGACCATTAGATATAAATGGAAAACCTTTATATCCTTGGAATCCTTTAGCAGTAATGGACAAAATTGGAGGAGCTGCATTTACTCTAATGATTCCAATACTAGCAGGTTTCATTGCTAATTCTATTGCTGGTCGAGCAGCAATAGCTCCAGCAATGTTGGGAGCATTTATTGGAAATAATGCAACTTACTTTATGCCATTGCCTGGAATGCCCAATATTCAAACTCCAACAGGATTTGTTGGAGCAATCTTATCAGGTTTATTGGTTGGCTATTATGTTAGATGAGTTAATACTTGAAAGGTACACAAATCTTTAAAAGCAGCAATGCCAATATTTTTTATACCTTTAACAGCAGGAATAGGAATTTCAGTATTGTTTATCTATTTAATTGGAGGACCAATTGGATATGTAATGCAACAATTATCTAATGTTATTAAAGGGGGATATGAAAATCCTAACTTTGGAGTTGGTTTAGGTATTGCTTTAGGAATATTAATTGGTGCAATGGCATCATTTGATATGGGAGGACCAATTAACAAAATTGCTTTTGTAACTTGTACAATGTTAATTGATTCAGGTATTTACTATCCAATGGGAACAATGGCAGCAGCAATTCCTGTTGCACCATTAGGAATGGGATTAAGTACAATCTTATTTAAACGTTTCTTTAATAAAGAAGAAAAAGGATTAGGAATAGCTGCTATGATTATGGGAACTATTGGTATATCAGAGGGTGCAATTCCATTTGCAATTCGTGATCCAAAAAGAGCAATTGCTGCAAATATTGCTGGGGGAGTTGTTGCAGGAGCAATTGCAGGAGCATTTAAAATTCAAGACTTGGCAGGTCATGGAGGACCAATTGTTGCAATTTTAGGAGCAGTTCCATATGGATGACAAACTGCAGTATTCTTTTTAGCAGTTACATCTGGTGTTGCAGTTACAACTTCACTTTATGGACTAATGTTAATTTCAAGTAAAGGAACAATAGGTTCTTTAAAAGAAACACATGCAAATCATATTGAAAAACTTATTGAAGAGAAAAGTTCTCAAAAAAGAGATATCAATGATCAAATTAGAGTTTTAAGATCAACTATTAAAGTGTCAAAAAGTGAACAAGAAAAAAATGAAACACTTGTTAAAATTGAGAAATTAAAAAGTCAAAAAACTGATATATCAAAAAATACAAAAGAAAAAATTATAAAAGCAATTGAAATATTTGATCAACTTAAAAAATTTGAAAAAGATTATGTAAATCAAAATAAAGAACATACTAAAAACTTTATTAGAGCACAAAAAGAGCAAAAAATGATTTCTTTGAAAAATAAATTTATGAGTAAATCAAAAGAGTTAACTACTCTAGATCATTATGATAAAAAAATATATTTAGAGAGTTATTCAAAATCTGTTGAAGAAATTAAAGAAAATTATCAAGAGTCAATATTAAATTATCAAATTAAACTAAGAAAAAAGTTTACAAATGAATATAATGAAAAAGTGAAATAAATAAAATTTATTAAGCCAAATAATTGAATTTGGTTTTTTTAATTTTAATATAAAAATTTAATTCTACTTTAGTAAAAGAAGAAAGTAAATTACTTTTTAACAATAAAAAATATATTAAAGTCAAACTAATTTTTAAAAGATACTCTCTCTACTGTTAAAATTTTATTGAAAGTTTTTTTGCTAATTAAAAAAACAAAAGAGGAAGAAAATGGATGAATTAAAAATATACAATACTCTTAGAGAAATTGCGTTTAAAAATAATGTTGATATCAATTCTCACATTGCAAATTGAATTTTAAAAAATACTGAAAAAATAAAAAATATTAATTTAGAAACTATTGCAAAAAAAACAAATACATCTAAACCATCAATTATTAGATTTTGTAATAAACTAGGTCTTTCAGGATATAGTGAATTAAAATATCAATTATCTAAATTTAAAAAAAGTAGTTTGAGTTTGAATGAACAATTTAATTTTCAAAAAGAGTTAATTAAAGAAAATAATCATTATTTAAAGTATTTAGAAATAAAAAATAATTCTTCTAATTTAACTCTTGAGAAATATATTTTAAAAGAAAATGAAATAAAAAAATTTTTAAAAAAATTAGAGAAAGCAAAAACTATTTATGTTTTTGGTATGAATCTTGCATATAACATATCAAGAAATTTTGTTCAAAGAATAAGATGATTAAATAAAACTGTTATTCAAGAAAGAGATTTGAATTCAATAGAATCATATGTAGAACAAATAGATCAAAATGATATTGTAATAATTTTAAGCTTAAGTGGAAGTAGTAAACATTTAATTGATATTGTAAAAAAACTTGAAAGTAAAACTTTTATGTTTGGAATATTAGGAGAAAAAGGTGAGATTAATAAATATTGTGACTTATTTATAGATCTTCCAAATCTTGAAGAAAATATTTGAGATTCATTTTCTATAAGAGGTCAATGCTTAATTCAAATTTTAGACTATTTATATTTAGATTTTACAAATTATTTATTAGTAAAAGTACAAAGTGATTTACTTTAGTACACGATAGGCTCATAGTAACATAACGACTTTTAAATTTAAGTAATATATTTTTGAAAGGAGAGTTATTATGAAACATATTTTTTCAAAAAAGAGGGATGAAAAAAAAGAGAATGAAAAAGAAAGTAAAAAATTAAAAACTAAAAAGTCAAAAAATAGTTTGCTTAGCAAGTTTCAAAAATTGGGAAGAACATTTATGTTACCAATTGCTGTTATGGCATTTTGTGGTATTTTTTTAGGAATTGGCGCTTCTTTAACATCAGAAGCTACATTGACACAAATGCCTTGATTAAAAACAAGAGGGTTATTTGACTTTTTTGTATTTTTAAAATTAATAGGAAATATTGGTTTTACATTTTTACCTTTTATGTTTGCCATGGCAATACCATTAGGTTTAGCATCTGACAATCAAGGTGTTGCTGCACTAAGTGGTTTTTTAGGTTATGCAACAATGTTATTTAGTATAAATTTTACAATCAACATTTTTCCTTCAAGTTGATTACAAGAAGGAACTTTTATTGGAAGAACTACAAAAGAAATATTGGGTATTCAAACAATGGATATTGGTGTTTTAGGAGCTATTTTTGTAGGTCTTATAATATATAAATTACATGAAAAATTTCAATACATAAATTTACCAAATGCAATTTCATTTTGAGGGGGAACTAGATTTGTTCCTATAATATCAATACTTTTATTTTCAGTTTTAGCACTTCCAGCAACTTTCTTTTGACCAGCAATTGCACAATTGCTAGCATGAGTTGGATTGGTAGTTCAAAAGATAGGAGTGTTTGGTCCATTTCTATATAGGTTTACTGAAAGTTTAGTAAGACCTACAGGAATTCACCATGTTATAAATTCAATTATTAGATATACTGAAGCTGGTGGATCATGACAAAATCCTGTTAATAATGAAATAGTTTATGGAGCATTAAATATTTTTTATGAACAGTTAAAATATAATCAACCTATTTCAGCTGAAGCTACAAGATTTTTAAGTCAAGGGTATATGCCAACTGTAATGTTTGGTTTGCCAATGGCAGGATTAGCAATTTACTTACTTGCACAAAAAGAACAAAAGCCAATGGTTAAATCAATTATTGTACCTGGAATAGTTGCAAGCGTTGTTGGGGGAATAACCGAACCAATTGAATTCTTATTCTTATTTGTAGCACCAATGCTTTATTTAATTCATTGTTTTTTTATAGGTATGGCATATTTATTTGTCGCGTTACTCCAAGTTAAAATAGGAAATACGGATGGCAATATAATTGACTTTATTGTCTTTGGTGTAATTCAAGGTTTAAATACAAAGTGATACTACATATTAGTTATTGGATCAATTTGAGGATTTCTATATTTTAATTTATTTTACTTCTACATAAAATTAAGAAATGTACAAATAATTGGAAGAACAGAACTTACACCAGAAGAAAAAGAAAGTATTGTTCAAAAAGTTGATAAAAACAAAGTTAATGATTTTGATAAAGTAGCTGAAAAATATTTACACCTGTTAGGTGGAAAAGAAAATATTGAGAGCTTAAACAATTGTTATACTAGATTAAGAATTACTTTAAAAGAAACTAAACAGATTCAACAAGAAGATGTAAAAAAACTTGGAGCAATAGCTATTAAATATATTGATGAGTTAAATATTCAAATAATTATTGGACCAAGAGTTGAGAAATTAAAAAATGAAATAGCGAAATTAATGAAAAGTGGGTAGCTTATGAATAATTTTAATAAAATTATAAATAGAAAAAAGAATAAGGAAAGAAAATGATCAAGTGAATATTTAGAAAATAATTATTCAATTGATTTTTCTAAAAAAATTTATAACTTATCAATAGCAGATTTGGATTTTGAAACACCAAAATCTATTGTAAAAGCAATTTTTAAAAGAGCTAAAAGAAAAACTTATAGTTACACATATCAAGAAGAAAGTTCAATACTTTCAATAATTAATTGATACAATAAGGTTCACAATATTTTTTTAAAAAAAGAACTTATTAAACTAGTGCATGGTACAGTTAATGCAATGTTTGAAACAGTTAAGTGTTTTACAAATATAAATGATGCAGTACTTATTCAATCTCCAATATATCAACCTTTTGAAAGATCAATTATAAAAACTAAAAGAAAAGTTATTTATAATCGTTTAGTTTATAAGAATAATAATTATTTTGTAAACTTTGAAGAGTTTGAAAAACAAATTAAAGAAAATGAAATAAAACTATTTTTATGATGTAATCCTCACAATCCTGGTGGGAGAGTTTGAAATAATGAAGAGATAGAAAAGATTATAGAAATTTGTAATAAGTATAAGATTCTAATTTTTTCAGATGAAGTTCATGGGGATTTAACTTTAGAAAAAGAACACAACTCAATATTAAAATATAGAAATCAAATTAATAACTTTATAGTTTGCAATTCACCAAATAAAGCATTTAACTTGGGAGGATTAAAAGGATCTTACATGATTTGTTCAAATAATGAAATTATGAAAAAAATATTAACTCAATATGAAAATGATTCTTTAACTTCTTCAAATGTTTTTTTTCAACCAGCTTTAATTGCAGCTTATTCAAATGAGTATAGTTTTAAGTGATTGTTAAAATTAAAAAAATACATTTTATCTAATTATTTATTTTTCAAAAATGAACTTAAAAATTTTGATAATGTTAAAATAATGGAAATGGATGCATCATATTTGCTATGAATAAACTTAAAAACGCAAACAAATTGAGATGAAATTAAAACTATATTTTTAAAGAAAAATATGATTTTAAATTTTTATAATGAATTTGCAGATTGTGAGCAAGGCTGATTAAGAATTAACATAGCTATAAGCAAAAAACAATTAAAAGAAGTTACTAAAAAGTTTAAAGAAATTATTAAAAATTTATAGAAGGGAAGAATAATTTATGAAAGTAATAAATACATTAAAAGCACCAAAAGCAATAGGACCATATAGTCAAGCAATATTAACAGATGATAATTTTCTTTATTTATCTGGTCAATTAGGTTTAAATTCTGAAACTATGCAATTAGAAGAGGGAATTGAACTTCAAACTAAAATAGCATTAGATAATATTAATGAAATTTTAACTGAAGCTGATTTTATAAAAAATAATGTAATTAAGGTATTAATCTTTTTAAAAGACATAAATAATTTTGCAAAAGTTAATGAAATATATGAAAACTTCTTTAAAGATCATAAACCTGCTAGAAGTGCTATTGAAGTATCAAATCTACCTAAAAATGGTTTAATTGAAATAGAAGTAATTGCAAAAAAATAGATTAAGTTTTAAAGAATAGTAAATAAAATTAAGATTTTATAAGAAAATAGTATTAATGAATAAATTAATGCTATTTTTTTATGAAATTTTATGGATAAAAGAGCAAACAAAATAAAAACTTGTTAAAAGACTAGATTTCTTTACAAAATTATGTAAAATAAAAGTGTAGTTTTAAAAAGAATATTATTCAAAAATAATGAAAAAATTGAATAGATTACTTGTAATTTTAAAAATAACAAAGATAGAACTAGGTGTATTAATACATGTTACAAATAATTAAATTAAATAATATATCAAAAAAATTTGATAACAAACAAGTTTTAAAGGATATAAATATCGAAATACAAAATAATAAAATTTATGGTCTTTTAGGTAATAATGGTGTTGGAAAAACAACCTTAGTTAAGCTAATTTTCAATGAATTGAACTATGACACTGGAGAAATAATATATTTTAAAGATAATAAGCAATCTGAAATTGATTATGGTGAATGATATTATTTTTTAAAGAGTGGGAATTTACCTCAAGAAATTAAGGTTAAAGCTTACATTGAATATATTAAAAATTTAAATAATATATCTAAAAAAAGTTTTGAAGCTAAATATAATGAAGTAATTAAATTAATTGACGTTTCAGCATGATTAAAATTAAAAGTAGCTGATCTTTCAGCTGGACAAAAAAAGATCTTATTGCTTTTTATTTGTCTAATTTTAAAACCTAAGGTTTTATTTTTAGATGAACCAACAGCTAACGTAGATATACAAACAAAAAAAATGATGATAGAAACAATTGAAGCATTAAAAAAAACAAGGAATCATTATAGTTGTTATTACACATTTAGTAGATGAAGTAGAGCACATTTTGGATCATATATTTATTCTTGAAGAGGGAGTTATTAAAATAGATCAACCTTATAAATTAGAAGAAAATGGCAGATTAAAAGAACTATTTGAGTTACATACAAGCAAAACAATCAGTAAAAAAACAGAAATGGAAAATTATTTAAATGAAAAATAATAAATCAATAAATTTATTTAAAACGGTTTTACTAAATCAAATTAAAAATCGAAAGCTAATAATTTTAACATTAGTTTCCTTTTTTCTTTTAATACTTATAGATTCAATTTCAATTTACTTGGTTTTAGCATTTAATGATTATTCTCAACTTATACTAATTAATAAATTAATTATTGCTACTAGTTCTGTTTTAATTGCTTTGCTAGTTTTAATACATTGTTCACATCTTTTTATTTTACAAAAAAATGAAGGTTTATGAAAAATAGATTTAAACTTTGGTTACTCAGAAAAAAGTATTTTTCTATCAAGAATTTTATTATCATATTTTTTAATTTTAGTTTTAATTATTTCAAAGTTATTAATAAATTTAATTATTTATCTTTCAATTAATAAATACGATAGTTTATGAGCATATCAATTTTTTATAACTCCATTTGGATGATATAGTATATTTGCTTTTTTCATTCCAATTGTAGTTTTAGTATTCAGTGTTTTAATAAAATCAAGTATTTCAATGGTTGCTTCTACTTCATTTACAATATTTATCTTATTATTGCCACTGCTTACTATATTTTTTTCAGTTTTAACATCAACAACTGATTTTAATAAAAATCAAGCATTTAGTGATGCTTTAAAAAATCAAATTTTTTATAATATTAAAAAACAAATTGACAGAGATGATTTAAGTACAACTATTTATAATGAAAATTACACAAAAAGATATATAGAAAGTAACGGTCAAATAGAAGCTTTTATTATGTCAGGTTATGATGAAAAACAAATTAATTCTGATAAAGAATATTGAAAATTTATAAATGCTGTTGAATCACAAATAGATGCTAATCAACGTGATTTGCTTTCTTGAAATCAAATTCAAGAATGATCAAATAAAACTGTTTTGATTAAAGAAACTCCAGGTAAAATATTTGATAAAATAAATTTCAATTTTGATAGTAAATATGGAAATATATTGAATGCATATAAACAATTTATTTTAAATTGAAATATTTGAAGAAATATAAATGAAGAAAATCCAAAATCAGGTATTTTATTAAATCCAATAAACAAATATAAAATTGAAGCTAAAACAACAGCAACAAAATTTATGTTTAGAAAATCTTTTGAATCAATGTTATTTAATGTTTATGAAGTTATGCAAGTTGCTTTAGAAACAAACAGTAGAAATGGTATTGCTATTGCTAATCCAATAGTTACACTTCAACAAAAACAAAAATCTTATTTAATTTCAAATTTATTAAACCCAATAAGTCATTTTAATTTAATGTTTAATTCAATTAATTATCAAAAAAATAATACATTTTTAGATTATTATAATTATCACTCAATATTCTATGCTAAAACATATAATTCAAAAGTAGTTGGTAAAAAAGGGGAATTATATTTAGTTAACAAAATAAAACCATTATTAGATGTTTTATTTATATATTTATTTTATTTTGCAATAGGTTCTTTAATAATAGTATTAATGTATAAAAAATGAAAGCGATCATTAAAAAAATAATAAAAGCTTACTATTCTAATTAAATACTTCATAAAATTCTTGAATTAAAAAATATTTCAGAATTTTATGAAGTATTTTTATTTAGTATTTCTAAATTTTTAAGATTAGTTTTGAATTAATATTTTTCAATTAAAATGGGAATTAATTAAAAAGATTAATAAATAAAATTTAAGAGTAAAAAAGAAATTCTAAATATTATAGTTATTGGTTCAATAAGTCTATAAAATATTTTTAAGCTACTAAAAGTATTTTACTTTTACTTCACTCATAGTTCATAAAATTTAATTAAGAGGAAGAGAATATGAAATATGAGCAAAAATGAATTTTTAGAACTATACTATAAAAAGATTAAAATTAGGTATATACTGTTTGGTATGCTAAATATTTTCATATTTATTGCTTTATTAATAATAACAATAGTTTTTTAAAAAAAATGAGATTTTAAACACTTGGGAAGTTTTAAAGTTTGCATGACTTTTTTCTTAATAATAAACTGATTTTTTACTATTATTTTTTTTAATAGTTTTTGGATTAATAAATGCGTGAAGAATAAAGAATGGAACTGATGAAAAAAAGGAATTAGGTTATAAATATTTTCTATCACTTTTTACTAGCGTAGAAAAAATAAAGATTATTTATCCCAAAACAAATGAAATATTATCTTTAGAAATTTTTATAAGTATAACATTTAACTCTTTTGCACTATATTATGACTTATTTCTTATTTAATTATTTTTATATTAATAAAAATAATCTTTATTCCTTTTGAAATGAAAATAAATAAGGAAATAAGAAATATAAAAATAGAAGAAGAAGGAATTGAAAGTAAATATATAAATAAAAAAAATTTAAAAATTAAATAATAAATTCTGAGTATTACAATTACTTTCAAAAATAGAAATAATATAAATTATTAAATTATATTATTTAGAGAATAAATATTTTTGAAATAAATTAAAAAAATTTTCATAAAAATTTAATTTCATAAAAATGAAAGAGGTAAAAAAATGAATTTATGCTTTGATTTAGGGGGAATGTCTTTAAAAATATTGTTATATTAAAAATAATAAAATTGTTTTTAAAGACTTTATAAAATTTCAAGGCTTTGTTACTGGAGATTATGTTTTAAATTTAATAATGAAATTAGTATAAGATAATCTTAATAAAAATATTGAAAATATCTGCATTTCAAATTCAGGAGTTATTAATTCGGGTATTGGTGAAATAACTGGCTTGTCGGCTATTATAGATTTACATAAAATTAATTTTAAAACTAGTCTCTTTAAAAAATACAAAATTCCTGTTTTTATAGAGAATGACTCAAACTGTGCAGCTTTAGCTGAATTAAAATTAGGAAATGCAAAATATGCTAAAAACTCTGTAGTTATTTTAATAGGTTGGAATAGGGTGTTCCTTAATAATTAATAAAAAAATTTTTAAAGGATCTTTTTTAGGCTTTGGAAAATTAGGTTGTATTTTAAACAGTTTTAAAAATGAAGAATATATAAATTGATCATATGCTGCAAGTATGAATTTTTTTAGAAAAAAATATTTTAGTTTAACAGCTAATGATATAAGTAGTAAAAAATTTATGAAAATTATTATAAAGATTTAATAGCAAAAGAAGTGATTACAGAGTAAATTACGAGTCTTGCTATTTTAATATTAAATTTGTAATTTATAATGGATCCAAAACTTATTGTTTATAGAATTATTAGAAGAAATTATATTTTTTATTTATCAAATCTGGACTGAAAAGAAACATGAAGTTAAAGAATGCTTGTTTTTTAACGATTCCCATTTATCAGGTACCAATGAATTAGGCAAATTATAGTTAGCAAAATATAAAATAAGTAAGTATATTATTTTAATACAAAAAGACTTTTTAAAACATAAAAATATTTTTATGAAAAAACTTAAAAATATATTATATTTTTAAGTTGAATTTAAAAAGTACTTTTTTAGTTTCTTTGAATACAATAATTTTAGGTTCTTACTATATATTTTATTTTAAGAAACATATTAAAAAAAAACCGAAAAAATTGTGATAATATTTTGATTAAATTATATATTTCAATCAAATGTATATGGTCTTAAATTTATATAGCTAAAAATAAAAAAAGTATTTTTAGAATTATTAATTTTAAAAAAAGACTATATTTTTAAAAAAATTTTGTATAAAAATAGAAACTAGTTATTTTTCAAAATATGAATTAGTAACAAAACTTAAAATAAAACATTTTTGACAATATATATGGATTAGAATTTTTTTTTTTTTTTTAAAAAAAAAAAAAAAAGAATGAAAAGCAAGATGAATAATTTTTTTCACTTATTAACAGCTTCAATTTTTATTATAAGTTTAAGTATTATAACATCTTTTCAAAAAAAGAGTTAGAAATAACTATTTAGTAGTAAATGACTTTGAGTCGAAAAAAATTAAACATTTAATTTATAAGAAGGCGGAAGAAAACTTTAATGAATACCATTCAAATTTTACTTACTAATTTAATTCAAGTAACCTCAACAAAAAAATTTAATAAATTTTTAAATAAACAAATGTTAATCAAAAAAATCTGTGAGGAAGAAATTTGATCAGATAATAACAAAACTAATTTTATTAGTAATCTTAAGCAAATTTTTAGGGATAATAAAGTTCAAAAAAAAATAAATAATATTTTGGAAATGAATGAGAAATAATATTATGAGAAATTTAAATTTTTTAAAGGGAATGAAAAATAAATATAGAGAAGAAAAAAATATTTATTTTCTTTTTAAAAAAATATTTTCAATTAAAAATTATTTAAAAGTAAATATAAATTTATTTTTAATATTAAAATATAGCAATACAATTAGTTTGGAACAATACTACATAAACTGATGGTAAAAGTAAGACGTATTATCTCTTCAGGAGTAATAATTAAATTTACAATAAAATTAATTATTAAAGAGAAAACATATCTAGCTATAAATATTTTTTCACTATTATTATCTGCTGCTTTTTTAACTTATTTTTTAACTATTAATAATAATGAAAAATTAGTTATAATGTTTGATTACTATGCTTTATTTTATTTATTTATTTTAATGTTTATGTTGTGCTTAAGATTAGTATTTTTTATTTTTATAAACAAAAGAGATGATAAGACGTTACAAATTATAATCTCACATCAAGTCAAAAGAACTAAGTTATTTTTATTTCAAATAATAACTATTCTTATATTAGTCACTATAAACATAATTATTAATTACTTATTAATTAATACTATCTATAGTTTAATTAGATGAGATATTAATTTTGTACTTTTAAGAATATCAAGTGTTTACTTCTTTTATGTTTTTATTAGTTGTATTTTTTTAATAAACTTTTTTTTACTAATGTCTTTAATTGCCGGTCAACAATTTTTAGCAATTATTGCAACATTTATATTGTCATTGAGTTTCATAAGTAATTTACCATTACAATTTTTATTAAAAGATATTGAAAATAAAAATATTACAATGCGAAGTAATAATTATGGTCAAACAACAATGAAAGTTAATGAGATGTATGATTCCTATAATCTTAGAAATCATGCACTTAATAAAAAAAATAAATATCCAAATTTAAGTTATGATATTTTTAATTTTTTTATAGAAAGTTCCTTTAGAACTTCTACATTCGAAGAAAACAAAAACAAAGAATTAAGAATTAATTTTTTAAAGAGTAAAGGCATCGTTGTAGAAAAACCTGTTGCAGTTGAATTAAAAACTCCAACTAGAATGGCAACTGCATATTCAAGATCATTGCTTAGTCCTTGAGTAGGATCTAATGTTACTTTTAAAACTTCTCTTAAATATAGATTTTTAAGTATTGAGGAGTTAAAAGAAAAATATCCAGATGATTTATTTATAAAAGAATTTATTGAATTTACAAATTACATAAATAGTATTTATGCTAATTTTCAATCTCAGTTTTATTCTCTTTTTGAGCATTTTATTATTTTAGATAATAATAATATTGCTACAAGTTATATTAAAAATGAGCAAACTGGACAAAGTCTAATATTTGATCCTGAATATTTAATTGATATTTATCAGAATTATTTCAATTTAAATCAAAACAAATTATCTCTTGACAAAACTACAGCACTAGATGTATTAATTACAGAAACAATTAATTTTCCTACAATGTTGAGTGTTAGAATTCTAGAAGACTATTTTTTAAGATACACAAGCAATCTTGTTATATTAGATGATAGTGTCATTATAACTACTTCAGCTGATTGAGAAGATTATAAAAATGTAACTTCCTTGTATGGTGGGTTCTTTCATGCTAATCTTATTTCCAATATGTTACTTAACTATTCTTATTATGGGGGTAGAGCATTTGATGAAATATGATTTGAACCTGATAGTACAAGTAAAATTTTCTTTAATAAACAAAACAATCTTTTTATAAGTCATATCTTTTATACTTTTAAATTAGATTCAACTTATAAAATAACTTATGATACATACAATAATTATTTAGAACCATATTTCTATATATTAGTTCAAATAGTTATATGTACAGTTAACTTTTTTATAGCAAGAAGAAAATTCAATAGAATGGATTTGGCATAAATGATAGATCAAAAACCTGTAATAACTTTTAAAGACTATTTAAAAAAATTTAAAAATTCTAAAATTGGACCACTAACTTTTGAAATTCAAAGTAGTAAAATCACAGCATTACTTGGTAGTAGTGGTAGTGGAAAAACAGTTATTATAAATACACTTTTAGGAATAATAAGAAAATATAAAGGCGATATAGTTTTAAACGATATAAATCGAAAGGCATATAGTTACTATAAAGCCAATTACAATGTTGGTTTTTATACACAAATGGATTTTTCGCTATATGAAGTTACAGCATATGAGTTTTTATTAGATATTTGTTTAATGCTTGGTCTTTATAAAAAAGAGTATAAAAAAAGAATTGAGTATTGAATGAAGTATTTTGATTTATGAGAATCAAAAGATAAAAAAATTAAAAATTACTCATGGGGTATGAAAAATAGAATGAATTTAATTTTATGTTTCATAAAAGAACCTTCAATAATTATTTTAGATTAACCCGGAGCAAATTTGGACTCTTATTGAAGAGAAAAAATAAAAAAGATCTTAACTAAATTTAAAAATGAAGGAAAAACTATAATAATTACTGTTCATAATATTGATGAAATAAATGAGATAATTGATGATTATTTAATTATTGATAAAGGACAATTAGTTTTTTCAGGTTCAAAAGTTGAATTAGATATATATTCAAAATATAAAATCTTTATTACAAAAAAATATGATGTAAATAAATTTAGACTTTTTTTGAAACAAAATAATATTAAATCATTTAAATATGATGAGGATGAAAACTCATTAGTAATATCAATTAGCAATTATAAAGAATTAAATTATATAGTTCTTTATTTAATAAAAAATAATTTACCTTTAAAGAATCTTATAAAATTGCCAATAAATATGGAATCAATTTATAAAGCTTTAGATGATAAAAATTAAAACAACTTTTTAGAAAAGAGGGTAAAAATGAAAAAAATATTAACACTACTTTCAGGATTGACTATATTTTCAGCTCCAATAACAACTGTTATTTCTTGTAGAACAACTCCTGTTGATCCACCTCCAACTACTGAAGAAGACGATTATGCGAAGTTAATTCAGGAATTAACTCAAGATGTTAGAGATATTTATAATAATCATTATGCACAAGTAATTTCAAATCTAATTGGTGTTCCATCAACAGAAATTTCAAATGAATTTTTAAGAGAAGAAAATATAAAAGCAAATTCTGGTAAAGAGTCAGAAATAACTGATAAACAAAGACTTGCAATAACAAATGATTTTAATAAAATCATGAGAACTAATGAGTTATTTGCAGAGTTTAGAAAAATGACAGAAAAAGATAAATATAAAATTTTATTTTACGATATAGAAACTATTTCTGAAATTACAATTAATTTTGATACTTTAAAAATTAATAATGGACATATAGAAGAAAATAATATTTGAATGGGAAATGTTCAATTTGATTTTAAAGTTATAATTAATTATAATAATGGAATTACTAATAATACAGAAGCTTTAACTTTAAATGAAACATTTGCATATTCTTCAACAGAAAGTGATGCTTTTAAACAAGGTACTGATAACTTTCTTGAAAATATAACAAGAGATTATTATACTTCAAATGATGCTATCGAATATACAGATTTATTTTATAACAAAATAGCTCCAAATGGAGAACCTCAAGATGCTTATTCAGGTTATTATGAAAATTATATTAAAGATTTTTATAATAAAGATGAAGAATTTAAAAATAATCTAACAAATTTTATTAGCAATAAATATTTTTCAAGTATTCAAAGTCTACCTTTAATTTTTTCACAAGATGGCATTTACCAAGAAATTAATAAAGTAAATAATATGGAAAAAAAATTAAATCCAATTGAATATACTTATGATGTAAACAATACTCAAAATGATGCTTGATTTTTATTTAATTCTATATTTAAATTAGATCCAAATTCACTAGAAGCTTCTAACATAATAAATGATAAATATTTACTTAAAAATAAAAATGACTTTGAAAGTGATTATTTAATAAAACAAGAAGAATTTTTAAAGGAAAAAGATATAGAACTTACTAGTGAAATTTCAGATCGTAAAGGATATAAAAATGCAATTTCAATGGATATAGTTTCTTTAAATGGACTTTCTATAAAAGTTGGAGGAGGTTCTTCATCAGTTTATGAACACCGTTTACCAAAATTTGATTTACTTATTAATTATTCAGCAAATGATCAAACAGGAAAATTAGATGTTGATGATTTAAATACTTTTATAAAACATGAAATTAAATCATTTAGAAATATTTTTGGTATTGAAAGTTCACAAATGGGAGATCCTAAAAAATTAATGACTATAACTAATACTAATGAATTTTTTGATTCTTGAATTGGAGAATTTGTACAAAATAGTGCAGTTCCAAAAAAAGGTATAAATGTACTTCTTAATTTAACAGGATCTTTGAACACTATTACTAATAATATAACTAATTTTGGAATTGGAATGAGAAGTAAATTACTATTAGAGTCAAAAAGTGATCAATATAGATTTGCTTTTGTAAATGGCGAAGGTCCGAAATTTTTAGAAGAAACTACAGAAAGTTATACTGGTTTTGCTACTCGTAAAAATTCAAACACTCCTATATCAGATGCTAAAAACATTTATTATTATTATGCAGATTGAGATATAAAAGGAAAAAATTTAAGATTACTATAATGAAATATGAACTGAATTAATTTACTTTTTGATGTTACTTCAATGTTTTCTTATGATAAAGTAAATAATCCAAATATAGCTTGAATTGATTTTAATCGTATTCCTAGTAATATTAAATAAGGAAATAAAAAAGAATATTTAAAATATTCTTTTTTATTTCCTTAAAAATATAAAAGTTTTTAAAATCTTTAAAATTTTATTCTTATAAGTAATTTTATTCATTTTTAAAAAAATAATAAAGAATATGTATTTTTTGTTATCATATATGTTATATTTAAATGAATTAAAGGAGAAGAAAAATGCAAACATTAATTGACATTAAAAATGTATCAAAGAGCTTTGGCAAAAAAGTAATATTTAAAAACTTTGATCTAAAAATTGAAGAAGGTCAAAGAGTTGCACTAATGGGAGCAAATGGTTGCGGTAAAACAACTTTAGTTGAAATGATAGCTCAATTTAGTAAGCCTGATTCAGGAGATATCAAAATCAATTTAACTGAAAATATTAAACAAGAAATAGGAATTCAATTACAAGAAGGAAATTGACCTACTGGTATAACAGCACAAAATATGTTAGATTTTTATAAATTTGTTTACCCAAAATTTACAAAAGAATGAGAAACTAAATTAAAGGAAGTTTTTGAAATTGATGAGTTTATAAACAGACCTCTTAAAAAATTAAGTGGTGGACAAAGACAACGATTTAATGCTATGATATCAATTATGAACAATCCAAAAATAATAATTCTTGATGAATTAACAACAGGATTGGATATGGAATTACAGTTTAAAATTATTGATTTTTTTAAAAAAAATACAAAAGAATTTAAACAAACTTTATTGCTAGTTTCACATCATCCTGAAGAAGTTGAAGAAATGTGCAATAGACTAATAATTATTAAAGATAGTAAAATTTGATATGATGATTCAGTTGAAAATACAGTTAAAAAATATGAATCTGTAAGAAAATTAATGAATAAATTCTTTAAAGGAGAGAAATATAATGACTAAAACTGAAAAGAAAAATAAATTTGAAGTTAAAAAACAAATTAGTATTTTTAATAACTTATCATTATTACTTTATAAATCTTTTATAAAAGAACCAAAATCAATAATTTTTATGATTTTTGTTCCAATATTTTTTAATATTATGTTTTTCTTTATAATGGGAGCTAAAATTCAAGGAGAAAAATATGGTGCATTATTTGGTTATACATTATTACCTTGTTTAACATGCTTAACTTTATTAGCTCCTGCTGTTGTTGAATGAAAAAACTCTGTATTTCTAAAAAGAATTGATATTACAGGAATTAGAAAATCAATGTTTATTGGAGCTCTTTGATTTGTTTATCTAATTGCGGGAATAGTAGCTTTCTTTTTAATGATGATATTTAATTTAATTTTTTCACAAATACATAAATTAGTTTCATCAAGTGATGCATTAAGCTTTGCACAACTTTTAGGAAAAGTAAATTGAGGTTATATGCTATTGTCTATGATTTTAATTACATTAACATCAATTGCTCTTGCAACATTTTTTGGTGGACTATTTAGTTCAGTTGGTTCAATGCAAGGAATGATAATGATGATATATTTCTTTAGTATTTTCTTATCAGGAATAATGTTACCTCCAGAAGCATTTGAATCAAGTAAAGGAATGATAATCTTTACATATTTTATACCTCATAAGTATGGTGTATTCTTATTTTTATATGCAACAAGAGGTTGAAGTGATAAAGGATGAGAAAGTGGATTTAATAATCACTATAAAAATCCAATGCAACCAATTTCAGAAGAGTTTATTGGAAAAGATTTTACAGCAACATGACAGCCAATACTTGGAGCAGTATTAATACTTGCTGCAATATTTGCACTTACAACATTTACTTTTAAATGATCAGCTAAAAAATAATTAAAAAACATTTACTTTAAGTAAATGTTTTTGTCTTTTAAATATAAAAATACAAAATTTATAGATATTTTTTTGTAATTCTTATTAAAACCTATAAAATTTTAATAAGAAAAGAGATAAAAAAAATGGAAAATGATAAATTTTTTACAAATAGAAATCAACAAGAGCTTTTAAATGAAATTCAAAATGAAATTAAAACTTCTGATGAAGTCTATTTAATTTATCCATTTATTTCTAAAACAATATTAAATAAAATATCTCTATGTTTTGACTATTGCTTAGAAAATAATATTCCAATAAAAATTATCTCAACAACTTTTGATGATTTATCTCAGTTTAATAATTTGAATGAACTGAAGTTAATTGTTCAAAAGTATAAAAACATTCAAATTAAAATCGAAGATAATATGGAAAGAAATAGTGAAAGAATTCATATTAAAGCTTCTATTTTTAAAAGAAAAACTTTACCAGATAGTGCAATTATGGGATCTTCAAATCTAACTTATAAAGGTATGATAAGTGGAAGAGAATGAAATATAAAAATTACTTCTAAAAATGAAAATGACTTAGTTCAACAAATGATTCAAGAATTTGATAATTTATGAAATGAAGATTTTGTTGATTTCTCAATTGCAAAAGATAGAGATGATCTTATTGAAAGAATTAAACAAAATCAATTGGTAAAAAATCAAGTAGAGTTATCAAATCAAATTCAATTTAGCAAAAAATACTTATATAAGTTTCAAAAAGAGATTATTGAGAAACTAAAATATCGAAGATATATCGGGAAAACTAAAAATTTAATTATTATGGCAACAGGAACAGGTAAAACTTTAGTGTCTGCTTTTGACTATAAAAATCAAAGACAAAGTGCTAAAAATAATTTAAGTATATTATTTTTAGCACATCAAAAAGAAATTATAGATCAAGCAATTAAAACTTATCGACAAGTTTTAGAAGAACAAAATTTTGGTGAAGTACTTTATGATGGTCAAATAATAGCAGATAAACCCAAACATTTATTTGCAACGATTCAATCACTTTCAAACAGATTAAATAATTTTGATAAAGATCACTTTGATTTAATTATTTTTGATGAAGCACATCATTTAGCTGCTAACTCTTTTGATAAAGTTTTTAATTACTTTAATCCAAAACAAGTTATTGGTTTGACAGCAACTCCTGAAAGAGAAGATGGCAAAGATATTAAACAATACTTTGATAATGAATTTGCATCAGAATTAAGACTTTGAGATGCAATTAATCAAAAACTTTTATGTCCTTTTGATTACTACTGTATTGATGATACATCAACAAATTTGCAAGGAATTGATTTAAATTCAGACAAAGATATTTTTAAAGTAGTTAATACAGATTCAAGAAATGAATTATTATTTAAAACAATTGAAAAGTATTTAGGTATTTATGCAAGACCAACTGCTTTAATTTTTTGTACAACAATTGATCATGCAAAGATTATTGCAAATTTTTTAGTTCAAAAAGGATTAAAAGCAGAAGCATTTACTTCTGAAAATAATAAAGAAAGAAATAGAATTTTGCATGAATTTAAAATTGGAAGAATTAATTATCTTTGTGTTGTAAATATTTTTAATGAGGGAATTGATATTCCTGAAATTAACACAATAATTTTGTTAAGACCAACAAGTTCAAAAACAGTTTATTTACAACAATTGGGAAGGGGTTTAAGAAAAATAGAGTTAAAAAATAAACTTGAAGTTTATGATTTAATTTCTAACATAGATTCCAAGTATGATATAACTTTGGGCATAAGGAATTTATTCAATCCAAATATTATTGGAACTAATTTTATTTCTACAAAAGAAGGTTTACCTTATGATTCTACAATTACTTTAGAAAAAAATACAAAAGAAATTATTTTAAAAAGTTTAAAAAAATGATTTGGAAATAAAGATATTATTAGAAAACAAGTTATTCAATATTATAAAAAATATCAAGATTTTGCTCTAGAGAAAATACTTCAAGATTATGAAATCAGTTTATTAGATTTTTATAATAAGTTAGATGAATTATTCTTGAAGGTAGGAAAAGAAATAAGAATTTATGATAAAAATGAAAACGATACAAATAGAAATAAGAATATATTAAAGCAATTTATTTTTTTAGATAATTTTAAAATAATAAATTATTTTTATAATAGATTAAGAAACAATATTTCAAAAGAAGAAATTGATTTAGATTTGGATAATCTATTAATGACTTCGTTTTTATATGAAATAACAAGTATGGAGAAATTCTTAACTATTTATCCAAATTATTTAGAAATTGAAGATTTAGTACAATATTTTATTAATACAAATAGATTAATTGTTGATGAATTGGCAATGATTTTAAAATACAAATTAGAAAAAGAAACATTGGTAATTACAGAAAGTACTGAAAAAATGTTAACAATAGATTCAACATATACAGTAAAACAAGCTCTTGCAGCAGTGGGAAGAACAAATTTTTTACATTATAGAGAAGAGTTAAAAGTTTTGACTTTTCAAGCAGGTTATTTAACATTTTTCAAAACAAAACAAATTATTTTGGCTGATGAAGATGGTAATGGATATGGAAAACTAACTAAATATGATGAATTAAGTAAGAAGTTTTATTGATCATTGCCTGAAAAAATGACAATAAATCATAAAATTATTGAAGACTTTAATAATAAAAATATAGTAAAGTACTTATTTATTCACGATAAACAAAATTATGGTAATAAAAATATGTTTTTAAAGCTTTATAAATTTAGTGGAATAGGAAAGTTTGTAAAAATGAATACAGAACAATATCTAACTGTAGAATTTGATATAGAAAATAACTAAATATAAAATTTGAATTTAATATGAAACATTTTTAGGAGATTTCTATTAAATTAGTAAAATATAAATAAGCATATTAATTAAAACTGGACATATTCTATATTTAATAGAGTATGTTTTTTTATGATTAATTTTTAATTATTGTGTTTATAAAGTTAGTACAAACAAAAATAAATAATTTGAAAGGGTGTCAAAAAATAAAAAAGTGTGTCATTTTAAGAAATCCCTAATTTTGTTTATCCTTTTTTGATAATGTTATTTCAGAGGTGATTGTATGAATTTAAAAACTAAAATAAAAATTAATTATGGTATATTAATCTCTTTAGTTATATCATTATTAATTAATATACTCTTAATTCTAATTGTTTATGTCTTTGGCAATATTAAATTTAAAAGTAATGATATTGTGTATACAATATCATTATTTAGTTATCTTAAAAAAACACCAAGCTTTTTAATTAGTGAATTATTTAAAACGTGTCTTTACATTTGACTTATATATAAAATAATAAAATGTATTAAAACTGATAATAACTTTAGTTTTAAAATATGAGTCTACATCTTAATAATAATATTTGAAATTGCTCCTCATATACAGCATTTTAATTTATTTAGTAGCTCATTTCTTGAAAAAAAATATGATCAGTTTGTTCTTTTGAATCCTGATATAAGCATCACTAAAGATCTTTTTTTAACTCTTGCCAAAACAAGACTAGTATTTTTTTATGCTATATCAACTATATCAGTATTTTCTCTAGTTTTTCGCTTTTCTTTATATACAGTTTATATATTGTATAATATAAAGAAAAGAAGGGAATTAAAGAAAGTTGATGAAAATCAATTACATTAATTTATTTATTCATAATATTATAAATAGAATTGTTTTTTTAATAATTTTATTTTTCTTTTTATTTTTACTAACAAACTCATTAATTATTATTTACACATTTTTTCCAATTATATTTTTGCTAAGTTTAGGTTTACTTTTTACAATACTTTATAAGAGAAAAAAAGTGTCTATTAAGTTTTTATACTTTTGTTTTATTCCTTTATTTCCATATAAAATTTTTATTAAAATTGTGTTTTTTAATAAAAATCATGATAATTATTTTGAGAGTTTTAGAATAAAATTATTCCTAAGACAAGTATCAGCACTATTATCTAACTTAGCTATTTTTATTGTAATTTTGTGCTTTTCAACATATAATTTGAAATATTGAATTCTAATTTCTATGTCATTGTGTTGTGTTATTGTACAAATTGTATTTTTTTCAATTACTGTATATTCAATAAAAAATAAAGTTAATGTAGCTCCTTTAAAATTTTTTTATAAAATGTTTTCTCATAATTCTGATAAAAGACATAAAAGTTTTAAAAGTGAAATAATAAGTGAAATAGATAATAATAATGGCATTTTAACTTATAAAGAATTAAACACTAAATTTTCTATTTCTTTAAAAACTTTAAATAATATAGTTATTGAATTTAAAAATACAAACTTTAAAACATATTCAATACAACTTAAAATGGAATTTGCTAAAAGTCTATATCAAGAAGCAAATTATTCAACAAAACAAATAGCTGAAAAGTGTGGTTATTTGTCAAAGTCTTCTTTTTTAAAGGCATATAACAGTTATTACAAGTAAAATAATGAATTTAAAAAATCACTATAAAAGTGATTTTTTTAATCTACATGTAAATTTGTAGCTTCTTTTTCTAATTCTTTCATATCATTTGATATTTTTTTCATTTTATCTTCAGCATCTTTATAGGCATCTCTTCCAGTAAAAATATGTAATGGAGGTTTAGCAGATTTACTTGTTAAATTAATTATAAAATCACAGTATTTTTCTGGATCTCCATCTTGTTTTTTATTGAATTTAACTAGTGCTTCAAAATATTGATCTCTTGCTTTTTTATAATCTGAGATTTTATCTTCTCCAGTTACCATTGAAGTTGCTTCTAAGAAATTAGTTCTAAATCCTCCAGGTTTTATACAACTAATTCCAATATTTAAACCTTTAAGTTCATGACTTAAAGCTTCACTTCATCCATCAGTGGCAAACTTAACAGCTGCATAAGTTGAGATATAAGGATCTCCAACATAACCTCAAATAGAAGAAGTTGTAAAAATATGTCCATATCCTTGTTTTCTCATATATGGTAAAGCAGCACGAGTTGCATTTAAAGTTCCAAAAAAGTTAACTTCAAAACATTTTCTAATTTCTTCATCACTTGTTTCTTCAAAAGTTCAAAGTTGGCCATATCCTGCATTATTTAACAAAATATCAACTGAGTCAAATTTATTAACACATTCTTTCATTGCTTTATCCAATTGTTTTTGATCAGATAAGTCAACTTTTAAAGCTAATAAATTTTCATTTTTCCCGACTTGTTCAATGATTTTTTCAGGACTTCTGCTAGTAGCGCAAACAAAATGTCCTTTATCTAATAGTTTTTTTACAAATATTAAACCAAAGCCTTGACTAGCTCCAGTTATAAATCAAACTTTATTTTTCATAAATTATTTCACCTCTATGTATATTTTAGAACATTACAGTTAATATAATGCAAGTGAAATAACGATTTTTTTTAAAATAAAAATTTCCAATTGGTGTGTTAATTAAAATAGGAAATAATTAACACCCTTTAATAATAAAAAAAAAAAAAAAAGCATAGTAAAAAACGAAATATAAAAATATTTTTGTAAATGTAAAATATTTTTATATTTATTCTTTTAAAAATGTCAGTGTAAAGAAAATAGGATATTTAATAGAATTTTTTCTAAAATATTTTTAGATTCTGTAAAGTTATAGATTTTATTACTATTTTTTGAAACAATAAAGTTGAAAGAAATATTAATTTCTTTCACGAATTAAAGGTTATAAGTAAAATGTTTATATTTAAAATAAACTATTATAAATTTAAAACTTTAAGTATTCTAATCCTCTAATAAGAATACCAAAATAAAATTTATACATGTATTTAGTATAAAACTTGCAGATCACAATTAAAAGTATTTTATAAAATGAAAGTAATATAGACATTGCAATGCAATTAAAAAAAGATATATTCAATAAAATATAAACATATCATCAAAATAGATAATGTAACTTAAGGTTGCCAAAAGTTAAATTGTCTGAAATTTATTTAAAAATAATTAACATTAAGTTTTACGTTTATTATTTTAATATAAAATTTTATTTTTAAATCTTTCAAATAAAACTATTCTTTATTAAATTAAATTCTCTATTTATTAGAGATTTTTTTTGTTCTTTTTTAAAAATCAAAAACTTATAATCATAGGTATATATATTCTTGATATAAAAATAAATAATGATAATGTATAAAAGTTTAGGAGATACTATGTCAAAAAACATATTTTATGACAATGCTGTTTTAATGATTGATTTACTTGGTGGTAAAGACAATATTAAAGAAATTCAGCATTGTGCAACAAGATTAAGATTTATATTAAAAGATGATACAAAATTTGATTTAGAAAAAGTTAAAAAGCATCCTTTATTTAAAGGGTACAAAAAACAAGAAAGTCAACACCAAATTATTATTGGAACAGGTGTTGTTGACAAATTGTATAAACAAATAAATTTAATTCTTAAAGATGATTTACAAGAAGGCGAAATAAAAGTTGAAAATAAAGAACCATTTTGAAGAAAAGATGTTTCTGTAAAATCAAATTTATTTATGATTTCAAAAAGAGGAATGAACTCTTTTGCTTCAATTTTTGTGCCTTTAATTCCCATATTTATAGCAGGGGGAATGTCATTGGCTTTAAAATCCTTAATTGGTTCATTTGCTCCAAATTCAGGATTTACTAAACTTTTAGATATAATTGGGGGAGCAATTTTAGGATCTCTTCCAGCATTTGTTGGATATACAGCTGCAAAAAAATGAGGAGGTAATCCTTATCTTGGTATGGCAATGGGATTAGTTCTAATATCTCCAGGTTTATTAAATAGTTATGCTATAAATACACCAGTTTTATTAGGATTTGATTTAAATACAAGTTCAGATGTTATTCAAAGTGCAAGAGAAGCTGCATTTAAACAGTGACTTGAATCAAATGGATTTACAGAATCACAAATACCAACTGATCCAGGTCAATATAATGAACTTCTTAACAAGACTGTAGGAGCTTATTATTATATATTTGGAAATGTAGCAGGAGGTTTTTTTAAGATTAAATTAATTGAATACCAAGCTCAAATTATTCCAGTATTATTAGTTTTAGCTTTATCTGTTAACTTAGAAAGATTACTTAAAAAAATAACTCCCAATGTTATTGCCATTATTGTAGTTCCTCTAGTGACAGTTTTAGTATCATCATGACTTGCTTTTTGACTAATAGGTCCATTAGGTCAAATTATTGGAAAAGGAATATCTATTGAACTGGCAGGAATGTTTAAATATACTAATTGAAATTTCATTGGATTTGGAGGATTAGTGTTTGCATTCTTTTATCCATTCCTTGTGATTACAGGATTACATCAAGGATTTTTACCAATTGAAACTCAACTATTAGTTGATACTCAATTGAAATATGGACATTCATTTTCATTTATTACTCCAATTGCTTGTGTTTCAAATATTGCACAAGGTTCTGCAACATTAATGCTCATCTTCTTTTGTAAAAAAGATAAAGAACAAATTACAAAAGCATCATCTGGAACCATTGGAGCATTTACAGGCATAACAGAACCTGCAATGTTTGGAGTTAATTTACAAATTAAACCATTGTTTTTATCAGCTGCAATTGGAAGTGGAATTGCAGGGTGATGATTGGGAATGACACACACTGTTGCAAATTCACTTGGAAGTGCAAGTTGAATTGGTTTAGTTCAATTTGATTGAACTACTCAAGCAACTCAAAATTATTTTGCAAAAGAGAATATAAATGCTGTTTTCCAATCAATTCCAATGGGAGCTCATATTGCAATTGCTATGTTAATTTCGATGGGAGCTACAGTTGGAGTTTCAACAATATTGTTAAAAACAAAGTGAGGTAAAAAATCTCTTGAAAATTATTTAAAATAGATGCAAAAATTGTATAATTTTAAATAAGGGGAAATAAAAAAATGGACAAAAAATGAGAAATAGTTTTTGACTATTTAATGTATTTAATTAGAGAAAATAAAGTAAAACCTGGTGAAGTATTGCCAAGTCAAAATATGTTAAAAACTAAATTTGGTTACTCAGAACAGCCCATTAGAATAGCATTCAATAAATTAATTGAATTACAAATTGTAAAATCAGTTAATGGAAAGGGTTTTGTTGTTCAAGATAAAATTTCCAACAATTTATTATTTAGTTTCAGAGAATTATTTCCTGGATCTAAAAGTATATATACAGATTTTGAAGAATTGATTTGTGATGCTTTATTAGCACATGAAAGTGGTTATCAAATTAATGAAAGACTTATAAAATTTAAGTGTTTTCGAAAAACAGAGAAAAACGAATTAATTTTATTTCAAGAAAGTTATATTAAAAAAGAAAAGTTTAAAAATTTGACATTAAAAGACTTAAATCAAGAAGGTTTAATGTATTTTATTGAGAAAAAAACATCTTCAATTGTGAGTCACTCATCTAAAAAAATATCATTTATTACAAATTCAGAAGATATTGAAAAATATTTTAATTTAACTGAAAATGCTATTAATGGTTTAATTTTAGATGAAGGAAAAGTTTATGACATTTTTGGAGAAATTTTAGAATTCAGAAAAAGTTATTATCAACCAAAATTTTTTGAATGAAATTTTATAGAATGAAGAAAATAAAAAATAGAAAAGGTACTACTAATTATGGCAAAAGTAAATTATGCTCAAGAAGCTAAAAGATTTATTGATGCAGTTGGTGGAGAAGAAAATATTGAATCATATTTACATTGTGTTACAAGATTACGTTTCAATGTAATCGATAAAGAAAAAGTAAATATTGATGAAATTAAATCTTCACCAATTGCTAAAGGTACAAACTGAACTCAAAATCAATTGCAAATTATTTTGGGAACAGGTGTTGTTGAAGCAGCTTATGCTGAAGTTCAAAAAATATTAGAAGTTAAAAATAATGTAGAGAGCTCTTCACAATCAACAAAAGGTGAATCATTTGAAGAGTTTGCACTAAAAGCAAAAGCAAATAAAGAAGCTTTAAGAAATAAAGGTGGAAGATTTGCTTGATTGCAAATGAGTATGAAAACATTGGGAGATATTTTCTTACCAATTATTCCTGCTATTGTTGCAGCTGGTCTTGCAATGGGAGTTGCAGCTTTAATAAAAACTATTGTTAAATCATCTGCAGGTGATGAAGCTATTAATCCTAATTCATTGCTATGAATTATCATTGATATAGTTACAAAAACAGCATTTAGTTCACTTTCAGTACTAATTTGTTGATCTACTGTTAAAAGATTTGGTGGAAATCCAGTTATTGGAATTATTATAGGATTGATGTTAGTATCACCATTATTACCAGATAAAGGTGCTATTGCTTCATGAGATGCACAAAGTCAATTTTTAGAAAATTATAAGATTAATCCTATTGATCCAAAACTTACTGGTGAACAATATTGAGTAGATCACTTAAAATTAAATTTAATGACTCAAGAAGTTAAACCAATATATTTATGAATTATTCCAATTACTGGATATCAAGGTTCAGTATTGCCAGCTTTAATTATTGGAATTGGAGTTGCTTATTTAGAAAAATGAATTAAAACATGAATGCCTAAATCAGTAAATATTATATTCACTCCATTTTTAACAATAGTTGTTGCATTGCTTGTTGCATTGCTTGCACTTGGACCAGTTTTACTTCTAGTTGAAAAGGGAGTATTGATTGGAACTCAAGCAATACTTAATATTCCATTTGGATTTGGAACTGCTTTAATTGCAGGAGTACTTCAAGCAATTGTTATTACTGGTTGTCACCAAGTATTACAAGGATTGGAAATGCAATTAGTAACAAATGGTAGCATACCTGTAGATGGTGTAGCTAGTGGATCAATTTTCAATGCTATATGAACAGCTTCAATTATTTCACAAGGTGGAGCTGCAATGGCAGTTGCGTTGAAAACAAAATCAAAACAAGAAAAGAATTTAGCAATGTCTTCATCAGTATCAACAATGTTTGGTATAACAGAGCCAGCTATTTTTGGAGTTAACTTACCAAAAATAAAACCATTTATTTTTGCATCAGCGGGAGGAGCAATTGGAGGATTTGTTGCAGGTCTGTTAAATGTAAAATGTAGTGGAATGGGAGTTACTGTATTGCCAGGATTGCTATTGTATACAGACAGTGTTAGAAACTTATTGTTAATTATATTAGTAAATGTAGTTTCATTTGGTAGTGCTTTTGCCTTATCATTCTTTTTCTATTGAGAAGCAGGAAGAAAAGTAACTCAAAAACAAATTGATGCTTATGCAACAAAAGTTGTTAATGCTCAAATTGATTTGAAAAAATTTGCAAAAGAAGTAGAAGTTAAAAATCATGAGCAAAAAGTAAAATCATTTGAAAATAAATTGGAAAAAATGAAAGTTAAAGAAGCAAAATTAAAAGAAGATAAAGTTAAATATGAAACTTATATTCAAGAAGTTAAAGTTTTAAAAGAACAAGAAAAAGCTGAAAAAACAAAAGTTAAATTAGAAAAACAACAAGCTAAAGAAGAATTACAAAAACTAAAAGCTGATCCCAAAAAATGAGAAGAACTTTTAGCAAAAGTAAAAGCAGACAAACTTGTTGAAAAACAAAAACTAAAAGAAGAAAAAGCAAAAAATAAAATAACTAGATAATAAAACAAAGTAATGAGGATGACAAAATGAAATGAGAAAAATATAGTTTAATAAATGAAAGTCATTTAGAACTTTTTAAACAATATCATGACAAAAAAGAAAAAGATTGATATAACAATCAATTTCATTTATCAGGATATGCAGGTTCAACAAATGATCCAAATGGTTTAGTATTTTACAGAGGACAATATTTTGTATTTATGCAAAATTGTCCTTTTAGCATTGAACATTGAAATAAATCATGAGGATTATATACTACAAAAGATTTTATTAATTATACATATGAAGGACTGACTTTAATTCCATCAAATGACTATGATAAGAATGGTGTTTTTTCAGGAAGTGCAAGAGTTAATTCAAAAGGTGAAATGGAAATCTACTATACAGGTAATGTAAAATTTAATGACATTGACAGAACAAGTTATACTTTAAGAGCATTTATTGATTTAAAAGAAAAAATTGTAACTAAAGAACTTTTATTTGAATGTGATTTAAAAAAATATACAGGTCATTTTAGAGATCCAATTGTATTTGAGAAGAATAATAAATTATTTATGTTAAATGGAGCACAAACTTTAAATAAAGAAGGTGTTTTAAATGTTTATGAATTTAATGGCAATAGTTGAGAATTCAAAAAAGATATTTTAATCGATGAAGGTGATGAACAAAATTCATATATGGTTGAATGTCCAAATTACTTTGCAATTGATGGCAAGGAATATATTTTTTCTTGCTTGGAGCAAGAAACTTCATTAAAAGAGGGAAGTCACTTTGTTAAATATAGAGAAGTTGAAATTGACAATGATTTAAACTTTAATTTTAAAACTAATTTAAGAAAGATAGATTTAGGTTTTGATTTCTATGCTCCACAAATATTTTCAAATACTCAAGATAGAATTATTATGCTGGGTTGATTAGGAAATTCAAAATCAAATCCATTTCCTGAAGAGTTAACTACTTGAAGTAATCATTTAACAATTCCAAGAGAATTATTTGTAAAGAATGATTATTTATATCAATTACCAATTAAAGAGTTGGAAAATTTAAGATTAGGTGAAATTAGTTCAAATAAAGATTCTTATGAGTATAAAAATGGTTTAGTAGAAATAATTGGAGAAAATATTTCAAATAAAGATTTTGAAATTAAGATTCAAAGTAATGATAAGTTTATTAGTTTAAGAAATGAAAATAGTAATTTTATTATTGACAGATCAAAAATGGATTTTAATGATGAAGAAAATCTACCTTCAATAATTAATTTAAATAATTTGGATATTGATAAAATTAGAATTTTAGTGGATAGAAGCTGTTTAGAGATTTTTATTAATGATGGTCAATTTGCAATTTCTTTAAGATTTTTTATAAAAAATCATAATACAATTATTACAGATTTAGAAAATAAAAAAATTATTCAACTAGATTCAAACAAATATATTTGAAATAATATAATGTTTAAAAATCAAATGATGGAGAGATAAAAAAGTATGAAAAAAATAATTTCAATAGGTGAAGTTTTAATGGATGTATATTCAACAAATGAAGTTAATCAAGCAATAGTGGGTGGTGCAAGTTTTAATGTGGCATGTTCAATAGCTGCTTTGAAAAATAATGAAAGTTATTTTATGGGAAGTTTAGGAAATGACAATTATAAAGAAGATATAAAGTTATTTATAGAAAAATTTGGTATAAAAACAGATTTTATTCAACACTCTGAACTGCCAACAACAATTGCAAAAGTTACTTTAGATGAAAATAAAGAAAGATTTTTTGAATTTATTAGAAATAGTGATGCTGATTTTCATTTATCTAAATTTTCAAATAATCAATTAAAAAAAATTGACTTTGTTCATTTTGGAAGTGCAACAGGATTATTAGATGGAGATTTAAATAAATCTTATTGAGATTTATTTAAATTTGTAAAAGACAATAATATTAAGTTTTGTTTTGATCCAAATTTCAGAGACAAATTATGAAAAACTGAATCTGAGATAAAGCAATTTATTAAATTGTGCAAACCTTTTTTAGACTCAGCAAATTTAATTAAATTAAGTGATGAAGAATTATTGTTAATATCAGGAATGATTAAAGAAGAAAATGCTTTAAAATCTTTAATGAAATCCAATCCAAATGCTTTAATTTGCATAACTCGTGGAAGTAAAGAAACTATGTGTGGTTGAAAAAATGAAATAATTTATGTTCCAACAATTGAATGTAAAGAAATAGCAGATACAACTGGAGCAGGAGATGCATTTATTTCATGTTTAATTAATGAATTTGTATCAAAAGATATTGAACAAAAATCTTCAAAAGAAGAAATTATTGAAATTATTTCAACTTCAAATAAATTTGCAAATAAAGCTGTTAGATATCTAGGGGCTTTAACTTTCCTTGATCATTTAGACTAAAATATTTTTAAGTGTAGTAAATAAAGTTTATAAAGTATCTATTTTATAGATATTTTTTTATTTAGGTATATATTATAAGTAACTAGACTTATTTATTTGCTTTTCTTAATAAGAAAGCCATCTGAAAGAGGCGATCAAATGAGAAATTATTATGAACAGATAATTTTAACAATTTTATCACTTATAATTATTTTTCTAGTTATATTTTATTTAGTAACAGAGATATTTTTACCAGTTTATGCTAGAAAAAATAGTTTATATTTTAAAAGCAAAATTGATACACAAAAAATTAATGCAAAAATTAAAGAAGAAAAATGAAAACGTTTTATTCTATTTTGAACAATTCTATTAATAGTTGCTACATTTTTAATGAGTTTAACTTATTTTTTCATTCAATCAAGAAAAATATATGTTCATTATTCATTATTTATGATAATAGTATTTACATCCTCATTTTCAGCTTTAGTATTTATTTACTTTATAGTAAGATTCAAATTATCTAAAAAGGAATGAAAATCAAAAAAAGAAATCATTGTTTATTTTTGAAAATATAAATATAAAAATATAAATAATGCTGTTTTTAAAGAAATTAAACTTTTAAATAAAATTGGAGAAGAAAATCTAAAAATTAATAGAAAAATATCTAAAAATCAAAAATTAGTTATAAAGAAATTAAATAAATTATCTAAGTTTAAAGATAGTACTTATAAAGAATTTTATATATTTAAAAAATATATAAATAAAAATGGACTTATTTTAAAACATTTAGAAAAAAAATATATAAAAAATAATTTGAAAATAAATAAAAGTATGGATTCAATTGATGATTTATCAACAGCAATGATTGATAATTTCCTTACTTTTATGAAATAATATTTGAGAAAAAGACAATTAATAAATTGTTTTTTTTATTATATGTTTATAAGTGTGGATAAAATGTGGATAACTTTTTTCAAAAAAGTAAGTAAATATAATCTTTTTAGATGTTTAATAACATAAAAAAATTTAAAAAAAATCTTAAAAAATATTGATTTTTTAATATAATTTGAGAATATAAACTCAAACCAATAAAAAATAAGAACAAGAAAAGCAAAATTTAAAGTAATAAGAAAGGAATAATAAAATGAGTTTAAAAGGAAATAATTACAATGTTATTGTTGATGAATTTAACCAAGTAATTTCAACTACAAGCAATGATATTAAGAATGAAAATGCGAATATGAGCGGAGATACTCCAAGTGGAAAAATGATGAAATTTGCTTCAATTTCAGCAAAAGATTTTGCTTTGGAAAATTTAGTTAAAGATACTCACTCAAAATTACACAAAAAATCATTGATTCACATTCATGATTTGGATTATTATCCAACTAAATCAGCGACTTGTGTACAATACAATATTGAAGAAATATTTAAAAATGGTTTTAAAACTAGAAATGGTTTAATTAAAGAACCACAATCAATAGGGGTTTATACTGAGCTTGCAGCAATAGTTTTTCAAACTGCACAAAATGAAATGCATGGTGGTCAATCAATTCCAGCATTTGATTATTTTATGGCACCAGGAGTTAATAAAAGTTTTAGAAAAGCTTTAATTAAGAATTTAAATCATTTTTTTATATTTTCAAGTATTGAATTTAATGAGCAAAAAATTAATGAAATAAAAAATGATGAACAAATAACATTTAAAAATTTAACAAAATCAACTCTTGAAAAGTACTTATCAGGTTATAAAATATCAGATGAGAATTTTAAAAAAATATATGATTTAACAGTTAAAGAAGTTGAAAAAGAAACAGATCAAGCAATGGAAGGTTTTGTTTATAATTTAAATACTCAACATTCACGTGGAGGAAATCAAGTAGTTTTCTCATCTGTTAATTTAGGAACAGATACTTCAAAAGAAGGAAGACAAGTTATAAGATCATTATTTAAAGCATTAGAAAATGGATTGGGAAATGGAGAAACTTCAATTTTCCCAATAGTTATTTTTAAAATTAAACTAGGAGTTAACTTTGATGAAAATGACTATAATAAAGCTATGAGTTTAAGTCAAGATAAATGATTTGAAGATAATACTTGAAATGTTAAAAACTTTGATTTGTTTTTACAAGCAATTAGAACTACAAGTTTAAGATTATTTCCAAACTTTATGTTTTTAGATCAAAAATTTAATCAACATGAATTATGAAAAGCAGATGATAAAAACTCATGATATTATGAACCTGCAACAATGGGATGTAGAACTAGAGTATTTGAAAATATCAATGGAGAAAAAACTTCAATTGGAAGAGGGAATTTGAGCTTTACATCATTAAACTTACCTTATATTGCTCTTGAACTATTAAAAGAGCAAGGAAAATTAAAAGATGAAAAAATTAATTTTAATGAAATTGATATCGATCAAATCAAAAAAGATTTCTTAAAAAAAATAGAGTTTTATTCACAAAAAGTTTGTGAACAATTAAAAATTCGCTATGATTATCAAACAACAGCACTTGCAAAAGAATTTCCATTTTTAATGAGAAATAATATTTTAACAGGGGGAAAAGATTTACAAGCAGAAGAGTTTGTTAAAGAAGTATTTAACCAAGGAACATTAACAGTTGGTTTTGTTGGTCTTGCAGAAGCTCTTAAAGCTCTTTTAAATGTTCATCACGGAGAATCAAATGATGCACAAAAATTTGGAATAGAAATAATTAAAGTTATTAATAAAGTTGCTTTAAAATGAAAAGAAGATACTCATTTAAATTTTGGAGTTATTGCAACTCCAGCAGAATCAGTAGCTGGAAGAATGGCAAAAATTACAAGAAAAGAGTTTGGTTTAATAAAAGAAATAACTGAAAGAGATTATTTTACAAATTCAAATCATGTTCCAGTTTATTACAACATTAGTGCTGCTGAAAAAATAAAAAAAGAAGCTGAGTATCACTCTTTAACTTTAGCAGGAAGTATAAGTTATGTAGAACTTGATGGAGAGGCAAAGAAAAACTTACATGCAATTCTTTCGATTATTAATGCAATGAGAGTTTATGGCACTAATTATGGAAGTTTAAATCATCCAGTGGATAGATGTAAAGAATGTAATTATACTTCTTTAATTCCATTTAAATGCCAAATGTGTGGAAGTGAAGAAATTTCAAGAACAAGAAGAATTACTGGTTACTTAGTTGGTGATTTAGATGGATGAAATAAAGGTAAACAAGCTGAAGAAGCAGAGAGAGTTAAACATAATACTAACTGTTAATGAAAATTTTAAAAATTTTTAAAGAAACAATAAGTGATGGACCAGGAATAAGATATTCAATTTATGTAGCGGGTTGTTTACATGCTTGTAAAGGTTGTCATAATATGATTAGTTGAAGTTTTAAAATTGGGAGAGACTTTGATAAACAATACGAGCAAGAAATTATAGATGAAATAAAAGCAAATCCCTTATTAAATGGAATTACATTTAGTGGGGGAGATCCAATGTTTAGTGCAATTGAATTAATTCCTTTTGTTAAAAGAATTAAAAAAGAAACTGGTTTAAACATATGACTTTATACTGGTTTTACAATTGAAGAGTTAATTGCAAAAAAAGATGATAAAGATGAAAATCAATCAGCTATGTATCAACTTTTATTAGAAGTAGATATACTTGTTGATGGAAGGTTTGTTCAAGAACTTTATGATCCAAATATTTTATACAGAGGAAGTTCAAATCAAAGATTAATTGATGTTAAGAATTATTTAAAATTGTAAAAATTAATTTAATTAAAATGTAAAGTTATTTTATAAAGTATAGAATAACTTTTTTTAATTTAATGATTACCAATTTTAACAACGTTCCCCCCAAATTGGGAACGTTTTTTTTTTTTTTTTATCATTTTTTATTCATTCTAATTCTATCATTATTATAAAAGTCCAATCATGCTCATGCTATTTCCATACATTGATTAATGTTTTCAATATAACATGTTCTTATAGTTTCATCTTTTAAACGACCATGAAAACTTTCATGTTTACCATTATGATGAGGTGTTCCTGGTTTTGAATAGCTTCTAATAATTTGTAAATCATTACATAAACTTATGTAATCCAGAGAGGTATATTGATTTCCATTATCTGAATGTAATAATATTGAACCTAAATATTTTTTATTTTTATATGCCATTTCTACAGCTTCAAGAACAAAATCTGTTTTTTGATTATCAATTCTTTTAGATTTTCCTATTATTTCTCCAGTTAAATTATCTTGAACTGTGCAAATATAACCTTTTTTTGTTTTAACTGAAAATTCAGTTATATCACTAGTTCAAATATTTTCAAAACCAATTTCTTTTGCTTCTTTTAAATAATTCTTTCTAATAGTTTCGTTATATCTTTTAATCTCATGTTTAGATTGTTTCTTAATGTAATATGCAATATGATTAAATTTTTTAAATATACGTTCTAATTTTTTATGATTAATTCTGAAAGGGTCAATATAATTTAATTTAAAATATAGGGCTCATCTTTTAGCACTATAAGCACTAAGGAAATTATTCCTTTCAATTTCTGAAATAACTAAATTCATAATTCTTGTATCATCCAGGAAATTCATTAAAGTTTTATTTTTTTTATATGTTGATGTTCTATTAATATTTAAAATTTTACAAATCATTGTTCTATTGCTCTTGGTATTTATCAATAATTGTTGAACTATTTCTTTTTGGTTTTGGCCTTGGAGGCTCATTGCTTTTTTAAAATATCATTCTCCTTAATTAATTCCTTATTGTAATCAAATAGAATTCCTACAAACAGATCATTTGCCTTTTGAGATATACTGTAATCTATTTTATAAGGTAAACGAGTTTTTGAATCACCAATATCTGTATTTTTGTATTTGTTTATTATTGTTCCAATTGATCCTGTAGTTGAGTTAAATTTTAATGCTATTTCCTTTAGAGAATAACCATTCAAACTTAATTCAATAATTTTTTCTTTTTCTTCTTGAGTTCACTTTCTAAACTTTTGTCCTTTTTTTGCCATATACTTTATCCTTTTCTATTATTGTATAAAAACTGTTGCCTAAATGGGGGGAACATTCAAATTGATAAATTAAAATTTATTCAACTTATCTATTGCTTTTTTTTTTTTTTTTTATTTAACATAAAAATAACAATTTGAATTTAAGAGTAAAAAACTAAGGGCGCTTATTTGTTTTTTCATTTATTTATTTTAAAAAGGAGAAAAAATGAAAAAATTATTAAGTGTATTGGCAACAATTGGTTTTGTATCGTCATCAACTGTTAGTGTAGTTGCTTGTGGTACAAAAGAGAAATCTAAAGATACTTCTAAACCAGAAGAGCCTAAAAAAGAAGATTTAAATGATATTATAAGAGATTTTCAATCTGAAGTTACAAAAATTTACAATAATCATATGAAAAGTGAAGTTATTGGAAATCTTATAGGTCTACAAGAAACAGAAAAAAACTATTTGTTTATTAAAAAGGATAATATAATAGCTTTTTCAAATAAAGAAAAAGATATAACAGCTGAAAATAAAAAACAAATAGAAAATGATGAAAATTTAATTTTAAGATCAAAATTATTGGCAGAAAAATTAAATGAGTTAAAAAAAGTAAATAGATATAAAGTTATTTTAGATGATGTTGACTCTATTTTTGATGGAATAGAAGTTATTTATAATGATAATTTTAAAATAAAATCAGGTGAGTTATCTCAAGGAGTTTATATTGGAAACCTTATAAATGAATATAAAGTGAATATAAAATATAAAGGAAAAAATGATATTGAGAAATTTGAAATTGGAGATACTTTAAAATATACTTCAACAGATGATGAAACATTTAAAGTAGCAGGAGATAATCTAGCAAAAAATATTGAAAAAGATTTTTTAGTTTCAAATGAAATGAAAAAATACTCTAATTTTGAGTGAAAGAATATAAAAAATAGTAAAAATTTTTATGAAGGGTATGGAGAATTTTCAAATGAAATAAAAAATTATATAAATTCAAATGATGAATATAAAAATAGTTTAATTAGTTTTATTAAACAAAATTATTTTAAAAGTTTTGAAAATTTAAATTTAAATTTTAATCAAAGCAATATTTATATGGATTCAAGTTTTAGAAATAATTTATTAAATGTATTTGAAACTAAAAGTGCAACCTCTTTTGAAGATTATACAAAGTCAGATCAAAATTCTGAGAAAATTTTTAAAACTATTTTTAGAAATGATCCAAATAGTGAATCAACTAAACAAGTTCTAAAAGAATTATATTTTACAAGTAATAATATGGATAAATGAAATAAAGAGCTAATTACTTTAAAAAGTAATTATCTTAAAAATTTAAAATTAACAGATCAACAAATTAACTTAATTGAAAAATCAAATGAATATATTAGTGCAGATTCAATAGGGAATATTAAATTAAAAGGGGCAACTATTACAATAGGTTCAGGAGTTAATAAATATATTCATGAATTGCCTGATTTTAATTTATCTGTAACATATAATGCTTCTTCAAAAGTTGAAGAAAAAATTGACTTTTTAAGTGAGTTTACTTCAAAAGTAATAATAAAAGGTATGCATAATTTTTATGGAATGGATTCAAATTTTAAATATCCAGAGTTTAATTCTGATCAAGATTATTTAATGAATATCGGAGATAAAGAATTAATTAATTTTATGAAAGAATATATTAAGTCTAATCCTTCAAAATCAGGAGGTTTAGTTCGTCTATGATGAAGTCTTTGAAATGATTTAGATTATCAAAAAACTAAGGAGTTTATTAGTAATTTAAATATTTTTAATATGTTGTTAACTAATAACCTGAAATCAGTCTATTTAATTAATTCAAACCTTTCAAATAATATCAAAGATATTTCAAATTCAACTCAGGAAACTTATTGAAATAATAAAATTGAATATGTTTTAAACGAAAATGATATATCTTTTATTCCTGCAAAAAGTGGAGCAAAAGATAAAATTCCTGACACTATTACATTTAAATTGGGTTATTTAGCAATTAACTTTAAATATGAAAAATTATTTAATTTATCTGAAAATCAAGAAGCAAAAGCATTTATTAAATTTGTGTAGTTTAAAAATAAATTTTTAAAGAAAAGTCAAAAAAGTTGACTTTTTTTTTTTTTTTTATAATTAGCAATATCAATTTGAATTGTTTTATTTGTTTTTATAGCTCTTTAAAAAGGAGGAAAAGTGAAAAAATTATTAAGTGTATTGGCAGCAATTAGTTTTGTATCATCTTCAACTGTTAGTGTAGTTGCATGTGGTACAAAAGAAAAACCAAAGGAATCAAAACCAGAAGAGCCAAAAAATGATATGAATGAGGTTATTCAAGATTTTAAAAAGGAAGTTACAAAAATATGAACACAACACTACGAAAAAGAAGTTGCAAATAATCTAATTACTATAGAAGATGTTAAAAATGATTACAAATTTTTAAATAAAGAAAATATTCAAAAGTATTCGAAACCTGAAAATAAAGATAAATTAACAGTTGAAGAGAAAAAACAATTTACAAATGATGTGGAAAAATTATTTAAAGCTAAATTACTAAAGCAACAATTAAACGAGCTGAAAAAAGTAAATAAATATAAAGTTATTTTAGATGATGTTGATTCAGTTTTTGAACATGTAGAGTTACTTTTTAATGATAATTTTGAAATTAATTCAGGAGAAATTATTAAGGGAAGTTATATTGGAAATGTGATTGTTGATTATAATATTGTAATTCAATATAAAGGACTTAACGATGTTGAAAAATTTAAACAATCAGGAACAATGAAGTATACTTCAACTAAAAGTGAGTCTTTTAAAAAAGTTGGAGATTCAATGTATAAAAATATTGCAAAAGATATGTTCACTTCGCAAGAAACTTTAAAATATGTAAACTTGAAGTGAAATGAAATTAAGAATAAAAGCAAAGATTCAGATGCTTATGTAAATTCAAACAATGAGTTAAAAAATTATTACAATAGCAATGAAGATTTTCATCAAGCTTTATTAAATTTAGTTAAAGAGAAGTACTTTAAAGATAGTTTTCCAACATTAGAAATTAATTATAGTAAAAAAAGCATATATAGATCAAATAATTTTTTAGAAGAAAACAAAAAATATTTAATTGTAAATAACTTTGATAAAGAAAATAGTATAAATTTGAGACAAAAGGATAGTAGAGAAATAATATCAAAAATTCTTTTAGGAGATGAAGAAGTAATAAAAGAAAATTTAAAATCAGATATATTTAACTCAAGAACTTTGCAAAAAAATAGAGTTAAATATAGAGCTACTCAAGATCAATTTTTAAAAGAGTTTTTAAATACTCAAGAAGTAGAAAATTATAAAATAAGTGATAGTTATCAATTTGCCATAGCAATGGGTTATGCTGATTTTATTGGACCAGTTATTAAAATTGGAGAGAAAGAAAATTCTTATATGCACAAACTTCCTGATTTTAAATTAGCTATTTCTTATTCAATGAATGGTGAAAATGATGAAATCAGTGAAAGTCTTATAGATTTATCACTAAAATTATTTAATGTTTATAAAAAAATTTGAGCACCTAGCATAGTGACAGATACAAAATATTTATTTAACATAAATTATAAACAACAAAATATTTGAAATGAATTTAATACTCGTTATAGTCGTTTATTAGCTAGAAGAGTTAATGATTTTTTAAATAATTATAATTCTTTTTATTTTATAGAGTTAGAAAAGAATTTGAATTTATTAAATATGACAAGAAATACTTTTAATAGTTCTAATTTCTTTTACTCAATAAATGTCGATAATTTTGAATCAAATTTAGCTGATATATCTTTTTTTAATAAAAGTAGTAGTAAATATTACTTTGAAGTAGAAGAACAAATTGGTACTGATAACAAAGTTAACTTTTTTGATACAGTTAATTATTTAACTTTTGATCTATTTGGAATAGTAAAAATGAATATTTATTTTACTAAAGAAATTAGACAAGCAATCTTTTTTTAAAATAGATACTTTAAAATAAGTTAAAATTAATAGGTGTATTTGCACCTATTTTTTCATTATCAATTTAAAAGTAGTTTGAAATTTTTTTAAATCACCTTAATTATTTTTTAAAAGATGAATATGGTCAAAAAATAGTGAAATGCCTCTATTTTCAAACTAAAGAAAGTGTTATATTAATATAAAAGAGGGAGTAAAAGAATGAAAACAGTTGTAATTATTGCTAATCCAAAACCTAATAGTTTTAATCATGCAATTTCAAACTCTGTTGTAGCAGGTTTAAAAAAAGCAAATAAGAAATATGAAATTTGAGACTTGTATGAAATGAAATTTAATCCAATAATAAGCAAAGAAGAATTTGAATTATTTGGTTATGCAGAATATGATGGAACACTAGAACATTTTATGAATGTATTAAGAGATGAATGTGAACAAATTGTATTAATTTATCCAATAGTTTTTTTTGAAATGCCTGCTATTTTAAAAGGATTTCTAGATAGAGTCTTTATTGGAACTTTAATTAAAGAAGGAGAGGATCCAATTAATTGAATGCCTTCAATTAGTATAGAAAAGACTTTCATTATTGAAACATCTCTTGGAGATATGTGATCTCTTGCAGGTAATCAAAATAGAAAGCAAAATGAAGTTCTTACAGCACAAATAATGAGAAGAATTGGATTAAACAATCCTATTATAGAAATATATAAAAATTTGGCTACATCAACTTTAGAAGAACGTGAAGAATTTCTAAAAAGAATAGAGCAACAATTTTCATCATTTAATATTTAAAATAAGGTAATTAAAAAAGATCATTAATACATTATATTCATTAAATCTAAATTTTGTAATTTTTCTAGAATTTATAGTCTTATTATCTTTTTTAATTTTTTTGTTACTTGATTTAATTTTCTCACTTTATGATATTGGATACATTTTCAAGTTTTAATAAATAATACAAGTTTATATTATTTATTTCAAAAATACTATATTTAAAAAATTTCTGTATATACACAAAATTTAATAAATTAATATCCTTTTCTTTAAAATGTTTAAATTTAAAAATATTTTTAAGAAAAAAGTAAAAGTATTTAGTGACACTTCTCTTGTTATAATTTTTAACAAATTAGGGGATAAAATATATGAAAAAAATATGAAACATTTTTATTGCCATAGCGCTTATAGTTACACCATTTTCATACGTCTTAGCATGTACTTGAAAGTCAACACAAGAAGAACTTAAATTTTGAGAAAATAATTATCAATATGGACCTCAAAAAGAATTTAAAACTCAAAGTGCTTCAAATAATCAATATATAGATTATTTTTTTGGAAAGCCAGAATTCAATTATGCAACTTATCTGATAGAAGCAAACAGTGTTGAAGAAACAATAATTTCTGAAACAGTTAAATTTAATGGGGATTTAGAAAATGTTAAAAAAACACCACTAAATCAATCAGAATTAAAGTTATGAAAAAATGATACTCAATCAACGCAATTAATATTGTTTAAAGAAAATAGTGAAGATGTAATTAGTGATTTAAAAATTGAAATATTAAATTCTAAAGATGAAGATATAGAAATTAATGCCAATTTTATTAAACCTATAAAAGCAAAAAATACAATTAATAATATATATAATCCAGCTTCACCAAAAGCAGTTTTCTACAATTATGATGAAATAGCTACTAATGAACTATCTTCAATTAAATTGGATTTTCAACCATTATTAATAACTGCAAAAACAAATGATCAAACACAAGTTGGTAAAAGAGATGTTAATTTTAAATTGACTTTCAAAGCCAATAGTGTAGAGCAACAAATTGATTTTCGTCAAGAGTTAAATGTTGTTGATATGAATATTAATCGAGCAAATGAACAAATTAATGCTATCAGTTCTGATTCAATGTCTTTTCCAACATCATCACAAAAATTTGTTTTAAAACAATTTGATAAAGTGATAACAAAGAAAAGCATTAATTTAAGTCAAAAAGAATATGACAATTTATTTAATTTAACTGAACAAGAAATTTTAAAAATTATTAAAGATAATAATATAAGTATGCCTTCAGATACTAAAATTATTAGATGAGAAGATGAAGAAAATGAAGGCGAAATTTTTAGAAAAGATAAAGATAATAAACATGTTAGCATTTTAATTCAATCAGATACTTACTTTGTAACAAATAAAGCTGCAAATAAAATAAATGGTCAAGACAATCCAACAGATAAAATTCAAATTTATTTTAATAATCCTAATCCTAATCCTAATCCTAATAAAAGTATAAATAAAACAAAAGGATATGATCAGTCAGTTTATGTTAAACCAACTTTCAAAAATGATTCAGTAACTAGTGTTTTTTCAAATCCAGATAAAAACTATTCAAGATTGGTAAATTATAAAAATAGTTTACATGATTTTTTAGTAAAAGAAGATAATGAAAATGAAAATAGAAGTTTAGATAATAAATATGGTAGAAAATTTAGTCAATTAAAGCAAGAAAATAATGCAAAATATGGCTATGTGCCAAATTTTGGTTTAGGTTATATCAAATATACAGCAACAAATAATAATTTAAAAACTGTAGATGATTTTTGATCTTCAGTTGATAAAAATAATTTAGCAGATATCTTCAATGAGGATTTAGAATGAAGTATTAATTTTGATATCCTTGATGAATATATGAACTTTTTAAATGAAAGTGGTTATGAAAAAATATTCATACCAGTTACTGCAAGAAATGCCAATCCCTTTAACTTTTATTATAAAACAGATATTGATGCAATTAATCAAAGTGGGGGAAATGCTCAACAAAAAGTATTGGCAAATATTACTTATAAAAATAAATTTATAGATCCTAGTGGCAATATTTCAAAAGATTATGAAGTATTAAGAGATGAAATTATTGCCATTTTAACTAAAAACTTAGTAACTCATATAAATAAAATTAAAGCAAATAATAGCTCAACTTATTATGATGCTTATAATAATATTGATATTTACTATTCTTTTGATGAAACTAAACAAGAAATTAATGAAAAAGTAATTGACACTTATCAATTAGAAGATCCAGAGAATTTAATTAAAACACATGCTTATATTGGATGAGAATTTGAAGTTGAAGACTATTATAATGTGGATGAATTAGAACAAAAATTTAATCCTTATGATGAAATTACTTTACAACAAAGAGAGTATATTTTTAATTATGAAAAGGGCAGTCAAAAAGATGTTAGTAACTTTAGAAAATTAGTTGAAGATCGTCACAGTCAAGAAAAAAATACAAGATTTTATTCTTCATGACAAAATTTTCCTGGAGGATATTTATCTTCAGTGCCAGGAGATTTAACTTGATCTACTTTAATGGCATATAAATATGGAACAAATGGATTTGATCGTTTCCAATTAGATGGATTTTATTCAAATGATATATCCTTAGATGGCTATATTTTGGGCCATCCTCATGAACCAGCAGATGCATCACTTATTTATCCTGGAGATAGTGAAAAAATTTATGATAGTTTAAGATTAGTAAACCTTCAAAATGGAATTAAATTAGTATGAAAATTAATTACTCTTGAACAAGAAAATAAAATTTCTGCTCAAGATGCTTTAAAAATTAGAAATTATATTAAATGAAACAATGATATAAGATCAAATATTGAATATAAATGAACAACAAATTTAAATGATACTATTACAATCAACAATTTTGATAGTGAAAATGATACTGTTTATACTCAAATATTTAAAATTAAAGAGTTTGTTAATATGTTTAGTTAAAATGGTTTTCTAATAGTGAAAGTAAATTTATATAATAAAAAGTAAACATAGATAAAATCTATGTTTTTTTATTAAATATTTATTTAATAATTTTAAATTATTTTGTTTTGTTAGAATGAGTAATTAAAACTCATAGTTGTTATAATAAATAAAGCAAAAGGAGTTTTGTAAGATGACAAATAAAGATGTTTTAATTATTGTTGTAGTTTCAACATGACTTATTGGCGTATTAATTACAGGACTTTTAGCATTAATTTTTAAAGATAAATTTAAAAATTTCAAAGAACAAAATATATTAATTCAATCTCAATTAAAACAAGAAAGTAGTAATTTCAAGTTAAAGGAAGTTGAAATTAACTTTAAATTACCAAAAGAGGAAAAGTGTTTTTTTTATGAAAAAAATATTAACTTATTTAAAGTAAAATTAAATAATAAAAAAGCAAAGCAAAATTATAAAAAAGAGTTAAAAGAATCTAAACTTAACTGTTCAATATATGTTACAAATAAAAGAATAATGATTCAATTAAATGATCAGTATTTTCAATATTATATAAAAAATACTCTTTATTGCAATTATCTTTTAGTTTATTTTAAAAGAAATTGACTAAATTCAATTCAATTAGAAATAAATGAAGATAAATATATTATTTTAAGTCAAAATTTTAATTTATTGTTAACAGTTAAAGAGTTAAATAAAAAGGAGAAATAAAGAAATGTTATATTCAAGTGTATGAACAAGTAGTGTGATTACTGGCTATATTTTAATGTCATTTACAACATTAGCATTATGTTTTTTCTTTGCAAATCACTTTAAAAGATTGAAAAAAATGAAACTTATCTGACCTGAAAATAAATACTTAAATAAAAAAATGTATAATTTTTTTAATTTATATATATTTGTAGGATTCATTCCAATGTTTTTAGTAATGTCAATTTTTTTTGCAATAAGTTTAATATTTAGAAATATTCAATTATTAGGAATTATATTCACATTTTGCTATTTAGCTTATACTGTTCAACTTTTTTTATATATAATTCTTTTAAACAATAAACAATCTTCAATTGTTGCTTTTGAATATGAAAATCAATTAATTTTATTTAATGAAGTAATAAAATTAGAAGATATTGTCGATATTAGTCACAATCTTAAAAGAACCATTATTTTTATTACATTTAAAGATGAAAAACAGTTAGAAGATATTATAAAACTTAATTATAATTGAAGATTATTTGATTTTTTGAAAGGTCTAAACTTGAAAATAAACAATTAAATTGGAAAATTTGTTTTATAATTTAAGTAAGTTTAATAAGGAGTTTTAAAATGCTAGAAAAATTATTAAATAAACAAGAAAAAGAGTTATTCTCTTTAAAAACTTTAAACAAAATTAAAAAACAAGATTTTAAAGCTTATTTAGATATACAAGAAAATATTTTAGAATCTCTTAAAAAACAAAGTCAATTAGATGTGAAATATACTAATGAAATTTTGAAAGAAAAAATTGTAAAGCAACAAAATTTTGTTAATAAATTAACTGTTTATTATAATGAAGTTATCTTAAAAAAAGAAAAACAAGTAGAAGAAGTTGACTTTATTACAGAAGAGTTTGAAAATATGATAAAAGAATTAGTGAAAATACAAAAATAAAAGTGGAGAATAAAATATTATGATAAAACAAGCAAAATTTATTACTTCTGCTGCCAATAAAAGTGGTTGATTAAAAGATAATATTCCTGAAGTTTGTTTTATAGGAAGAAGTAATGTTGGTAAATCTACTTTTATTAATGCTTTAACAAATCAAAATAAATTGGCAAAAACTTCATCAACACCAGGAAAAACAAGATTGTTGAATTTTTTTGATATTAATAATAATCAATTTAGAATAGTTGATGCTCCAGGATATGGTTATGCAAGAGTTAATCATGATCAAAAATTAGCTTTTGCCAAAATGATGGATGAATATTTAATAAATAGAGAAGAGTTAAAGTTTATTTGTCAGTTAGTAGATTTAAGACATCCTCCAACAAAAGATGATATTGAAATGTATAAGTTTTTTAAACACCATAAAATTAAAGTTTTTATTGTAGCTACGAAAAAAGATAAATGTAAAAAAAATGACATTCAAAAAAATGAAAAAATAATAAAGCAAAATTTGGAATTTGATTCAAATGATAAATTTTTGTCAGTTTCATCAACAGAAAAAAATAACTTAGATAAAGTTTATGACATTTTTATAGAAATGTTTGAAATGAATTAATAAATAATTTTAACAATAGGAGAGATAGCAATGTTCTATAGCAATTCATTAAAAGCTATTGTAGATGTCGTTTCAAATTTTAATTTTTGAAGTATTTTAATAGCAGCTTCACTTGTTATATTTATAGGATTTATCTTTCAAAAAAAGCAATTAATTTTTGCTGATTGAGAAAAGGTGATTGTTAAAATAATATTGTATGTGGCATTGCCCGCACTAGCTTTAAAAAGTTTTTTAATAGATATTAATACAGAAAATATTTGAGAATCAGTTGCAATAGCAATTATTGGTTTAATTTTTTATACAAGTTTAACTTTTGGATCAAAATACTTTTTCTTAAAAACTACAAAATCAAAACAAGATACACTTGCTATGAGTGTTGCTTTTTCATCAGCAGTTTATTTTGGAGTAATGATAATTAAAGCAATTTATCCACAAAAGCAACAAGAAATTGATTTATATTCATCTTTATTTTTAGTAGGTTTTTGAATTTTTATGTACTCTGCTGCTGCAAGTATTATGCAAAAAAAATATTATGATGAAAAAACAATTCAAGAATCATTACTTGATCAAAACAAAAAATGATGAGATTTCTTTAAGGTTTTTAAAAATCCAATAATAATTGAAACTTTTGTTGGAATATTTTTATGACTATTTCAATTGATTCCTGGAGTTAACATTATTAAAGGAGGATATTCAATAAGCAGAGTTGATAAATATATACCAGGAGTAAATCAAATTTTATCAATTTTAGCACCTCTAGCAAGTCCGCTTGCATGATTTTCTATGGGATCAATTTTGGCAAAAAGTGAAATAAAAGAAGCATTTAAATCAAAATTAGTTTGATGAGCTTCATTTGTTAAAAGTTTTATAACACCTTTAATTTGTCTGGTTTTATTTATTATTTTCTCATTAGTTTTTAAATCAATTTCAGAAACTTCAATATCATCTTTAGCTTTAGTTTTAAGTATTGCAATTGTTGCTTCTCCAACTGCAAATACAATAGTGGGTTATGCTATTTTATATGATAAAGAACCCAAAATAGCTTCGCACATAGGAACATTAACAATATTATTAAGTATTGTAGTGATACCAGTATGAATACTTGTTGCATCAGCAATTGGAGCAACAAGTTTATTTACACAATAATTAAAAAATTAAAAATATTAAGTTCTAAAGTGAATGTATGCAAAGAGTTGTAAATTTCATTTTTTAAAGAAAAGTCAAAAAAGTTGATTTTTTTTTTTTTTTTATAATTAATAATAACAGTTTGAATTATTCTGAAATTCTTAAAAAAGAAAGATAAATGGAGTATAAAAAAATAAGATATTTTAATTTCTTAATATTATTTACATTTAGATATTAATATTTAAAATCAACTTAAAAATATTTTAATAATTTCAAAATCCTTTTAAGTTCTCTATAGTCTATACACTTTAATTATATAATTTATTTAGAAACAATATTATATACAGAAAAGATTCGAAGGAAATGTAAAGTGCTAAAAAATTTTTTGCAGATTAAGTTGCTATATTTTTTTATTAAAATTAATAATGTAAAAGAAAAACCTCTATAGATAATAATGTCTATACTATATAAAAGTTTTTAATCTATATTTGCAAAAATAGTTATTATTAATTTTGTAATTTTATTATCTTTAAACATATAATTTTAGTTATGTTTTTTAATAATAATAGTAATAATAATTTATATTCAATAAGCAATTTACTTTTTAAAAACTTGAATATATGTCATTTATTATGAAATATTTGAAGGAGGTGAAAAAAATGAGTACTACATCGAAAGGTTTAGGAATTGCAGGTTCAATAGTTATGATTGTAACAACATTGATATCTTCAATTATAGCTATTATTGCTTGTGCATATCTATTATCTAAAGAATTAACAGGAACAGATAAATGAATTGCAGCAATTATTGTATTAGTAATTTTAGCAATAGGATTGATGATAACAATAGTATTTCCAATTATTATTTTAGTATTTTTAACTTCCAAAGATAAAAGTAATAAAAAAATATTAGCAGCAGGAATACTTTCAATTATTGTTGCAGCTCTTTCAATATTAGGATCTATTTCAAATCCAATTTACTGGATAAATTTAATATCTGCAGGTTTACTACTAGCAAGTGGTATTATGATCTGTAATGAATATAAAAAAGCAAAATAAAATTTTTAAATTAATAAATATAATTCTCTGAGTATAAGTAATGTTGGGAAAACATAAAGAAAATATAAGGAGAGTTTTTTATTTTAATTTTTTTAAAAAGAATAATTTAGAATAATTACAAAAAACACTGACTTTTTTTTTTTTTTTTTATAATTAATAATAGCAATTTGAATTGTTCTTAAATTCTTAAAAAAAAAAAAAAAAGTATATGGACGATAAAAAAAGTTGATTATTAATGGCGTTAGAAAACTTATTCTGATAAACTTTTCCTATATAATATAATTAATTGAAATAGGAAAAAATATAAATTGTTTCGATTTTAAACCAAAAAAAAAAAAAAAGTATTCTTATTATAAAAAGTCTAGTCATAATAGTTCAAATAATTGAAAACAATATTATGATAAAAAAAATAAATAAACTAGTTGATGTCAAAAAAATATATAAAATAAATTAAAACTTTTGATTAATATTTTTATTCAAAAGTTATTCAAATAAAAAAATACAAGATAAATTAATAAGTCAATTTTAAAAAGCTACTTTGAAATACAATTATTAATTTAAATAATATGTTATAAATAAACTTCATTAGTAAATATTTTAATATTTACTAATGAAGTTTTAATTGCTTTCTCAAATTATTGAAATAAATTAAATCTTTTAAAACTAAAACAAATAAATTAAAAAATTTATTATAATCACAAAAAAATATGTTAATCTTAATACTTTATAAAAAAAATATTGAAGTTATTTTTTTTTTTTTTTTTGAAAAATAGCATAAATTATATTGAAATGAAAAAAAATCCCACACAAGAAAGAAGTGTGGGATTTGTTTTTTATTTTGATAATTGATATAAAGTTTTGAATAGTCCTTCAGTTGAAATTAATTTTTCAAAATTTCCTGTATCAACAATTCCTTTTTTTTGCTCTAAAACATAAATTTCATCAAAATTTTTAATTGTACTTAGTCTATGAGCAATTGATATTGTTGTTCTTCCTTCCATTAAACTTTCTAATTCTTTTTGAATTTCTGCTTCAACAATATTGTCAAGAGCACTTGTTGCTTCATCAAGTATTAAAATTTCAGGATTTTTTAAAATTAATCTAGCAATTACTAGACGTTGTTTTTGTCCTCCACTTAATTGTGCTCCTCGTTCAAATAAAATTGTTTCATATTGATCTGGTCAACTCATAATTAAGTCATGTATTTTTGCTTTTTTACAAGCTTCAATTATATCCTTGTGATTTTTATTTTCTAAACCATAACTTACATTTTGATAAATGTTTCCACTCAGTATTTGAGGTTCTTGATCTACATAACCAACTTTATCTAATCATGATTTTAAGTTTAATTCCTTTAATTTAATTTTATTGTTAATAAGAATTTCTCCTTGTTGAGGATCATAGAAACGAAGCAATAATTTTGCTATTGTTGATTTTCCACTTCCAGTAGGTCCAACAAAGGCATACTTTTTACCTTTAACTAAATCAATATTAAAATCTTTAATAATAAATTCATCAGTTTGAGGATAGGCAAATCCAATATTTTTTAAGCTAATTGAATTAACTGTTTCGTTAATTTCTTTTTCTTTATCTTTTTCAATAAAAATTTCACTTTCAAGCAAAGCACTAACATTTACAGCAGATACTCTTGCTTGAGGAGCGTCAGAAATTATTTGTCGCAATTGCATAATTGGAATTGTCATAACAATAACACCAGCTGTAAATGAAGTCATAATACTAATTAGAGCTTGAGTTTGATTATAAAATAGAAATACTCCAAATATAATGGATGCCATTGAAAAGCTTCCTATACCTCCAATTATTAATGCAGAAGGGACTTCTGAAGCAAAGAATTTTTTCTTTTTCTTTTTAGAAACATGATCGATCATTTCGTCAAAATGTTGTTTTTCTTCTTTAAAAGTTCCAACAGATTTAACTAATCTTATGTTATATATTTTTTCACTCAATTCATTGTCTAAACCTTGTGAGATTTTACTAATTTTTCTTGTTGCTTTATTTGAAATTATTATTGTTATAAAAATTATTAACATAAAAGCAAGTAATAACCCAAATACACATAAAGCTAATTTTCAACTAATATTAAACATTAATATTGCAGAAAATGAAATTGTAATTGTTGATAAAAAGTAAATAATTGGTGCTTCTTTTATGTAAGAAGAGACAATAGAACTATCTTTTACTATTGTTGAAATTAATTGACCAGTTTTATTAGAATTAAAATAATGTAAGTCTTGATCAATTATTTTATTTATAAGTTTTCTTTTTAATTGTGTTTCATATGCTTGAGCAATATGACCACTGATAATAAAATTTATATAAGAGAGTATTACAACAAGTGTAACATCAAAAATCATTGAAAATGATAAAGCATATAAACCAAAATTTTTACCAAATAAAGTTATTGATAGGTTTTGTCCATCATAATGAACAAAATCATAAAAGAACTTTTGAATTATTTGTTCATATACGCTAGATCCAACATTTATACTATTTAAAATTTGATCAATTTGTTCTTGAGTCAAATTCAATCCTAATTGTTTAATGATTTCATAAATATCATTTGTTTTCAATGAAAGCATTGAATCTAAAACACTTTTAGATACTAAAAGAGCTGTAATATATTCAATTGCTTTAATATTTCAAATTAACAATAAAGCAATTGAAACTGTTATCATAAACATTAAAAATGTTAATATTTTTTTGTTTTTCATTGCATTGAATAAGTGAACGTAGAGTTCTACTTTTTTTCTTTTTTTAATAATCATTTTTTTCTATTCCCCGTATTTTTCTTTATAATAAATATTAGTGACAAATATTATTTCAAATAAGTTATATTATTTCAAATAGATTAACTCATTTCATATGAAACAAGTTAATCTTATAATAGTTTTTTAGAGGTGTCAATGAAAAAACAATACAATTTAGATAATTTAAGTACTCTTGTAAAAGGAAACTTAGTTATTATCATCTTAAGTAAAAGAATAAGTTTAAGAATGATCAGAAAATATCCAGATCTATATAGGTTAGCATATTTACATTTAATGTTTATTAAAAATGTTGAAGGTATCAGTCAAGTAGAATTAGCTGATTTAACAGATACAAATACTTCAACAATACACAGAAATATTCAAATTTTAATTAAAAACAATTATATTGAAAAAAAAGTCTCTTCAAGAGCAAATGAAAATGAATTGTATTTAACTCAAAAGGGTGAAAGTGTAGTTAAAGATATTATTGAATGAGTTAATGAATATGAAAAAGAAATGGGATTTAATGAAGAAAATACAAAAGAGTTATCATTAATGTTTAAAAAAATGATAACTAAATATTCTGATTTTTAGATTAAAATACTTTAAATTTAAAAAAAGAACAATATTTATTATATAAAAATAAGCTAAAAAGAGTTATTAAAAAGTATAATGAAAAAAGCTATACAGTTTTGATTATGCTTATTTGTTACTACTTTATACTTTTAATAAGCCAAATAGCTTAATGTTTATAATGTCAAAAACAAATCAAACTATGCCAATTATTATGTATAAATTTCAAGAATTTCTATTGTATTTATAATAAAACCTATGATTTAAATTGCTAAAAGAGATTTAATCTAAAAGTTTAAAAGAGAAAAGTACTAAAAAGCTTTTCTTTTTTTTAATTAAGCAGATTTAAATATTAAATAAAAACCTTAATATTCTAATTTGAATAAAATATGTGTTAATATATTTTTAAGTTTAAAACTAAAAATAGTTTTAAGGGTAAACTTTGTTTTGTTCTAAAATTAAATGAATAAAAAAATTCATATAATAAAAATGTACTTATAAGTTAATTTATGAAACTTTGTAGGTGAATATATGCTAAAAATAAAAAAATGAAATAAACATTTAATATATTTTATATTTGTTACAATAATTTTTATTCATTTTTGTTTAATAACTATAAATGAATATGAAGTTTTTATAAACAAAAGAACAGATAGTATATTTAAACATTTTAATATTGTTTTAAATACACTATTTATGCTTATAATGTTATTTACTTTGATTATTCAATTTAGTAAATTTATGCATTTTGTTGATATTAACAGTAACAATCAAAATTTGAAATGAATGATAAAAAAAGAGAATTTAGAAATTTTGGCTAAAATAATTTATCTAACTTTACCTTTTATTGCTTTATTTTTAATAAATTTTTACATAAGAAGAAGTAGACATTTTGAATTTACTATTTGAATTTTAACTTATACTTCTTTAACTGCTATTTCAATGATTGTTTTAACAATATTGACTTTTATTTATAAATTTGTTGTTAAAAAAAATATTATAGCAAATTATGAAGAGGATTTTATTTTTAAAATGCAATTATTATATTTACGTTCCTTATTTCATTTAAATATTTTTGATTTTAAAAATCAAAAATTTAAATTTAAAGAAGCTATTAAAGTTTTTCTTTCTTATTTACATCAAGAAAATGAAATGAGATATTCATTAAAAAATTCTCTATCTTTAAAAGATATGAAAAAAGCAACAATTCCACCAAGGATTTAATTTTTTGTAATAACTTGAAAAAATACTTATATGCTTAAATTCAAAGTTTAAATTTTTATGTATAAATTTAAATGAAAGAGAAGTATAAAATTATGAAAAAATTATTATCATTATTAGGAGCATTAGGAATAACTGCTTCTACAAGTATAACAGCAGTTGCATGTGCAAAACCATCATCTTCAAATACAAAAACAGAAGATGTTTTATTAAATAATGTTTTACCCGAAACTATTTTAAAAGCTTACAAAGAGAAAAACCCAAATGCAAATATAGATGAACTTGAAGTATTTGATTACAATCAAAATAGTGCACGATTAGTTTATAAAAAATCTTCAAATTCTAATGGTAAATTTGAACCAATTATTTTTAATTATAAAATTAAAGCTTTAGATTTATCTGATAACAATCAAGCATTGGTAAGAAATATTCTTGTAGGAGAAATGGATGAGAATGGTGTTATAAATAAAACAATTAGTGCAAGTGATGTAGTGAAGAATAAAAAAGTTACAAAAAATTCAATAAGAACTTCATTTGCAATAATGAACGGAGTTTTCTTAAATGAAGAAGATATTGAAATTGGAGATATAAATTATAATAACGATACAGTAACAATCAAATCAAAAAATCAAAATATTTTAAAAGGAACTGAAGAAGTTATTTTAACACTTAACAAAAATGTAAGTTCAAATGATATTTTAAAAGTTACAGAGATAGGAAATATTTATTTGCCAGGATCTTTATATGATAATAGAAGAAATTATTTTGATGGAACTTATAAAGATGAGCAAGGCAATAATGTTGCTGAAGGAAATATTCTTGTAGCTTTACCTATATTGTTTCAAAATCTAGGAGATAGAAATAAACTATTCTCTTATTTAGCAACTGATTTAGTTTTATCAGCTATGGCTATTGCAGGAGTTAGTTCTTCAAAAATAGAAGAAAATATGTCTATGAATTTCTTTAAATTAAACTTATCATGAGGGGGAGAACAAAATAGTTTGGTTTCAAATAATATAATTACAGCAACTGATTCACAAACAGTAAATATTAAATTTAATTTGCAAAAAGAAGATAGATTGATTTTAGGAGAACATAGACCCAGTTCAAAAGACTTTACAGTATCAAAAAAAGCATATGCTTCTAAAGACATTAAAACAATAATTTCAGAGATTTATGATCAAGCAGATAGTGCTTTTAAAAATCAAGTATCAAAAGAAATGTTTATAAAGTTTTCAACAATTAATTTTGCAAGTGAAAATGAAACTCCAACAATTGAATTGCTTCCTGGAGGAGATTATGTTTATGCATTTGACCCAATGGCATTTCAATTAGTTTCATATCAATTAGATCAAGAAAAAGATAAGGAGTTAATTAAAAAACTTAAACCTCCAAAAGAAGGAAAAACCTTTGGCTATAAATTTGTAGTACAAGAATAGTTTTATAATGCAAAAATTATTTTTTAGAAACATATTTAAAAACATTATCAAAAATAAATTACAATTAGTAATGGTTATTTTGTTAATGTTTTTATCTGTTTTTATATTCACTATGACAGATTCTTCTTCACAAAGATTAGTTAAGAGTAGAGAAGATTTTGCATTAAAGAGTAATTTACATGACTCAATCATTCAGTTTACAGAAAGTAGCTACAATTATATAGAAAATGATGAATTTAAAACTATTGCAAATAATGAAGTTAGAGATGAAATTATTTTAAATTACTTAAAGAATAGTTTAGATAAAAAAAACAGTAATTTAAAATTCTATTTTGATAGAACAGAAACTAGAAATTTTATTTTAGGTTCAAATAAAAATATTAAAGTTATTAACTTAGAACCTGAGAAAAAAGTTGATACATTTATTGTCAAAAATGGTATGAGTTTGAAAACTTGAAAAAGTTATGTTGATTCAGAAAATGATTTGTCTAAAAGGTGAGTTTATCTCTCTGAACAATTTGCAAAAAATAATAATATTAAAATTAATGATATTATTCGTTTGAATGATGATTCTTTTGGTTCAACTATTTTAGTTAAAAATAGTGAAAGAAATTCAGTTGATATTTCACAATATGAAAATAAAGATATTAATGAATGAATTGTTAATTCAAACTATTCATCAATGAATTGATTTCAAGTTGTAGGTTATGGATCAAGTGCAGACTTCATGATGCCTATAATATCTTCCAATTCACCATTGCCAAATTTAAATAATGAAGGATTAGCCTATGTAAATCCAAAAAACTTTGGTTGACAAAAAACATATTTAAAAACTTCTTTTAAAGATAATATTGTAAATAAAATGAAAGAAGTTATTAGCAAAGAAGAAATTGAAAATTTTAGAGTTTGAAATTATAATTCTGAAACTCAATCACAAGAAACACTTAGACTAATTTCTCCAAGAGATAAAGAAGTTTATTATTCTTTAAAATTTGTAAATAAAAGTAATAAAGAGATGAATGGAGAATTAAATTCAATATTAACAGATATCAACAAAGCAAGAGAATATGGTTTAACAATTAGCTATGATCCACCATCCTCTAGTTCTGATAAAGTTATCTATGATGTTGCAGATAAAGATTACTCTTTTGTTTTAAGAACTCAGATGTATTTACAAATAATTAAATATTTTAAAATAATTATGTATGCAGTTACAATTGTAACTGTACTAATTGGAATATGAATTTTAACTATAATTTTAAGAAATAATATTCAAAAAACATTTGGACAAAATGGAATATTATTGTCTCTTGGTTATAAAAAAAATGAACTTATAATGTCTAACTGTTTGTATCCCTTTTTTATTTCAATAATAGGGGGAACGTTAGGATATCTTCTAGCATTACCAATGCAAATATTTATTATAAATATTTTTAAAAATTTCTTTACTATGAATTTCTCACAAATTAGTTTTTCATGGTTGGGTCTATTAACAATGGTTATAGGATTATTTCTATTTTTACTAATAGTGACACTGTCTATTAATTATTTTGTTTTTAATAAATATAATGCTTTGCAAATGATAAACTATGAAAATATTTCAACAGTAAATAAATATAAACTTAAAATTCAAAAATTTTTAACAAGAAGTAAAAAGTTTGATTCTAGATTTAAAGGAGCAATATTGGCTTCTTCAATATCAAGATTGATAACTATAACATCAGTTATGTTGATTTCTTCAACAATAACTTCCATTGGTGTTATTGCTCCTTCAATTTTAAATAATTATACAAAGTACAAATATATAGATAATAATTATGATAATCAAATTGAATATGAATCTCCAATCTATAATGCTCCAACTACTTTTTATAAAACATATAATCCTATAAGTGAAAAAAATAATAAAACAAATAGTGCTCAAGAAATATTTGATATGTATTTAAATAATCAAATATCATCTTCAACTTTTACACCAAATGAAGATGTTGCAAAATTATCAGATTTAACTTATAAAAATTTAAATAAAGATTTTTTAACAAATCCTGATTTAAAATTAGACATTAATATTGAAGGAATTGATAAATCTGTTTTAAAAGGAACTTTAATATCTAGTGTTTGAAAAGATTATAAGTTTTATAAACTTGATCAGTATTATGAATCTTCTAAAGTTTTAGAAGTGATTAGCAGTAAAAATAGTTTAAAAGATAAACTTGAGGATTTTGAAAATTTAAGAGTTTTTTATTTAAAATATAAAACAACAATAGGTTTAAATATTCAAAGAAAAGAATATTTTGAAAATGGACAATACAAAAATAATTTAGAAAAATTAATTAGTAATGAGCAGTTAAAAAAAATTGGAATAAGTGGAGGAGATGCAACTCCAGTATTGGCAAAATCAGGAAGAATTAGAAAAGATTCTATATTTGAAAAAAGCTTTTATGAAGATTTAGAAATAAATGATGAAGATACATGATGAAAAAATACATCTCGTAATGTAGCTGCAATTTATAATTGAATAAAAGCATATTTTATTGATAATTTACAACAAGGATTTCTACAAGGAGTATATGCAAGTTCACCAGAAGCTTTAAGAAAAATTATTTCAGAAAGTTTTTTGGATGAAAGCAAACAGTTTAATGCTTTGTTTAATATAATACCTTATGTTAAATCAACAAATGACTTAGGAATTGCAATTGAAGCTGCTTTTAAAAATAAAACTTTTAAAATATATGGTCTTAATAAAGAAAATAGAACTCAATCTCTTTTTGATTTCAATAATAATAATTTAAAAGAAAAACTTTTTGAAGATGAAAATAATATAGTTTTAAATTCTTCTCTAGCAAAAATTTTAAAAGCTAAAGTTGGAGAAACAATTGATGTTGAACATTTTAAAAAAGTTTTAGCTGTAAATGAAAAAGAATTAGATCCATATAGTTGAGATACAACAAAAATGGATGCTAAAGGAGAGTTATATACAAATTCTAAAGAATTGTATTCAAGATCTCTTGTAAGTTCTAAACAAAAAGGATGGAAAAATAAACAAATAACTCAAAATGATAATCAATTTGTTTATAATACAGATTTAGATACAACATCTGAAACAATGACAAAACCAACAGAAATGTCTGAAAAAGTAGATTCAGGAAGAGTTACTAAAAAAAGAGTGAGTGAAAATAAAACTTATAAAGTTGTTGGTATATCTCGACAATATGGAAGTGCAAAAGCATGAGTTCAAAATAATAGTGTAAAAAAAATATATGGATATGATAAAAGCGAACAAATTCTTTTTCAAAATTTTATTAAAGAGTGAATTAATCCAAAAGATAAAGATAATGCAAATTCTGTGTTAAAAGAATTTATTCAAAAAATAGGAGATTGAGAAATTAAGAATTATTCTCAAAATGAGTATAAAAATAAATTTGAGAGTTTTAAAAAGTGAGTTGAACAAGACTCAAAAAGAGAAGATATACTTAAACTTTTTGAAAGTGAATATCCAATATTCAATTACAAAAATTCAAAAGATAATTCTTTTGCAGATTTAAGTAAGGGAATTACTGTAAGTCAACAATTTGGAGATTTCTCAAGTTATGGTTTGAATGGTGGAGTTGTAAACTCTCAAACTATTTCAGGATATCAAATATCGGCAATTAAATCCATTGATCAAAAACAAGCAGCTTTAGAAATAATGTCACGTATAATGAAGTATGCAAAAGTTATTGTCTATTATGTAACAACTATTTTCTTATTAATTTGTGTAATTATAATTATGTTAATAGTTAACTTAGTAATAGTTAAATATCAAAAAAATATAGCTGTATTAAAAGTTCTTGGATATAAAAACTTTTATATAATTAAGTTATTTATCGGAATGTATATTCCTATAGTTCTTATAACTACGTTAATTGGTATAGGATTTGGTATTTTAATAGTTCAAATTGTTTCTTCAAATCTAATTACTTCAGGTATTGTTGTTCCATTTTTTGCAACAACATGATGATATAGCATATCAACATTTTTATTAGTATGAATTATTTATATATTAGCTTCAATAATAAGTTGATTTATTTTAAAAAGAATTAATTTATTATTAGCTGTTCAAGAAAGCTAGGTGGAGAATAAATGAAAAAAATATTAATGTTTTTAACAACTATTTCAATGACAACATCAACTTCTTTTAGTGTGCTTTCTTGTAAAACAACAACAGAGTATAAAGAAATAATAAGACCAGAACCTGTATATTTGATAAAACAATATGGTTTTAAAGGTTTTGACAGTAAAAAAATAGATGTCAAAAAATATGTTTATACTTATGATTTAATTGATGAATTAAATAAGTATTTACAATTAGCTGGATATAATTTAAATAATTTAAGCTGAGATATAACTCGCAATAAAATGATTCTAGAAAAAGGTTTAGAAGATAATTTACTAAGAAATGGAAACTATTTTTTTGTAATAAAAAATAAATTAAATGAAAATGACAAAATTGAAGTTAAACAAAAAATTTCTAACTCTAAATATCTAAAAGATGTAATTTTAAAAACTAATTTAAAAGACATTGAAGATAATAGAGTAAAAACTGTACTTATGAAAATGATCTTTAATAATTTAAACTTAATTTCTAGAATTGATGATATTGCAAAGGAAATGTTAAACAGTGAGAATATTACAATAACAGATAAAAATGCAATATTAAATTTTAAAGACTTTGATAAAAAAAATAGGGATAAATTTTATGGACAAATTACATTAGATTTTAATGTGACTGGACCAAATCCTAATTGACCTTCTGAAAAAATTGATATTAATAATCTTGCAAAAGAAGGAGGAACTAATGTAAAAAATGATTTAGGAATACTTAAAACTGTAAATCCTTTTCAAATTTTCTCTCAATACGTTACTTTAAATTTCTCAAATAAATTACAATATTTAACAATTTTAGTAAATGACATTGATATAGAAGGTATAAAAATTAATAAAATAGATAAAAACTATTATAAAGCAGTTTTTGAAACTCTTAAAGATACTGGAAGTAAATATAAAAATTATCTTACAGGAAAATTGGAATTAACATTTAATTATTTTGGCAATGAAATAATCTCTCGTTAATTTGTTTAAAATAACTCAATGTTACTTTGAATAAAATAATTAGAAGCAAAGAATAATCTAAAGTATTTTAGATTATTTTTTTTATTTTAATATTTTAGAAAAAATCTGAATAAAGTTTTAACTAAAACTAATTTTATAGAATCTTATTCTGACAATTTTTTTAAAAGTAACTTGTACGTTATCAAAAATTTATATTTTTAGCTTTTTAAAATTAATAATATGATTATTATAGTAAAAATAGTTTTATTAAAAATAAAAATGAAATATCTTATATTATACTACTTGACAATGTATAATACTAACTATATTATAGTAGTGATAGGAGAAAACAATGAATATAAAATTAAAAGAGATTAATTCGCAAAGAATTAAAGCATGTATAGTTACATTAATATTACAAACTATGTCAACATTGTCTTTGTTAATAGCAGCAGTGGTACAAAGCATATACCCATTAACAAATGAAGCAATTTTATTGCTTTGACTATTTTCAATATATTTTTTATATGCAAATATTTGAATAGGTATTGTATTGGCAATGGATTTAAAAAATAAAATAAATAGCAAAAATGAGATAAAATTATTATTTTCAGGAGTTGGATCAATTATTAGCATATTTTCATTAATTGTTTGAATTATTTTTGTTAGAGAAATATATTATGAAAAAAAATATAATATTGATTTATTAGAAAATGTTGGTGTTGAAGATGAAGAAACTTCATCAAAAGGGGAATAAAAAATGAAAATAGAAATTTTATTTTTAAAAAATCTTGAAAAACAGCTTAGATTTTTAAAACCAAAAGATAGAGAAGATTTTATTTCAAATTATCGTTTACAAATTTATGATCGTTATAAAAGTGGAGAATCAACTACAGATATTATTAATAGCTTTGAAAGTCCAGAGTCAATTGCAAGCAATATTTATCAAGAGTTAGAAATTGATATTAAAAAAGAAAAAGCTAAGGAGTATAAATCATCAGGATTAGCAAAAATGCTTTTGGGATTATCAACTATATTACCTCAAATACTTGTATTTCTTTTTTCAATAATATTTTTTACTACAAGTTTTGTACTAATTGTTGGATTTTTATTTTCTTTAGTATTATTTTGACTTAACTTTGAAACTTTACAAGCAATTGGGGGAACATTTTTATCATTAGGTTTGTTACCTTTGTTAGCAATTTTATTTTTCTATATAGGAATAGAAATATATAAATTTGAAAAACTATTTTTTAAAATTTCAATTGAACTTGTAGTTGGCAGAGAAATGGAAATTTATAATAAAACAGATAAAGTCAAAAGTAAAAAAAATAAAATTATTATAATAATTTTATTAAGTGTATTTTCTCTATTTACGTTTGCAGGTGTAATTGGAACTTTTGCTGGACCTAAAACAATTGGGGGAGCATCATTGTCTGGGAATATGATTAATACTAAAACAGATACATTAAACTATTCAAGTTTTATGGAAACTAAAGATAATGAAAAATTGAATTTTAATTATAGTTTTTTAAGAGATTATAGTTGATATAAAATCAATCTAATAGAAGACAAAGAATTAAAAAGTGAATTAAAAGTTAAAAGAGATTATAATTTTAAATCTTCTTTAAATTTTGACTATGAAATAAAACAAGATAAGAATTTCAATAATTATCATTTGCAGCCAGTTAATGTTTCTTTAAATTTAAAAATTTTTAACATTTCAAGTATTATTTTCACTATAACATATAATCCAGATGAGGTTAAATTTTAAATTTGGATATTCAATTAAAAAAAGGGGTCCTAGATATGATTATTTTAGACCTTTTAAAAAAACAAGATTATTATGCATATGAATTAAACAAAGTATTAAATAAATTTATTTCAATAAATGAATCTACAGCTTATGCTATTTTTAAAAAATTAGTTGATAAGGGCTTGGTATCATATTACTTGGCAGAATCAAGCAATGGTCCTGTAAGAAAATATTATAAAATTACTAAGCTTGGTTTAGAAAAACTTAAAGAATATTTAGAAAATTGAAATGAATTTGTAAATTTAGTACAGAATTTTATAGATGAAAATAAGCAAGATAACTAAAAGTAAATACAAATACATACAAATACAAAATTAAAAATAGAGTAGTTTACTTATTAATATTATTTATAGAAATTTAATTCCCTCAACGTTCCCCCCAAATTGGGAACGTTTTTTTTTTTTTTTTATCATTTTTTATTCATTCTAATTCTATCATTATTATAAAAGTCCAATCATGCTCATGCTATTTCCATACATTGATTAATGTTTTCAATATGACATGTTCTTATAGTTTCATCTTTTAAACGACCATGAAAACTTTCATGTTTACCATTATGATGAGGTGTTCCTGGTTTTGAATAGCTTCTAATAATTTGTAAATCATTACATAAACTTATGTAATCCAGAGAGGTATATTGATTTCCATTATCTGAATGTAATAATATTGAACCTAAATATTTTTTATTTTTATATGCCATTTCTACAGCTTCAAGAACAAAATCTGTTTTTTGATTATCAATTCTTTTAGATTTTCCTATTATTTCTCCAGTTAAATTATCTTGAACTGTGCAAATATAACCTTTTTTTGTTTTAACTGAAAATTCAGTTATATCACTAGTTCAAATATTTTCAAAACCAATTTCTTTTGCTTCTTTTAAATAATTCTTTCTAATAGTTTCGTTATATCTTTTAATCTCATGTTTAGATTGTTTCTTAATGTAATATGCAATATGATTAAATTTTTTAAATATACGTTCTAATTTTTTATGATTAATTCTGAAAGGGTCAATATAATTTAATTTAAAATATAGGGCTCATCTTTTAGCACTATAAGCACTAAGGAAATTATTCCTTTCAATTTCTGAAATAACTAAATTCATAATTCTTGTATCATCCAGGAAATTCATTAAAGTTTTATTTTTTTTATATGTTGATGTTCTATTAATATTTAAAATTTTACAAATCATTGTTCTATTGCTCTTGGTATTTATCAATAATTGTTGAACTATTTCTTTTTGGTTTTGGCCTTGGAGGCTCATTGCTTTTTTAAAATATCATTCTCCTTAATTAATTCCTTATTGTAATCAAATAGAATTCCTACAAACAGATCATTTGCCTTTTGAGATATACTGTAATCTATTTTATAAGGTAAACGAGTTTTTGAATCACCAATATCTGTATTTTTGTATTTGTTTATTATTGTTCCAATTGATCCTGTAGTTGAGTTAAATTTTAATGCTATTTCCTTTAGAGAATAACCATTCAAACTTAATTCAATAATTTTTTCTTTTTCTTCTTGAGTTCACTTTCTAAACTTTTGTCCTTTTTTTGCCATATACTTTATCCTTTTCTATTATTGTATAAAAATTGTTGCCTAAATGGGGGGAACATTCCCTAAAAAAGTTAAAAAAGTTGATTTTTTTTTTTTTTTTATATAATCATTGATATCAATTTGAATTGTTTATTTGTATTTTAACAGCTCTTTAAAAAAGGAGGAAAATGAAAAAATTATTAAGTGTATTGGCAACAATTGGACTTGTATCAACATCAGCTGTTAGTGTAGTTGCTTGTGGTACAAAACCAGAAAAAAAACTTGAAGAGTCCAAAAAAAATATTACTCAGATAGTTAAAGACTTTGAACAAGACGTAACAAAAATTTGAACAGAGCACTATGAAAAAGAAGTCACTGAAAATTTAATTGGTGTTGAAATTATAGAAAAAAATAATGAGTTTGTAAATAAAGAAAATATTTTAAAATTTTCAAAACCAGAGAACAAAAATAAATTAACAATAGAAAACAAAAAGCAATTGGCAAATGATATTGAGAAACTATTTAAGATAAAATTATTAGAAGAAAAATTAAATGATCTTAAAAAAATTAATAAATACAAAATTATTCTTAGTGAGATATCTAATGTTTTTGAAAGCGTGGAGTTAGTTTTTAATGATAACTTTCAAATTAACTCAGGAGAAATTGTTGAAAATAGTTATATAGGAAATATAATAATAGATTATAAAATTGTAACTCACTATAAAGGACTTAATGATACTGAGAAATTTAAACTATCTGAAACACTGAAGTATACTTCAACAGACAATGATTCATTTAAAAAAGTTGGAGATAAAATGTATAAAAATATTGCAAAGGATATGTTTATCTCTTCAGAAACTGAGAAATATGTAAATTTAAAATGAATTGATATTAAAGAAAATAGTGATGACTCTGATGCTTATTTATCTTCAAATAATATTTTAAAAGAATATTATAATGAAAATAATGAATTTCATGATGCATTATTAAGCACTATTAATAATAAATACTTTAAACAACAATTCCCATCAATTAATATAAGCTATAATAAAAAAAGTATTTACAAAACAGATAATTTTGCAACACAAAATAGTAAATATTTAATTATAAATAATTTATATTCAAATGATGAAAAAAATGATATTTCAACTTTTAATTTAGAAAATCAAAACGAAAAAGAAAAAGTAAATAAAATACTTCTTTGCGATAAAAATGAATTAAACAAATTTTTTCTAAATGATCAATTCAGTTCATTTAAATGAAATAAGGTTCGAAATAATTATAAAACTATACAAAATAATTTTTTAAATACTTTTTTAAGCAAAGATGAAATATCTAAATACCAAGAAACTTTAAATTATAAGTTTGCAGTAGCAATAGGTTATATTGATTTTATTGGACCAAGCATAAAAATTGGAAAAGGTGAATCAACTTACATTCATCAATTACCTGATTTTAAACTAGTAACTTCTTATTCAATAAATGGAATAACTGATGGAAATTATGAAAGTCTTGCAACTTTTTCAATGAAGTTATTTAATATTTATAAAGATATTTATAAACCTAATGTAGATGATTTACAAAGTAATGACAATTATATTTTAGATTTAACATTTAAAAATCAAGAAATTTGAAATAATGTTTCTACAAAAAGCGATTTAAATGAAGCTGAAATGAATTCTTATTTATCTAGTTTCTCTAGTAATTATTATAAGAAACTATTTTCAACATTAAGTAATAATAATCTTGAAATAAATTCTTTAATAAATAATAATATATTTTTTTCCTTAAAAAATATGTTCTATTATACTAGAAATCAAAATGCTTCATTTATAAATCAAAATAAAGGTGGATATTTTAAATTAAATAGCTCATCGAGTAGTGGTTATTATTTAAATGATTTTAGATACATGACCTTTAATTTATTTGGAATAATAAAATTTGAAATAAAATTTAATAGTAGCATATATATGAGTAATAACTGATGAATTTTTTAAAAATTTTATAACTTGTAAAAAGTCAATCTATTTGACTTTTTTATTAAGACTAATAATATTTTTTTCATTGTTCTAGAAAAATATTATTAAAAAATAGAGAAATAAAAAAATATTAAGTATATTGATCAGACTTGAGTATTATAATTTCAATAACTTTGGATATAAAAATTTTCAAGTGATTAGTTTTTTTTATTTATATAGTTATTGTGTCATAAAAAATATCTCTATTTTTTGTGTCATAAAAAATATCTCTATTTTTTATTGTTTGCATTTGGATTATCTTGTATTCCTCAGTTATATATTTTTTGTATGTGTTGTTTTGTATGAACAGTTGAATATCTATAATTCAAAGAACCGTTTAAATTGTTAGCATATCTTTCTTTATTATTAGCTTCTAAATTTAATTTATATCCTAATGGGGTTATTAATTCTTTTTTATATTTTGGATTAAATTGATAAATTTTATATTGATATGTTCCAAATCATCAAAATTGAAAAATCTCACTTTTTTGAGTTTCTATTGAATTACTAAAAAAATTTATTTTATGTTCATCTTTTTCATCTTCTTTTAAATTATCTCAATTTTTAATATTGTCTCTGTATTTTAATCAGTTTTCTAATTTTATATTTAGATATTCTTGGTTTTTATCGTATGCTTCACATGCTAGTTTTTCAATTTCTTCTATTGATTTTGGTTGTTCATTAAGTTCTGGAATATAGTAATCTGGATCAATTTTTGGCTCTGTTTTGCAACTAATTAGGTTGCTTGTTGGAAAGACTGTAACTAATAGTCCTGAAATAATGTATAAAAGTTTTTTCATATTTAATTTCTCCTTAAACAATTAATAAATTTATTTTTTATTTCTTGCATTTGGATTGTCTTGTATTCCTCAGTTATATATTTTTTGTATGTGTTCTTTTGTATTATTAGTTAGATATTCATTATTCAAAAAAAGTTTAAGAGAATAAGAATATAATTCTTTGTTTTCAGCTTTTAAATCTAATTTGTATCCGCTAAGAGTCATTAATTCTTTTTTGTATTCTGGATTAAATTGATAAATTTTATATTGATATGTGCTACCTCATCAAAATTGAAAAATTAATTGTTTTTGATATTCTAATGAACTAGTAAAAAAAATTTCTCTATGTTTATTTTTTTCTTCATCGCCTAATTCATTTCAATTTAAAATACTTTGCTTATATTTATTTCACTTTTCATTTTTGATATTTAAGTATTCTTGGTTTTTATCGTATGCTTCACATGCTAGTTTTTCAATTTCTTCTATTGATTTTGGTTGTTCATTAAGTTCTGGAATATTGTAGTCTTGATCAATTTTTGGCTTTGTTTTGCAACTAATTAGGTTGCTTGTTGGAAAGACTGTAACTGATAGTCCTGAAATAATGTATAAAAGTTTTTTCATATTTAATTTCTCCTTGAACAATTATATTTTATATTAAAATAAATGATATTAAAATATTTCCAAAAAAATATATTATTTTTGGAAATATATCTAGACTTTTTTTTTTTTTTTTTGTTAATTTATGAGTAGGAGGTGTAATAATGAAAAATAATAAAAATACCTTATCCAAATTTGTTGATAAACTAATAGGAAAAAAAAGTTCAATAAAAATAAAAAAACCTTTAGTATTATTTTCAATAGTGGGTCTTATTATTTCATTGTTTTTATCAATCTCATTACCTTTATTTTTAAAGAGTAACTCAAAAGAAAATATTTATTATAAATTTGATAATAAATATTTTGAATCTAAAGATGAAGTATATCAGTATTAATATAGTAGATCAATTAATAATAATTATTCATTTGAAAGCAATAAATATATTTTTGATGATAAAGTTTTTAATACTAAAAACGAATTAGATATATATATTGAAAATAAATTTAAAATAAAAAATATTACAACTAAGCGCAATCCCAATGATTATCTAATAAATACATCTGGTGAGTTATCATCGCTTGTAAAAACTAATAGCAATGAAAAAATGCAAAAAGTTTACAAAGGATTAAATGGATCAGCTTTTTTATCAGAAAAAGATGCCAAAGAAACTTTTCAAAATAACTATTCTTTAAATTATAAAGTTGATGGTCAAGTATTTGATAACACTTATAGTGCCAGAGAATATTATTTAAATGTTAAATTAAAACAATTAGAAGATAATGCAATAAAAACTATTTGTTATGAACAAGGAGCAATGTGTCAAACAAAAGAGCAAATTACTTCTTGACTAAGAGATAATACTGTAAAAGGTTTTGAATATCAGGGAAAAGATTTTTCAAATTTAAACTATTCAGAGTTTTTATTAGCAATGAATGATTTAGATGATCAAATTATAGATAAAAATATTAAACCTGTTTTAAATGCTGATAGATCATCTTATTGAGTAACTCAAAATACAAAAAGTAGTTCAGGATATTTTGTAGGTCCAAAATATTTTGAAAGTAATGAAGCAGTTAACTCTGTTGCTAAATTTCAACCAATTAAATCATATGATGTAAATGCTTTTGCTTTACCAATTGCAGGTTGAGCTTTTGCTGGAATTACTAGTTTAGTATTAGATTCTTTAGTTAAAGAACCTGTTCAAAGCAATTATGAAATGATAAAATTTTTAGAAACTACATTTAATAAATTAAATTTAGATATTAAATTATTAAAAAATTTTGAAGATAAATTTTATAAATCCTTATCTAAAAATTTACAACAGGATTTATCATATGGACTTGATGATATAAAAGACTCTGAATTAAATGATTTTTATAGATTATTAATTTCTTTTAAGAGATTTTTAGATATTACAAAAATTTATGATTTGGATATTAAAACAGATGAATTAGAATTAACTTTAAAACAAATAGTTGTAGAAATTTTAAACTCTCAAAAAGAGTTTATGAACAATATGTTAGATATTAACAATGATAAAAATGGAGCAAATATTTTATTAGATTCAAGTATCTCATTTGATGATATTTACAGTTTGTTTTTAAATACAAATGCTTTCTTTAATGATGGGGGAACTAAAAAAATACTTTGAGATATTGCAGAAAATATTTTAAGAAGAATGGATAAAGTCATGGAAATAATTGGCTCTATAGCAGACAATATTGGAAAAGTAACAGACAATATTGGAAAAGTAACAGACAATATTGGAAAAATGAAAACAACTACAAATAAAAATGAGAAAGAGTTTACAACAAATGTAGAAAAAAATAATCAATTAGTAACTGAAACTCTTATTGATAATAGTGATTTATTAATAAAAGAATTAGGATTAAATTTAGATTTTACAACTAATTATATTGGTCCTGCAGCTTTATTATTAGCAATTCCAGAAATGATATCTGCAGTATGAAACTTAGGACAAATGTTGAGTTTTATTTCACTAAAAACCTATGAAGCAAAATTAGATAGTAATCAATCACTATATTATTTTGAACCAACTTTTAAAATACCATTATTAGATATTTCTTTTGCTCAAAGAGTTCAAGATCAAAACATTCATGTTTTAAATCAAAGTCCTTTAAGTTATTTTTCACCAAAACAAGATGGTAAAGAATTAAATGAATTATATGAATTTAATGGAAAATATTATAAAGATAAGAAAATTGCAATTGATGATTTAAAATATGAAATTTATAAAAAACCAGAAAACTTTTTAAAAACAAAAGAGTTATTTACTTCAGTGTTAAGCAAAGATAATAATCATATTTTAAATATAAACAAAATTTGTAGTACTGATGAAGAACAAAAAAATAGAAAAGATAGTTGTATTAGTGCTTATGAATATGAAAAAGAAGTTTCTAAACAAAGCGAAGAGTATATTCAAAGATTATTTAAACAATATTATGAAAATACAGGAAAGGAATATTATCTTGATGGCTTTGGAGGAGCATATGATAATAAAGATATAGCAATTCAGCAATTAAAAAATAAAGTTGATTATTTAGATAATTATCAAAAAGTTTATAGTTATAAAATTTATAATAATAAAATTGTAAAAGATACAGAACAAGAAATTAAAGATTATATTAAAGCTAATCAATATATTGAATCAAAAACAATTATAAATACAGATTTAATTCAAACTAAATCATATGATCTTTTAAAAGAAAATAATGGCTATGATTTTGATATTTATGAAATGAGTTACTATGGTCAAATAAAATATTTTAGAAGTCACTTAGAGGCAATGAATTATCTTGATAAAAAAGTAAATTATGAAGTTTATTCATATAATAGAGAAGAAAAGACTTATGACTATAAAGGTGTAGAGTTTATAAATAATCAACAATTTATTCAATGAGTTAACAGTCAAATCGAAGTTGTTTCACAAAAAGATTTTACAGATAGTGGAGGGGAAATTTCTAATGTTAAAACATATTTTAATAGCTTCAGCTATATCTAGTTTTTCAAGTGCATCTATTGTTCCTTTTATAAATTCAAATAATATAAATGAAGAAGAAAACTTTATTGAGTTTTTAAGAAAAGATATTGAAGAAAATAAATTTTATTTAGGAAAGCAAGTTTACAGTGAATATGATGGAAAAATTTTTACAAGTCAAGAATCATTAAATGAATATATTCTCTCTAATTCAATTGTTCAAAGTGAATTTACTTCATCAAATCCAAGCAAAATAATTAAAGATTATGAACATATGACTTTAGATGAAACAAAAATATATGATATTGATATGGACAAATTCTTACCAGTATATAGAGATGCTTTTGGAAACATTGCTCAAACAAGTCAAAAAGCATTAGACATTTATACACATGGAGGTCTTGTAAGACAAAAATACAGCTATGATGAAGAAGAATGATTTGATTCACCAGAAGAAGCTAAAATAAATCAAAAAGATAAAATGAAAATTAATAAATCGCTTTATTATATTCATAATAACAAGTACTATAATGCTTTTAATTTAAAAGATATTAATAATTTGTTAAATACGTTTGAAGAAGGCTACTTTGTAAACAAAACTAAAAGTTTAGAGGGCAATCAATTACTTCAACCAATAATAGAATATGGAAATAAAGATATATTGTATAAAAAAATGAAAAGAGAATTAAAAGAGAATTTCTTTGATTCATATTTTTATGAAATATCAGATATGGATTATCAAAATAAACTTTCTTTTGAAATAAAAGATAAAAACGAACTAAGAATTGCATATCCTGGAAGAAGTCAAGAAATTTATTATTCTGGATCAAGACCACAAATAACTTTTGCAAATAAATACTCTTCAACAAAAGATATGATTGATGATTTCAAAAATATTGTAAAATGAAGTGAAGGTGTGGAAAGTGGAGGTGCAGGTATTGGAAGATATTATTGATATAGAGACTTTGATTTAATTGAAAACTCAAATAAAGTAACAGCTACAGTCAAATTACTTCCGAAATGAAGTGCGGGTTTTGGTAAAAATAAACCAAGCTTTGATCATTATACATATACAAATAAAACTGTATCAAAAATAAATACTTATTATGATAAAAGCAAACAACAGTTAGTAGATTCAGTTGGAGAGTTTTCAAAAAGATATTCTATTCAAGAATCAACAAGAGAAGACAAATCAATTATGTATGATTCATGATTTGATGAATATTTTCAAAAAAATATAACAAGTTTTCCTGGAAATGAAAATAAATTAGTAAGATATGAAGATATTTTACAAGAAAATTTTATTAAAAATTCTGATCAATCTGTTTATAAAGATTTATTATATGATGTAAATTATGCAAAAGGAACAGCTTACTCATTAATTAAAAGTTACTATGATTGACAGAGAGTAAAAAATGATTTATTAAATAATCCTGTAACTGTTAATGAAGAAATTATGTATCAATTAAGACCAGATTTCTATGCAACAAAAGAGCAATTAGATTCTTTTATAGCTTTACAAGGAAAATTTAATGCTGTTTTAAAATACTCATATGGATCAAATGCAGATTTATCTAGTCCAGATGGTAAATTATTGGCAAACACTTACGAAGAGGCAAGAGAAAAACAATTTGCAAATGCAAATTTAAGTCTTAAAAAAAGATATATTGCCTATGATGTGTTTGAAAACGCAATTGAAAGTGGTAATTCTGAACAAGAGGCAATAAGAGAATTGCAAAATAATATTCTTTTAGAATCAAAAATGGTTCATAAAAAAGAAATTGAAAATTGAAATTGAGATGTAAAAAAATCTTATGACTCTATTATAAGCGATGGAAGATACTTAGTATATAAAGTAAAAGCTCCAAAATCAAATAATTATATTTATTATTCATCTCAAGAAATGGCATTAAAAGCAGCTCTTTCAAATGCTAGAATAAGTGGAGATGTAAATAAAATGTCTCTTGAAAAATATGTGTATACATATACAGATTCCTTTACACAAAAAGAGTATAGTGTTATTTTTTACAATAATGATATTGATTCAGCAATTCAAAAGATATTATTGGAAATAGAATCAATTAAAAAAATCTTACATTAGTTTTTAAAAAAAGAATATTTTAAATATTCTTTTTTTAATTTTTTTATAAGTTTATATAGTTATATTTACTTACTTAAAGAAAAACTAAACTCCATAAATATAAGCAAGTAAAAAATATTAAAACTTAATTATTAATAAAATAAAAACCCCCTTTAAACTTTAAAAGGGGTTTTTTCAATATTTATTATTTCTTTGCTTTAATATAAAATTACTATTCTACAAATTTAATAATTTCTTTTGTATCTCCATTTTTATTTATTAATAAGTCTTCAATATTTATTGTAAATTTTAAATATCCTAATGCAACAGTAATGTATTTAAGTAAATTATTATTTTTTAAAGATATTGAATTTTTATTAAAATTAATAATGTCACTATTTTTTTCAAAAACACCTCAAGATGTACCTGTAGTTTTTGAATCAAAAATTGTACCTAAACTATTTAAATTGATAAAGTATTCTCTTCTTAAAATATACTCCTTATTAATAAATTGAGAAAAGTTTAGTTTATCTCTCAATTCATTTAGAGATTTTGTTCTTGAAAGATATCATGATCCATTTGAATTTCCACTTAAAATCATATTTAAAATTGCAATACTATATTTACCACTATTTGAAGTATTATCATTTTTGAAAATATCTATAAGCTCTTTATTTTTAATATTAAATAAATAATTATCATTTGAATCAAAGTCAGGATATTTAAAACTTGTATCTATTCCATAAAATTCTTGCATATTTTTTACTATGTTTTTTAAAATTAGTTCATTTAGTAACTCTCAATTAATATCTTTTTTAGAATTATAAGAATAAGAACTTAAAATATTAAAATCAGGTAATTCATGAGTATAGCTGTTTTGATCATCACCTAATTTAATTGAAAGTCCTGTTATTTTTAATTTAAAGTTAGCAATTGAGCTTTTATATGAATCAATTTTTTTAATACTGTTTATTTCATTGTCATTAAATTTCATTTCTTTAAAATAATTATCTTTAAGTAAATCTCATTCTTTTATTCATTCTTGCTTATTAGAAGAAGTTAAATAAACATCATTTAAGATTTGTTTACTTTCTTGACTATTAGTATCTTTTCTAAATAATAGTTCAAACATTTTTTTAGATTGTTCTTTTAAAGTTGAAAAGTTATTAAAATTTTCTACTCTTTTATTTTCAAAAGCTGTTAAGAAATTGTTCTCAAAAGTTCCTTCTTTATAAATTGATTGCTTCATAAAATTCATATTTAGATTTTGAAAATTTTTAAAGTAATTTTTTTTAATAAAACTTATTAAATTCTGAGAATAAGTATTATTTGAGTTTACATATTTTTTTATATTTTCACTATAATCTCCAAATGCTTCTCAATCTTGTTTATCATTTTTTATTTCATCTCATTTAAAATTAGAGAAGTTTCTTGTTTCTTCAGATAGGAAAAACTCTTTTGTAATTTTTTCTTGCATTTGTTCTCCAGCTAATTTAAATGCTTCACTATCTGTTGAAGTATATTTTAAAGTATCTTTTATTTCATATTTTTCAATGTCATTTTTACCTTTATAGTTTATATTAATTTTAAATTCTACTATAAATTTTCCAATAAAAACTCCTTGTGAAAGTTCTCCTGAATCAATTTTAAAGTTGTCATTGTAAATAACTTCAACTCCTTTAAAAATAGAGTCAACTTCATCAAGAATAATTTTATACTTGTTAACTTTTTTTAATTCATTTAACTTTTCTTCTAATAGTTTAGCTTTTAAAATTACATTAATATCATTTTCAATTTCTTTTTTGTTTTCTGGTTTTATTTCAGTTTCTTTTTTAGAATAAGTTTTAATATTTTCTTTTTTAATAAATAAATGATTTTTTTCTGTTTCTGATAAACCAATTAGTTGACTAAAAACCTCTGTGTTAATGTGATTATCATAAATTTTTGTAACATCATTTTGAAAATCTTGTATAATTTGAGCTAAATTATCATTTTCTGGCTCTTTATCTTTTTCTTGATCTTTTACTTCTGTTTTTTTACCACATGCTATAACTGTTGAAGTTGATGTGGCAATTAAAGTTACTGTACCTAATAAACTTAATAATTTTTTCATATTTTTCTCCTTTTTTAAGTAATCTTTAAAAGAGCAAATAAGTGAACAATTTAAGTTGAAAAACTCATAGTGATTATAAAAAAAAAAAAAAAGTCAAATTTTGCGAAAAAAATTTAAGAATAAGATTTAAAAGATGAAAGGGAATAGAAAATACTATAGTTAGATTTTAATCAAAAAAAAATATTCTAAATTTAATAGAATATTTTAATATTTTTAAAAATTTATATTTGTTATTCGACAAATTTAATAATTTCTTTTGTATCGCCATTTTTATTTATCAATAAGTCTTCAATGTTTATAGCAAATTTCAAATATCCCATTTCAAAAGATAGAGATTTTAATAAATTGTTATTTTTAAAAGTAAGTCCAGTTTTATTCAAAACAATAATATCTTTATTATCTTGAAAAACTTTTGTACTAGTTCCTGTAGAGTCATCGTCTTTAATATTTTCTAAATTATTTAAATTAAAAAAGTACTTTTTATTTCTATTATTTTTACTTATAAATGAAGTGAAATTTAGTTTCTCTAGTAAACTTTTTAAAGAATTTGTAGTGTTATAATAATATGTTCCTTTTGAGTTTCCACTCAATATCATGTTTAAAATTGCTATACTATGTATTTCATTTTTAGCAGCTCCTGAATTTTTCAAAATATCAATAAGTTCTTTATTTTTTAAATTAAATAAATAATTATCTTTTGATTGAAAATCAGGATATTTAAAGTCTGTATCTATTCCATAAAAGTCTTGAATATTTTTTACTATATTTTTTAATATTAATTCTTTTAACATATCTCAATTAATTTCTGTTTGAGAGTTATAAGAATAAGAACTTATAAGATTGAAATCTGGCAACTCATGAATATAGCTATTTTGATCATCACCTAATTTAATTGAAAGTCCTGTTATTTTTAATTTAAAGTTAGCAATTGAACTTTTATATGAATCAAATTTTTTAATATTGTTTATTTCATTTTCACTGAATTTCATTTCTTTAAAATAATTATCTTTAAGTTGATTTCATTCTTTTGATCATTCTTGTTTATTAGAAGAAGTTAAATAAATATCATTTAATATTTGTTTACTTTCTTGACTATTAGTATCTTTTCTAAAAATTAGTTCAAACATTTTTTGAGATTTTTCTTTTGAGTTTGAGAAATTATTGAAGCTTTTCATGTTTTTATTTTCAAAAGCTGTTAAGAAATTGTTTTCAAAAGTTCCTTCTTTATAAATTGATTGTTTACTAAAATTCATATTTAGATTTTCAAAATTCTTAAAGTAATTTTTTTTAATAAAACTTATTAAATTCTGAGAATAAGTGTTATTTGAGTTTACATATTTTTTTATATTTTCACTATAATCTCCGAATGCTTCTCAATCTTGCTTATCATTTTTTATTTCATTTCATTTAAAATTAGAGAAGTTTTTTGTTTCTTCAGATAGGAAAAACTCTTTTGCAATTTTTTCTTGCATTTGTTCTCCAGCTAATTTAAAAGCTTCACTATCTGTTGAAGTGTATTTTAAAGTGTCTTTTATTTCAAATTTTTCAATGTCATTTTTACCTTTGTAGTTTATATTAATTTTAAACTCTACTATAAATTTTCCAATAAAAACTCCTTGTGAAAGTGCTCCTGAATCTATTTTGAAGTTATCATTGTAAATAACTTCAACTCCTTTAAAAATAGAGTCAACTTCATCAAGAATAATTTTATATTTATTAACTTTTTTTAATTCATTTAACTTTTCTTCTAATAATTTAGTCTTTAAAATTACATTAATATCATTTTCAATTTGTTTTTTATTTTCTGCTTTTATTTCATTTTCTTTTTTAGAATAAGTTTTAATATTATCTTTTTTAATAAATAAATGATTTTTTTCTGTTTCTGCTAAACCAATTAGTTGACTAAAAACCTCTGTGTTAATGTGATTATCATAGATTTTTGTAACATCATTTTGAAAATCTTGTATAACTTGAGCTAAATTATCATTTCCTGGTTCTTTATCTTTTGAAGAATCTTTTGTTTCTGTTTTTTTACCACATGCTATAACTGTTGAAGTTGATGTGGCAATTAAAGTCACTGTACCTAATAAACTTAGTAATTTTTTCATATTTTTCTCCTTTTTAAGTAATTTTTAAAAGAGCAAATAAGTGAACAATTTAAGTTGAAAAACTCATAGTGATTATAAAAAAAAAAAAAAAAAGTCAAATTTTGCGAAAAACAAAAAAATTGACTTTTAAATGAATGTTCCCCCCATTTAGGCAACAATTTTTATACAATAATAGAAAAGGATAAAGTATATGGCAAAAAAAGGACAAAAGTTTAGAAAGTGAACTCAAGAAGAAAAAGAAAAAATTATTGAATTAAGTTTGAATGGTTATTCTCTAAAGGAAATAGCATTAAAATTTAACTCAACTACAGGATCAATTGGAACAATAATAAACAAATACAAAAATACAGATATTGGTGATTCAAAAACTCGTTTACCTTATAAAATAGATTACAGTATATCTCAAAAGGCAAATGATCTGTTTGTAGGAATTCTATTTGATTACAATAAGGAATTAATTAAGGAGAATGATATTTTAAAAAAGCAATGAGCCTCCAAGGCCAAAACCAAAAAGAAATAGTTCAACAATTATTGATAAATACCAAGAGCAATAGAACAATGATTTGTAAAATTTTAAATATTAATAGAACATCAACATATAAAAAAAATAAAACTTTAATGAATTTCCTGGATGATACAAGAATTATGAATTTAGTTATTTCAGAAATTGAAAGGAATAATTTCCTTAGTGCTTATAGTGCTAAAAGATGAGCCCTATATTTTAAATTAAATTATATTGACCCTTTCAGAATTAATCATAAAAAATTAGAACGTATATTTAAAAAATTTAATCATATTGCATATTACATTAAGAAACAATCTAAACATGAGATTAAAAGATATAACGAAACTATTAGAAAGAATTATTTAAAAGAAGCAAAAGAAATTGGTTTTGAAAATATTTGAACTAGTGATATAACTGAATTTTCAGTTAAAACAAAAAAAGGTTATATTTGCACAGTTCAAGATAATTTAACTGGAGAAATAATAGGAAAATCTAAAAGAATTGATAATCAAAAAACAGATTTTGTTCTTGAAGCTGTAGAAATGGCATATAAAAATAAAAAATATTTAGGTTCAATATTATTACATTCAGATAATGGAAATCAATATACCTCTCTGGATTACATAAGTTTATGTAATGATTTACAAATTATTAGAAGCTATTCAAAACCAGGAACACCTCATCATAATGGTAAACATGAAAGTTTTCATGGTCGTTTAAAAGATGAAACTATAAGAACATGTCATATTGAAAACATTAATCAATGTATGGAAATAGCATGAGCATGATTGGACTTTTATAATAATGATAGAATTAGAATGAATAAAAAATGATAAAAAAAAAAAAAAAACGTTCCCAATTTGGGGGGAACGTTGAATGTAAAAAATTATATTGAAACTTTAACTCCTTTTGGATGTCTATATATGTTTTATGGTAATGCAATAGGGGGATTAACTTTAAATACAACACAAATTATTATTTCATCATTTATTTTATTAATATGAATAGCTTTACTTTGTGCATTTAGCATATTTTCTATTAAAGCAATAAGAAAATAATATTTAATTTTTATTAATCAAATTGATAAAAAACCTTACTAGATAAGGTTTTTTATTGTTTTTATAGATATAATTATTTTGAATAAATAAGAGAGGTTTTCAAGAAAAATGAATAAAGATAACAAAAATTTAAATGCTCTAAGAATTTTGGGTATAGAAGCTGTTAATAAAGCAAATTCAGGACACCCAGGGATAGTTTTAGGAGCAGGTCCAATAGTTTATACACTATTTACAAAATTAATGAATTTAAACCCTAAAAATCCATCTTGATTTAATAGAGATAGATTTGTATTAAGTGCAGGACATGGTAGTGCTTTACTTTACAGTGCTTTGCATTTATCAGGATTTGATCTTTCAATTGAAGAAATGAAAAAATTTAGACAACTGAATTCAAAAACTCCAGGACACCCAGAATTTGGTCATACCCAGGGAGTTGAAGCAACAACAGGTCCATTGGGACAAGGATTTGCTATGGGAGTTGGTATGGCTCTTGCAGAAAGTCATTTAGCAAGTAAGTACAATACTGATAAACACGAAGTTATAAATCACTTTACATATGTATTGTGTGGAGATGGAGATTTACAAGAGGGAGTTTGTCAAGAAGCAATAAGTTTTGCTGGAAGATATAAACTTAATAAACTAGTTGTTTTACACGATTCAAATGATATTCAACTTGATGCACCTGTCAAAGTAGCACAAAGTGAAGATATTCAAGCAAAATTTAAAGCAGCAGGGTGAAATACATTAAAAGTAGAAAATGGTGAAGATTTAAAAGCTATTGAAAAAGCTATTGAAAATGCTCAAAAAAGTGATAAACCAACATATATTGAAGTAAAAACTATCATTGGAATTGGTTCTACAAATCAAGGAACTACAAAAGTTCATGGAGCTCCGTTAGGAACAGATATAACAACAGTTAAGCAATATTTTAATTGAAATGAACCAGAATTCACAATACCAAAAGAAGTTTCTGACTTTTGAAAAGTAAATGTTTTAAATAGAGGAGTTGCTCAAAACGATCAATGAGATAAAATGTTTGAAGTTTATCAAAAAGAAAATCCTCAATTAGCAGAACAACTTTTAAAATCAATTAATAAAGATTGAAACATTGATTTAAAAGAGCTAGAAGCACTAAATAAAGGCACAGAGCAAGCAACAAGAGTAAGTAGTGGAGAAGTATTTAACTTATTGAGTAAAAACATTCCTGCAATGATTGGGGGAAGTGCTGACTTGTGTGAATCTACAAAAATTAAAGGTGCTGATGGTAACTATGATTTTAATTCTAAAAAGGGAAGAAATATCATGTATGGAGTTAGAGAATTTGCAATGAGCTCAATAAATAATGGTATAGCACTTCACGGTGGATTGCTACCAGTTGCATCAGGATTTTTTGTCTTTGCAGATTACTTAAAACCAGCTTTAAGAATGAGCGCAATTATGAAATTACAAACTTTAAGTGTATTTACTCATGATTCAGTTGCAGTTGGAGAAGATGGACCAACTCATCAACCAATTGAACAACTTGCAATGTTAAGAAGTATACCAAATATGAGCGTTTATAGACCTTGTGACATGGCAGAAACTATTGCAAGTTATTATAATGCTTTAAATAATAAAAATAATCCAAGTGTAATCATAGCAACTCGTCAAAATTTAAAAGAATTAGATCACTCAAAAACTATTGTTGATGATGTTAAAAAGGGAGCTTACATTTTAAGCAAAACTGATAAAGCAAATATTACTTTAATAGCAACAGGAAGTGAAGTTTCACTTGCTTTAGAAGTTAAAAATGAATTAGAAAAAAATAATCAAAAAGTAAATGTGGTATCTATGCCAAATATGAATGAGTTTTTAAAACAATCAAAAGATTATCAAGATTCAATTATTGATAAAAAAACAATTAGATTTTCAATAGAATTATCATCAACTTATGGATGACATAGATTCTTAGGAGATAGTGGAAAAGCATATGGAATTGATACTTTTGGCTATTCTGCTCCAGCAGGAGATGTTATCAAAGAAATTAAATTTACAAGTAGTGAAATTTCAAAAGACATTTTAAATCATTTAAAATAAAAAATATGATATTATTAGTAATGAAACCGTTAAAAGGAGAATATAAAATATGACAATTGTTTGATGAGGAGCTCTATTAATTGCAATAGGTGCAGCTGTGGTTGGAGGAATTATTGGTTTTATAATAACAAGAAAAGTTATTCAAAAACAACTTAGAGAAAATCCACCAATTAATGAAAATCAAATTAGAGCTATGTATAGAAGTATGGGAAGAAAACCTACTGAAACTGATATTAAAAAGACAATGAATGCTGTTAAAAGAGGAAAATAATATATTATTTATAAAAATATTTTTATCTGATAAAAATGTTTTTTTTTTTTTTTTTAGCATTTATGATATATAATCATTTAGGAATTTAGCAACGATAAAAAAGAAAAGAAATACAGAATAAAAATTATAAATTATTAGGACGGTGGACAAAAATGATACAAGTATTTACTTGTAGAGGTTTTAAGAAGGTAAATGCCTTTTTATTACACAATGAGAATAAAAAAGCTATATTATTTGATACAGGATATTTAGTTTATGAAGATATAATAAAATTCGTTGAAGAAAACAATATAAAAATTACAGATATTTTTATTACACATGGACATTTCGCCCATTTTTATGGAATAAATGAAATATGTAAAAATCAAGATAATCCAAATGTATTTATTGGAAAAGATGATTTATTAAATCTTTTTGACTCTGTTAAAAATCAAAGTGAATTTTTTGAAGGTGTAGGAAAATATATTTTACAACCTATTAAAAATCTAAAAGTTATAGCAAAAGATACTAAAATAAAAGTAAATGGATATAATTTAGAAATATATGGAAAGAAAATACATACAGATGGATCATTGTTATTTTCAGTTCCAGAAAAAAAATTTATTTTCGTAGGAGATTTTATTTTTAAAGATGAAAGTTATCTAATGGATGATTTAATGAACTTAGATGAAGAATCTGAAAAAAAAGCAAAAGAAATTTTCAATTGATTTATTAACAAATTTGATAAAAACTTCTCAGTTTTTCCAGGCCATTATGAATATGGTTTTAAAATTAGAGATATTTTAGAAGAAGATGAAGGTAAACTATTAAGAAAATATATTGAAAAAGCAAGCTAAATTATTTGTAATAAAGTGCAACCAAGTGTTGCACTTTATTACTTTATATTATTGAAATTTGCTTTAGGATTATAATATAGATATTGACTAAAAAATAATATTTAAAATTTAATAAAACTATTTAATAATTTCCAGTAATTTTCTATTAAAATGGAAATTTTTTTTATATACTATAAATGAGGGTTAGGTGCTTAAAAGAAAGGAGTACTAAATGAACGATTGATTTATGCACTTTGGAACGGAATTAATTGGAACAATGGTTTTAATTCTACTTGGTAATGGAGTAGTTGCCAATGTTGTTTTAAAAAACACAAAAGGTAACAATGGAGGATTAATAGCTATAACAATTGGATGGGCAGTTGCAGTAATTTTAGGAGCAACTATTGCTTCTGCAATGGGGGGAAAAGCCCATTTAAATCCAGCTGTGACAATTGCAATGATCTCAAATGGATGAGAAAAAAATGTTGGTAGTTTTTATTTATTACCATTAATCTTACTTGGACAAATATTAGGAGCTATTTTAGCACAAGTTATATTAGACATTTTTTATATCAAACATATAACACATACAATCTCAGAAAATGAACCAAGTATGGTTTTAGCAATGCACAGTACTGGCCCAACATATAGAAATATAGTTTTAAACTTTTTTTCAGAATTTATTGGCACAGCAGTTTTAATATTGGCAATATTTGCATCAGCAACATGATTTAAAACAGCTAATTTTATGGGACCAATATTTGTTGGAATAGCAGTTTTGGCAATAGGTTTATCATTGGGAGGAACTACTGGTTATGCAATTAATCCAGTAAGAGATTTAATGCCAAGAATTGTTTATCAGTGTTTGCCAGTTAAAAATAAAGTCAAAGCAGATTGACAATATTCATGAATTCCAGTTGCAGCTCCATTAGCTGCAGGTGTAATTGTTGGACTACTATTTTTAATCTAATAAAGATAAAAACGAATGAGATAAAGAAAAAGAGGAAATGAAATGAGTAATCAAAAATATGATATTTGTATTATCGGTGCAGGTATTATTGGAGCATCGATTGCTAGAGAGTTATCCAAATATAATTTAAATATTTTAGTTTTAGAATCAAATGTTTCATATGGTTTAGAAACAACAACAGGAAATTCTGGTGTTATTCATGGTGGTTTTGATCCAACTCCTGGAAAATTAAATGCCAAATTAAATCAAAGAGGTAAAAAACTTTATAGAGAAAGATGATTTAAAGAATTAGACTTTAAACATTTACCAATTAATTCATTGGTTATTGCTTTTAATGAAGAAGAAGAAAAACATTTAGAAATTTTATATAAAAATGGATTTATAAATGGTTTAGAAAAAGAAGAAATTAAATTAATTGAAAAAGATGAAGTATTAAAATTGCAACCAAATATTAGCAATAAAGTAACAAAAGCACTTTTGTGTAACAGTTCAATTGCAATTGATGCAGTTGAGTTAACTGGAGTTTTACTAAAAAATGCTAAAAGAAATTCTTGTGATGTTAAATTTAATCAAAAAGTTATGAAGATTGAAAAACAAAAAGAAGAGTTTATTATTCAAACAAATGATAGTAATTATAATTCAAAAATGATTATTAATTGTGCAGGGCACTATGCAGATGAAATAAGCAAAATGGCTGGCTATGATGAATACAAATTAGATACAAGAAGAGGAGAATATATTGTTTTAAAAAAATCAAAAGATAATTTTGTAAATAACATTATATTCTTAGTTCCAACAATTTGAGGTAAAGGTGTTATTGTTGCTCCAACTATGGATGGAAATATTCTTGTAGGTCCAACTTCACAAGAAGGTGTTGGAAAAGAAGAGACAAGTTTAATTACTAATGAAAAAGAAAAATTAATAATGGATATAGGTAAAAAAATTATGCCCAATCTTGATTATTCAAAAATAGCAAAAAGATTTTCAGGATCTAGACCAATTTATAAAGCAACAGATGATTTTTATATTCAGTTTGCAAAAAATGATAAATACTTTTTAAATGTTGCTGGAATAAAATCTCCTGGTATAGCTGCAGCACCAGCTATTGCAGAGTATGTAATTGATATGATAAAAAAAGTAATAACTTTAAAAGAAAAAGAAAATTGAATTTCAAAAGAAGAAAATATATTATTGAAAAATTAAAACTACTTTAAAACAGAAAGAGGAAAAGATATGGAAAAATATATTGTAACTTTAGATGAAGGTACAACAAGTGCTAGGACATTGGTTGTAAATAAAAAAGGAGAAATAGTTGTTTCAAATCAAAAAGAGTTTAGTCAATACTATCCTGAAGAAGGATGAGTTGAACAAGATGCTATTGAAATTTGAAATACACAAAGAACAACATTGCTTAAAGCTTTAAATTCAAAAGAAATTCTACCTGAACAAGTTGCAGCTATTGGAATTACAAATCAAAGAGAAACTGTTATAGTTTGAGACAAAAATACAGGGAATCCAATTTATAATGCAATTGTTTGACAAGATAGAAGAACAGATGATTACTGTATTGATCTTTCTAAAAAGTATAAAGAAATAATTCAAAAGAAAACAGGATTAGTTATCGATGCTTATTTTTCTGCAAGTAAAATTAAATGAATTTTAGATAATGTAAAAGGAGCCAAAGAAAAAGCACAAAAAGGTGAACTGTATTTTGGAAATGTTAACACATGATTAATTTGAAGGTTGAGTGGAGGTAAAGTATTTTGTACAGATCATACAAATGCTTCAAGAACAATGCTTTACAATATTTCAACTCACAGTTGAGATGATGAACTTTTAAAAATATTTGATATTCCAAAAAGTTTATTGCCAGAAATTAAATCTAATAGTGAAATTTATGGTCATACATTTCCTGGATTGCTATCAAAAAATTCTGAATATCAAATCCCAATTGCAAGTTCAATAGGAGATCAACAATCTGCTTTATTTGGACAAATGTGTTTAGAAAAGGGAGATATTAAAACTACTTTTGGAACAGGAGCATTTATACTTATGAACACTGGAGAAGAAAAAGTAGAAAGTAAAAATGGACTTTTAACAGTAATTGCATATTCAATTAATGATAAATTTGTTTATGGATTAGAAGGTTCAATAATGATGGCAGGAGCAACTCTTCAATGATTAAGAGATGATTTGAGAATGATTTATCAAACTCCTTTAAGTGAATATTATTCAGAGTTGGTTAAAGACTCAAGACAAGTATATTTTGTTCCAAGTTTCTCTGGGTTAGGGTCACCATACTGAGATCCTTACTCAAGAGGGGGGATATTTGGTCTCGATAGGGGAGTTAGAAAAGAGCATATTATTAAAGCTGCTTTGGACTCAATTGCTTATCAATCCAATGATGTTTTTGATGTAATGCAAAAAGATTCAAAAATAGATATCAAAACTATAAAACTTGATGGAGGAGCAAGTAAAAATAATTACTTAATTCAATTTCAAGCAAATATTTCAAATAGAGAAATAATAAGACCTAAAAATGTTGAAACTACAGCAATGGGTGCTGCATATTTAGCAGGTCTTGCTATTGGATATTGAAAAAATATAGAAGAGATAAAAGAAAATTGAAAAGTTGATGTTAAAGTAAAACCTCAAAAAGATATGACAAAAGAATTAAAAGGCTGAAAAGAAGCTGTAAAAAGAACAAGAAACTGATT